>JADCRD010000001.1:619434-929151 GCA_014946745.1 Lysobacterales bacterium | reverse complement strand
CGTGGCAGTGCTGCCGTTCGCCTGCAACAGGTCTTGGTTAGACTCTAGCGCATCTTTGTCGTGGAGCCGAACATGCCGAGCTGTCCGTTTGCTGTTCGCGCGCCCGTGCAGGCGCTGGCGCGCGCCGCGAGCCTCGCGCTGGGGCTTGCGATGGCCCCCGCTGCATCGGCGCAGTTGATCAACGACAGCCGCGAGCAGGTGGCCTTCGATTCGCCCGAGGGCTGGGCCATGGCCTGGGTGACATCGAGCTCCCTGATGACCGGTTTCGGCGGCCCGCCGGCGGGGGGCCCGGGCCGCACGTACATGAGCGTCGAACTCGGCAGCATCCCGCATCTGAGCAAGGCGCAGCAGCGGGTGGGCTTCGGCGGGCTGAAGGATGAGGATCTGAACAAATCACCGGTGTTCGGGCGCCTGCGCTTCGGCCTCACCCTGCCCGCGCGCTGGCATGCCGAACTGGGCTGGACGCCGCCGCTGCGCATCGACGGCGCGCGCGCGCGCGATCTGTTTGCACTGGCCGTGGGGCGCTCACTCATCGAGCGCGAGCGCTGGCAGTGGAATCTGCGCCTGCACGGCCAGCACGGCCAGGTGGAAGGTGACATCACCTGCCCGCGTGCGCTCGCCGGCAACCCCGACCGCAACGTCAACCGCTACGGCTGCGTCGAAGCCTCGACCGACCGCATCGCCATGCGCTACTACGCCCTCGAATCGAACCTCGCCTGGGGCCCCGCCGGCGGTCTGCGTGGACATGCCAGCCTGGGCTTGGCGCGGTTCGAGCCGGTCGTGCAGGTGCAGGCGCGCTCGGCCAATCTCATCAGTCGCCCCCGACTCAGCAGCAGCGGCGAGGCGCCCTACGTCGCGCTCGGCCTGTCGAGGCCGCTCTCAGGCCGCTGGGAGGCGGCGCTGGAGGCCCTCTACGTGCCCCTGCAGGTCGAGCGCCGCGATCGCGCAGGCGAGAACGACCCCTATTGGAGCCTGCGTCTGCAGCTGCGCTACCGCAGCGCTGACTGAGCGCAGATCCGGGTGCTCTGCACTCAGCGACGCGGACGCGCTCGATCAGCGAGCGCGCCTGCCTTGGCGCGCGACAACGCCGACGAGTCCAAGCCTTCGCCAGGCTAGCCCGGCGAAGGAGGGCTGCGCCGACACAGCAAGCGCATGGGCGATGGCTTCGCCGAGAGGCCGCACGGCCCCCGGAACGCCGACTCGAACGACTCCCGGGAAGGGAGTCGTTCGAATAGAGCGGCTAGAGGCCTTCGAGGAACCCGGGCAGCGGCGCCCCGCCCTGGCGTCCCACGGCCGGGATCTCGCGCATGCGATCGCGGGCGCTGCCGTCGGCGTCACGGACCACGCTGCCCTCCGCGCTGCGCTGCGCGCCATCCGGCACGAACAGCTGCGGATGATCAAAGGGCGCGCTGCGTCGACGCACGCGCTCGTCGGTGAGCGCCTTCAAGAAGGCCACGATGTCGTCGATCTGCGCCTCGCTGAGCCCCAGCGCGCCGATTTCGAAATCGATGAACTGCACGTTGGCCTCGCGGAAGTTGCCGCCGCGGTTGTAGAAGCGCACCGCGTCGCGCAGGCTCAGCTCGCCGCCGTTGTGGAAGTAAGGGGCAGTCAGCTCGACGTTGCGCAGGCTCGGCACCTTGAAGGCGCCCATGGTGGACGTGCGCTCACCGCGCGCGATCGGCGGGTTGGCGATGTTCGGATAGGCCTGCGCCAGCAGCTCCGGGCTGGCCACCTGGGCCGGGTCCATGGTCAACAGCTCGGACACCGCCAGCGGGTTTCCGAAGGGGTCGCGCGCGCCGAGGCCGATGTCTTCCCACGTCGGGCGCACGCCGATGTTGTAGAAGCTCTGGTCGTACAGCACCGTCTCGCACTCACCGTTCAACATGCGCTCGATGATCTCGCCGGGCTCGCCTTCGGCGCCCTGCAGGATGCGCAGCGAGGCGTTGGTGAATTCGGCGCCGGCATGGCAGGCCGCACAGGCGGTGGGCGCAGTCTCGCTGGTGAACAGCGCCATGCCGCGCAGCTGGGCGGCGGTGAGCGCGCCCTGCTGACCCTCGAAGTAGCGATCGATGGGCGCGTCGTCGGAGATCAGCGTGTTCTCGTACAGCTGGATCGCCAGCCCGAAGAACAGCGAGAAGTTGTACTCGAGGACGCTGTACTCGTTGTCGCGCAGCGGCCGACCCGGGTGCGCGCGCAGGCTGCGGCTGCCGTCGCTGGCCACCTGCACGATGCGGGTCGAGTTCCACCAGCGCGGATGAAAGGCGGCCTTGATCAGGGCTTCGTAGCGCAGGGTCAAACCGGGACGCTGCTGCGCCGGAGTGCTGTGGGTGAGGCCACGCAGCGCGCTGTCATCCCAGGCCACGTTCTGCCGCGCCAGCGGCACCGCGCTGGCGAGGCGGCGACCGGCGTCCAGGAATCGACGGCCGCGGAACGACATCTCGAAATCGCTGCCCAAGGGCGCCACCGCCTGCGAGGCCATCGCCCCGGGCTCGATGCGCACCTGCACGAACTGCGGGGCCTGCGGCTGATCCGCGCGCACCACTCGCGCCGCGGGATCGCGAACCCCGTGCTCGTTGACGCCGTTGAACACGGGGTCGGCGCGACCGTCCCAGAACGAGCGGCGGGCAAAGGCCGCATTGATGACCGTCGGCGTGTTGCGCGGCTCCACCCGCCGCACGTTGGCGCCGTGCACCTGGTAGACCGGGTCCGCCAGCGGGCTGCCGCGATCGGCGCTGGCGCCGCGGTCGGCGCCTTCGAAGCGGTTCAGCTCCATGCCCTGCGAGGACACCACGTCATCCACCGAACGCAGCAGCGGGGAGAACCGGTTGTTCGGATCAGCCAGCGCATGCAGCGGAAAATCGGCAGGCCGCAGGGCGTGGTTGGGGCCGGCCAACTCGAAGCTGGTCTGCGCGGTGTCGAGGCCACCGGTGGCGATCTGGTTGACCGAGCGCGGATCCGCACCCGCGCGGAAGTGACAGCTGGCGCAGGCCTGCACACCGTCACTGCCGACCTGCATGTCCCAGAACAGGGCCTTGCCCAAGGCGATCGCCATCGAGCGGTTGACCACATAGGTCGAGAGATCGGGCGGCTCGATCGGGCGCAGCCGGCGCAGGCTGCCGGGGCCCGGGTTGTTGTCGGGGAAGGGGTTGATGTCGCACTCGCCCTCGCGCGCCGCCTGCGCTGACTCGACCGGGACGAGGGGTGCGGCCAGCGCTGCAGCGAGGCTCAGACACAGACTTGAGACAAGAGCAGACAGCCGCGCAGGGCGGCGCTGGAGAAAGTGCATGGGTGCGCTCCGGCAAGAAATGAGGCGAAGCCGAAGGCGCGGCGCCGTTCGACTTCACCCGCCATGCTCGCGGCCGATTGCGCAAGCGCCGTGTCATCGGCATGGCAGACGCTTGAAGTTTGGATGGCAGGCCGGCGCCTCGCTGCGTTCGGCCTGCGGGTGGGGCGGATTGAGGCGTCCGCTGTCGACCGTGCCGCTGGCCCAGCCCGGTCGCCTACAATTGCCACCCCCTTTCGACCCCGGAGCGGGCGCCGCGCGCAGGTTTGCGCAGTCGGCCCCATCGAACGCGCGCATGGACAAGAGCTTCAACCCGCAGGACTTCGAATCGAGCTGGTACGCACGCTGGGAGGCCAGCGGCTGCTTCATGCCGAGCGGCACCGGCCCGGCCTACAGCATCCTGCTGCCGCCGCCGAACGTCACCGGCACCCTGCACATGGGCCATGCGTTCCAGCACACCCTGATGGACACGCTGGTGCGCTACCACCGCATGCGCGGCTTCGACACCCTGTGGCAGATGGGCACCGACCACGCCGGCATCGCCACCGAGATGGTGGTCAGCCGCAATCTCGCGCTTGAAGGTAAGGGCGAAACGCGCGACAGCCTGGGCCGCGACGGCTTCATCGAGCGCGTGTGGGCCTGGAAGCAAGAGTCGGGCGACACCATCGAGCGGCAGATGCGCCGCATGGGCACTTCCGGCGACTGGTCGCGCAGCGTGTTCACGATGGACGATATGCCGTCGGCGGCGGTGATCGAGTGCTTCGTCAAGCTCTACGAGCAGGGCCTGATCTACCGCGGCAAGAAGCTGGTCAACTGGGACCCGGTGCTGAAGACCGCGATCTCCGACCTCGAAGTGGTCAGCGAGGAAGAGGAAGGCCGGCTGTGGTCGATCCGCTACCCGCTGGCGGACGGCGTCCGCTACGAGCACGTCGAGGTCGACGCCGAGGGCGTCGAAACCCTGCGTGAGACCCGCGACTACCTGGTCGTCGCCACCACCCGCCCCGAGACCATGCTCGGCGACACCGCGGTGATGGTGCATCCGGAAGACGCGCGCTACGTGAGCCTGATCGGCAAGACCGTGCGCCTGCCGCTGTCGAACCGCGAGATCCCGATCATCGCGGATGCCTATGTCGACAAGGCGTTTGGCACCGGCTGCGTCAAGGTCACGCCGGCGCATGACTTCAATGACTATGCGGTGGGCCAGCGGCATGGCCTGCCGATGATCAATATCTTCACCGACGACGCGGCGGTGAACGACGTCGCTCCGGAGAAGTACCGCGGCCTCGACCGCTTCGCCGCGCGCAAGATCGTGCTCGCCGACCTCGAAGCCGAGGGCTGGCTGCTGGAGGAGAAGAAGCACAAGTTGATGGTGCCGCGTGGCGACCGCACCGGTCAGGTGATCGAGCCTTACCTCACCGACCAGTGGTTCGTGCGCATGGACACACTGGGCAAGCGCGGCTTGGAGCTGGTCGAGAACGGCAGCATCGAGTTTGTGCCGCCGAACTGGATCAACACCTATCGCCACTGGATGGAAAACATCCAGGACTGGTGCATCAGCCGTCAGCTCTGGTGGGGTCACCGCATTCCGGCCTGGTACGACGAGGCGGGCAACATCGTTGTGGCGCGGTCGGAGGAAGAGGCGTACACCAAGGTCGCGGCCGAGAACGGTGGGTCAAGACCCACCCTATGCCGGGACAAGGATGTGCTGGAAACCTGGTTCAGCTCGGCGCTGTGGCCGTTCTCGACCCAAGGCTGGCCGGATGCGTCAGCGATGGCCGAGCGCGGTTTCGATCGCTATCTGCCGTCCTCGGTGCTGGTGACGGGCTTCGACATCATCTTCTTCTGGGTCGCCCGGATGGTGATGATGACCGACCACTTCACCGGCCAGATCCCGTTCAAGCACGTCTACATCACCGGCCTGGTGCGCGATGCGCAGGGCCAGAAGATGTCGAAGTCGAAGGGCAATGTGCTCGACCCGATCGACCTGATCGACGGCATCAGCGCCGATGATCTTGTCGCCAAGCGCACCAGCGGGCTCATGAAGCCGCAGGACGCGCCGAAGATCGAGAAGGCCACGCGCAAGGAGTTCCCGGAGGGCATCCCCGCCTTCGGCGCCGACGCGCTGCGCTTCACCTTCGCCAGCCTCGCCACCCACGGTCGCGACATCAAGTTCGATCTGAACCGCTGCGAGGGCTACAAGAACTTCTGCAACAAGCTGTGGAACGCCGCGCGCTTCGTGCTGATGAATGTCGGCGAGGCCAGCTTCGAAGGCCAGCCCAATCCGCGCACCGACGCTGAGCGCTGGATCCTGGCGCGGCTCGATCGCATGGTCGCCGAGGTGCACGCGCAGTTCGCGGGCTATCGTTTTGATCTGGCCTCGCAGGCCATATACGAGTTCGCCTGGAACGAGTTCTGCGACTGGTTCGTCGAGCTGGCCAAGCCGGCGCTCAATGGCGATGACGCTGACGCCGCCCGCAGCACCCGCCACACCCTGCTGCACGTGCTGGAAACCCTGCTGCGCGCCCTGCACCCGCTGATCCCGTTCGTGACGGAGGAGATCTGGCAGCACGTGGCGCCCAAGCTGGGCCGCGGCGCCGACAGCATCAGCCGCGTCCGCTATCCCGAGGCCGGCGCCGGCAGCGACTACGCGCAGTCCGAGGCCGACATCGAGTGGCTGAAAAAGGTCGTCAGCGCGCTGCGCCAGATCCGCAGCGAGCTGCAGCTCTCGCCCGGCAAGCCCGTGCCCCTGCTGCTGGCCGGTGGCGATGCCGCGGACCGTTCGCGCTTTGAACGCTTCGGCCGGCAGATCGCCTTCCTCTGCAAGCTTGAATCGCAGACCTGGCTGGCGAGCGAAGCGGACGCACCCGCCGCCGCACCCGCCGTGCTCGGCGAGCTGACCCTGCTGATCCCGCTCGAAGGCCTGGTCGATCTCGACGCCGAGCGCGCGCGTCTCGACAAGGAGATCAAGCGCCTGCAGGGCGAGATCGCCAAGTGCGAGGGCAAGCTCGGCAACGCCAACTTCGTCGCCAATGCGCCGCCGGAAGTCGTCGCGCAGGAGCGCCAGCGCATCGCCGATTTCAGCGCCCAGTTGAAAGGCCTCGCCGCCCAGCGCGCGCGGCTGTAGTCCTTCGCTGCGCGGGCATCGCTGGCCGCCTGCCGCGCCAGCGATGCACCTGCGTTCAGCCCGTCGCGGCGTCGTCGCCGGCAGGCAGGCAGGCAGGGCCACAGCATCGGCGCTGCCGCCCGGCGTATCGACCACCCGATTGCAGCCCTGCGCCTTGGCCGCGTACAGATGGCGATCGGCGGCCTCCATCAGCAGCTCCGGCGTGCCCTCGCCGGCCAGCGAGGTGACTGCGCCAATCAACACGTTGACGGGGCAGTGCGCGTCCGCGGCAAACCCAGAGACGTGCCGGCGGCCGCGACGTCCGCCCAGCGCAGCAGCTTGCGTGCCGACTCGGCTCTTCTGCGGTGTCCGCCCGCTCAAACCGCGGGCGCGCGCATCAGGCACACGTTGGGCGCCGGGCTCTCGAAGGCCAGGCCCAGCCGATCGGCAATCCAGCGCAGGCTGCGCTCGCGATAGAAGGCCACGTGGGTCGGATCGTGCACGTAGCGCCACTGGTCGAAGGCGTGATCGTCGCGACGCCACTGCGTCATCAGCGCCAGCCAGCCGCCGGGCGCCAGCAGCCCCCGCAGGCGCGCGAACTCGGCGCTCGGATCGGTGAAGTGCTCTGCCACCTCGGTGCAGCAGACGAAGTCGTAGCGCGCCTGCAGGCGCTCGGGATGCGCGGCGAAGAGGGGGTCGTAGCCCAGACAGTCGAAACCGCGCTCGCGCAGCATCGCCACCAGCGCCGGGCCCGGCCCGCAGCCGTAGTCGAGGCCACGCGCCGCCGGCGCGATGCGCGCGCACAGCGGTGCGGCGAGTCGATCCAGAAAGCGCCGGTAGCCGGCATCGTCGATCGCGTTGTGGTGCAGCCCGTACTCGGCGCGCGCGCGCTCGGCGCTGGGCCAATCGCTGGGGCGCATGAAGGACAGGCCGCAGAGGCCGCACTCGGCGTAGGCGCGGCCGCGCACCTCGGGCAAAGCGAGAGGCGTGGCGTCACCACACAGCGGACAGCGTGCCCCGGGCCACGCGCGCGAGCCGTGCACGACGATCACGCCGAAGCGCGCGCCGCGCGCCGCGCCAGCCCGCGCCAGTCACAGGCCTCGGCCTGCTCCGGCGGCACGCGCAGGCCCCCGGCCTCGACCAGGGCCACGCGCGCATAGCGCGCCAGCAGGGACTCCAGCACCAGCACGCCGCTGCGCCGCGGCGTACCCGGCGTCCACCACGGGTGCTCGCACCACTCGAAGCGTGCGCTGCCGCTGTGAAAGCCGAGAAAGAAGGGCAGGCCCGGCAGCGCGGCGTGGCCGGCGTCGTCGGCGCGCGGGCGATGCAGCACCTCGTTCTCGGTGTCGAGCAGCCAGGGGGTCCAGGTCGGCAGCTGGGCGTCTGGCGCATGCACCAGCACCAGCCAGCGACCATCGGCCGACCACACCATGGCCGGGCTCAGGCCCGCACAGGCCAGCCCGCCGCGCGTGCAGGCCAGCGCCCCGAAGCGCGCGTCCTGCGGGCGCGGCCCGGCATCGTCGTAGCGGCCGCGCGCGCCCTCGATGTAGGCCCACTGCCCCATCGGGCCGGGATAGACGAGATCGAAGGCAGCCAAAGGCGAGGGCGAAACGCGAGCCTGCACCGAACGCGGCAGCGGGCCGTGCATGGCGTCGCCGCTGGCCGCCACCGCATAGCGCTCGCAGCTGAGGCGCAGCCACTGATTGCGGCGCGGCTGCAGGAACGCGGCTGCGCCTGTCGCTTCAGGCGGCCCACCGCTCAAGGCGCCGCCGGGCACGTGCGCACGTCCCAGCACCTGCCGCACCTGCAGCACGCCGCCGACCATGGCGACCGGGCGCAGCTCGAAGCCCTGCACCCGCCCCGCCAGCAGGGCGCGATTCGTGCAATCGACCACCACGCAGCTTTCGGCCACTGCGCCCTCAGGCACCGCCGGCTGCAGCACCAGATGACGGCCGTCGTCGCTCCAGATATGCAGCAGCGAGAGCGGGCTGAAGGACAGCGTTTCGCCGTCCAGACGACAGCGCCAGCAACCCTCGGCCTGGCGTTGGAACAGCGCGACGTGCCCGCCCGGCCCGAGGCTTTCAACTTCCGCGCGGCCCCCGCTGTCGGCCAGGTCATCGAGCGGAAGCCACAGCATGCACTCGCCGGGTGGCTCGACTTCGCGCACGCTCGACGCGCCGTCCGGCAGCGGTGAGATCCAGGCCAGGCTGCCGCCCACCCGCTGACCGGCCTCGATACTGCTCGCGTCCCAGGGCTGCGGGTAGCTCGACGCCGGCAGCGCCTGCTTCAGCTCGATGCCGACGCGGCGCGCGTCCAACGCGCGCACGCGGCCCAGGCTGAGCGCGGGGTGCCCATGCTTGACGTCCCAGCGCAGGGCGAGGCGACGCGGCGATTGACCGTCCTCGTACAGCCACGCGCCTGCGCCATCGTCCGGCACCAGCAGCAGGGCCTCGCCATCCGCCCGCCAGACCGCACAGTCGGGGCCCGATACCGTGAAGGGCAGCACTGCGCGATCGAGCTGCGCCTCGTAGCGCGGCTGCAGCGCGTAGGCCATGGGCTGCAGAGCCTCGGCCACGCGCGAGGGTTCGCGCTGGGCGACAAAAGCGAGCCGCGGTCGACCCTGCGGATCTGGAATTTCGATGCGCTCGGGCGCAGCGCGCTGAACCTCGGCCTCGCTCAGCCACAGGCCGAAGCGCAGCTGCAGCGGTTCGTCCTGAGTGGCGAGCGGGCGCCACTGCTCGATCGATTTCGGCCAGCGCTCGGAGGCCTCGATCTGCTCCCACAGGGCCGCCCCATCCGTCCAGTACAGACGACGCGCCGCCTGCCGATCCAGCGCGAGCACGCCGCCATTGCGCAGGCTGCGCACCACCAGCCAGCGGCCATCGCGAGAGACATGCAGGCTGCGGTCGCGACCCTCCAGCACATGGCCGTCCTCGAACACCCAGGTGCAGCCCTGCGGCTGCGAGGATCTGGGCTTGGCACCCGGCACCATTCGGAAACGCAGCCCGCTGCCCGGCAGGCGCGACCACACGTGGCCGCCCGGGCCATTCAGGGCGTGCTCGCTGGTAAAGGGATAGCGCGCGGCAAGCTCCGCCCGCGGCCGCAGCATGCGGCGGAACACCCGACCGTGCAGCAGCACGCCGAGCATGAGCGCGGCCAGCGCCAAGGGCAGGGCCAGCCAGGGCCCGACGATGGGCCAGGCCCAGATCGCCAGGCTGATCGCCAGCGACAGCGGCATCAGGCCCGACAGCGCGCGCGGGAAATGCGGTGCGCGACCGTGGCCGCGACGCTCGATCGCGAAGCTGAGCGCGAAGGCCCCCAGCGCGCCCAGCCAGATCAGCACCACCAGCCACGGCGGAAGAAACGCCACGCCCAGACACAACAGCACGGCCAAGAGCGTTTCCAGCAGTGCGGGCATGCAGGTGACAGACAGTGGAGATGCGAGGTCGCGATTCTACCCGCCAGCCCCAAAGAAGTGTGATGTCAAGCGCATCCGAAGCGTGTTCACGCTCGCACCCAGCCCGTCGAACTCCGGACCGCGCCGGACACTCGCTTGTCCTTTGCTACACGCCGTGCAGGAGACTCTTGGCGGCCTTGCAACCGCCAGCAGACCTCCCCTGATCCAGCTCAGTCCTTCCGGCCTGTACTGCGCAGCCGGCGATTTCCACATCGACCCCTGGCGCCCGGTGCCGCGGGCGGTGATCACGCACGCGCACAGCGACCACGCCCGCGCCGGCAGCGCGCTCTACTTCGCCCACACCGACAGCCTGCCCCTGCTGCGCTGGCGCCTGGGCGAAGACGCCAACCTGCAGCCGGTGGCCTACGGGGAACGCTTCCGCCTGGGCGATGCGACGGTCAGCCTGCATCCGGCCGGCCACGTGCTGGGCTCAGCGCAGGTGCGCATCGAGCAGGGCGGCGAGGTCTGGGTGATCTCCGGCGACTACAAGCGCGACCCCGACCCGACCTGCACCGGCTTCGAGGTGGTGCCCTGCGACACCTTCATCACCGAGGCCACCTTCGCCCTTCCCGTCTATCGCTGGCGGCCGGCCAGCGAAGTGGCCGCGGACGTGCTGGCCTGGTGGGGCGACTGCGCGCAGCGCGGCGAGACCGCCGTGCTGGGCTGCTACGCGCTGGGCAAGGCGCAGCGCCTGCTGGCCGAGATCGGCGCGCTGGACGGCGCGCGCGGGCGACGCATCCTGCTGCACGGCGCGATGGCGCCGGCGGTGGAGATCTACCGCGAAGCCGGAATCGCCCTGCCGCCCACCGAAACCGTCAGCGAACAGGCGAAAGGAAAGGACCTCGCCGGCGAGCTGGTGCTGGCGCCGCCGTCCGCACTCGGCACGCCGTGGATGCGCCGCTTCCGCCAGGTCTCGACGGGCTTTGCATCCGGCTGGATGCGCCTGCGCGGCAACCGCCGCCGGCGCGGCTTCGATCGCGGCTTCGTGCTAAGCGACCACGCCGACTGGCCGGGCCTGATCGACACGGTGCTCGCCACCGGCGCCCGCCGCGTGCTGGCCACCCACGGCAGCACCGACGTGTTCGTGCGCTACTTGAACGAACGCGGCGTCGAAGCCGCTGCGCTGGCCACCGAGCTGGGCGGCGAGAACTGATGCGCGCCTTCGCCGAGCTCTATCGCGAAATCGAGAGCAGCACCTCGCTGAAGCGCAAGCGCGAGGCCCTGGTGGCCTACTTCGAGCGCGCTCCGCAGGCCGATGCCGCCTGGGCCCTGCACTTTCTGCTCGGCCGCAAACTCGCGCGCATCGCCACGAGCGGCGAGCTGAGGGCGTGGGTGTGCGACGCGAGCGGGCTCGCGGCCTGGCTGGTCGAAGACAGCTACGCCCACGTCGGCGATCTCGCCGAAACGCTGAGCCTGCTGCTGCCCGAGCCTGCAGCGCCGCCGCCCGAACGTGCGCTGTCGAGCTGGGTCGAGGACGTGCTGCTGCCCCTGCGCGGCGCGCCGGTCGAGACGCGGCAGCGCGCCCTTCGCGCGGCCTGGGCAGAGCTGCCCGAACTCGAACGTCTGGTCTTCAACAAGCTGCTGACCGGAGCGCTGCGCATCGGCGTTTCGGCTGGCCTGGTGCAGCAGGCGCTGGCGCAGATCGCCGGCGTCGATGCCGCGCTCATCGCCCAGCGTCTGCTCGGCGAGTGGACGCCGTCGACGGACTTCATGGCGCACATGCTCGCGCCCACCGATACCAGCGCGAGTGCCGTCGCCATCCAGCCCTTCCAGCTGGCCTCCCCGCTGGAAGACCCGCCCGAGGCGCTGGGCCCGATCGAGCACTGGCAGCTCGAATGGAAATGGGACGGCATCCGCGCCCAGCTGCTGCGAACCGCAGACGGCGTGGTGTTCTGGTCGCGCGGCGAAGAGCGCCTCGACGGCCGCTTCCCCGAGCTCGAAGCCGCCGCCCTGCGTCTGCCCGAGGGCTGCCTGCTCGATGGCGAGATCCTCGCCTGGAAAGACGATGCCCCCCTGCCCTTCGTGCAGCTGCAGAAGCGCATCAACCGGCTCAAGCCCGGGCCCAAACTGCTGGCCGAATGCCCGCTGCGCTTTCTGGCCTATGACGCGCTGTTCGTGCGCGGGGAAGACCTGCGCGGCTCGCCGCTGTCGCAGCGGCGAGCCGCGCTTGAAAGTCTGCTGATCGAGAGCACGACTGGACAGGGCCCCGGTGCGGATGCACAGACGCACGCCGCCGACCTGAGCCTCGGCGAACGGCGTAGTGCCCGTGCGACAGCGCAGGTGCGAGCAAAGGTCGAGAGCTCAGCCGAGCGGCAGACGCAGGGCGTTTCCGCACACGCAAGCGCTCTGGACGTGAGCGACGTCAGCGCAGCCTTGGTTGACGGCGCACGCATCCCGCCAGCACCCGCGTCCTCAGCCAGAGCCTTCGGGGACACCTTGCCGACGCTTGGTATTTCACCGCGGGTCGATGTGCAGGACTGGAATGCCGCCGAAGCCCTGCGCGCCAGCGCCCGCGAGCGCGGCGTGGAGGGCCTGATGCTCAAGCGCGCCGACAGCCCCTGGCAGCCCGGCCGCAAGCGCGGCGCGTGGTGGAAATGGAAGCTCGATCCGCTGAGCATCGACGCCGTGCTGATCTACGCCCAGGCCGGCCACGGCCGCCGCGCCACCCTCTACACCGACTACACCTTCGCCCTGTGGGACGGCGACCAGCTTCTGCCCGTCGCCAAGGCCTACTCCGGCCTCGACGACGCCGAGATCCAGCGGCTCGACCGCTGGATCCGCGCGCATACGCTGGAGCGCTTCGGGCCGGTGCGTTCGGTCAAGGCGGAGCTGGTGTTCGAGCTGGGCTTCGAGGGCGTGAACCTGTCCAGCCGCCACAAGTCCGGCGTGGCCCTGCGCTTTCCGCGCATCCTGCGCTGGCGCGAGGACAAGCTTGCGCATGAGGCCGACCAGCTCGGCGAACTTCGTCGTCTGGCCGAACGATTGGCGCGGGTATCGGGCGAGGTCGTTCCATGACGCCAGCGCGCATAGGGTGGGTCTTGACCCACCGCAGCAGCACGCCCGCCCCGGTCTCCCGCCATCGCATAGGGTGGGTCTTGACCCACCGGAGCTCCACCCTCGCCACGGTCCAAACAAGCGCCCGCATGCTCGGTGCGCGATCGCTCGGCCGATGCCTGTGCAGCAGACGGAAGGATCGAAGCAACGGTGGGTCAAGACCCACCCTATGCGGGCTGCGTTGATGTCGCGCGCAAAGCTCAAATCCACGCGGCACAGCGCGCCCGACGCGCTCCCCTCGCACGCCGCGGAAGCGCGCCTCGAAGCCTTCTTCGAACAGCGCGGCTGGCAGGTGCAAGGGTTCCAGCGCGAACTCTGGCGCGCCTGGCAGGCGGGCGACTCCGGCCTGCTGCTGGCCCCCACCGGCAGCGGCAAGACGCTGGCCGTGTTCGGCGGCGCGCTGATCGAAGCGCTGCGCAATCCCCTGCCCAAGCCACGTCTGCGCTGGCTGTGGATCACCCCGCTGCGGGCGCTGGCCGCCGATACGCGCGAAGCGCTCGGCCATGCATCGAAAGGCGCTGGCCTCGACCTGCGCATCGAGCTGCGCACCGGCGACTCCGGCAGCGGCGCGCGCGCCCGCGCGCGCCGCGGCGACTGCGATGTGCTGATCACCACGCCAGAAAGCCTGGCCCTGCTGCTGAGCTACGCCGACACCGCCGACGTGCTTGCAGGTCTGTCCGCCGTCGTCGTCGACGAATGGCACGAGCTCTTGGGCAGCAAGCGCGGCGTGCTGCTGGAGCTTTGCCTCGCGCGCCTGCAGGCGCTGAATCCGACGCTGCGCCGCTGGGGCCTGTCGGCCACCCTCGGCAATGCCGACGAAGCCCTGCGCACGCTGTGCCCGCAGTCGCCCAACGCGCGGCTGCTCCAGGTCTCGGCGCAGGCGCTGAATCAGCCGCCTCCACAGATCGACACCGTGCTGCCGCGCGAGGGTCGACGCTTTCCCTTCGCCGGCCATCTGGGCCTGTCCCAGCTCGATCAAGTGCTGCCGCGGATCTTCGCCGCACGCTCCAGCCTGGTGTTCACCAACACCCGCGCCCAGGCTGAGCTGTGGCACCGCGCGCTGTCTGCGGTGTGGCTCGAAGACGAGGCCACGCTCGCGCTTCACCACGGCTCGCTCGACCTTTCAATTCGCGAACAGGTCGAGGAGGGCTTGCGCGCGCAGCGCCTGCGCTGCGTGGTCGCGACCTCAAGTCTGGACCTCGGTGTGGATTTTCCTGCGGTCGATCAGGTGATCCAGGTCGGCAGCCCCAAGGGCCTCGCCCGCCTGCTGCAGCGTGCAGGCCGCGCCGGCCACGCGCCGGGCCTGCAGTCGCGCCTGCTCTGCGTGCCCACGCACGGCCTGGAGCTGGTCGAGTTCGCCGCCGCGCGCCGCGCGCTTGAGCGCGGCGAACTCGAAGCACGGCGGCCGCTGAAGCACTGCCTCGACGTGCTGGCCCAGCATCTCGTCACCCTGGCCGCGGGCGGCGGCTTCGCGCCCGAGTCTGCGTTCGATGAAGTGCGTTCGACCGCAGCCTTCGCCGGCCTCGAACGCAGCGACTTCGAGGCCGTGCTCGACTTCATCGAGCGCGGCGGCAGCGCACTGCAGCAGTACCCCGAGTTCCGCCGCGTCGAACGCGACGAGGACGATCGGCGCGTGCTGCGCGAGCCGCGGCAGACCCTGCGCCATCGGCTGTCCATCGGCACCATCACCAGCGACGGCGCGCTGCGGGTGAAGTACCTCAGCGGCGGCGATCTCGGCGCGGTCGAGGAGAGCTTCATCGGCCGCTTGAACCCCGGCGAGGTCTTCCTGTTCGCCGGCAAGCTGCTGGAGCTGGTGCGGCTCAAGGACATGACCGCCTACGTGGGCGCGGCCAGCGGCGCGCGCGGCAGCGTGCCGCGCTGGATGGGCGGGCGCATGCCGCTGTCGACCCTGCTCGGCGCCGAGGTCCGCGCGCTGCTGGCCGATGGGGCGCACGCGAGTGCGGAGATGCAGGCCGCGCGGCCGATGCTGGCCCTGCAGTCGCGGCTGTCGGCCCTGCCGAAGCGCGATGCGCTGCTGGTCGAAGTGATCCCCGAGCGCGGCGGCCTGCTGCTGGCCCTGTACCCGTTCGCCGGGCGGCTGGTGCACGAAGGCCTGGCCGCGCTGCTGGCCGCGCGCTATGCGCAGCAGCGCGCCGCCAGCGTGCGCTTCGCCGCCAACGACTACGGCCTGCTGCTGGGCATCGCCCCGCGCGCCGATATCGAGGAGGCGCTGCTGCGCAGCCTGTTGTCGCCAGAGCAGCTCGAACGCGATGTGCGCGCCTCGCTCAATCTTGCAGAGCTGGCCAAGCGTCAGTTCCGCGACATCGCCCGCATCGCCGGCCTGCTGCCGCCCAACCAGCCCGGCCGCGCCGCGCGCTCGATGCGCCAGCTGCAGGCCTCCAGCAGCCTGATCTACGAGGTGCTGCGCCAGTTCGATCCCGGGCATCTGCTGCTCAGGCTCGCCGAGCGCGAAGTGCTGGACGGCGAACTCGCCCTGCCCCAGCTCGGCGCCCTGCTCGAACGCATCGCCGGTGAGCGCCTGCAGCTGTGCCGCCCCGACACGCTGACGCCGCTGTCGTTTCCGCTGTGGGCCGAGACACAGAAGGGCGCGCTCAGCAGCGAGGACTGGCGCACCCGCATCGAGCGCGCGGCGGATGCGCTCGAAGCGCGCGCCAACCGGCCTGCGCGCGGACCCAGCACCACGCGCCCCCAACGGACGGCGGCCGAGGCGTGCGCGGTGGATCTCTCCGAGGACGGCGGCACCCATGCGCCCTGAAGGAACAGAAAGCGGCGCGACGGAAGGCCGATCCGCTGGGCTGGCGCTGGGCGGCCTACGGCTTGAACTGCTGCCCGAGCGCGCGGTGTACGTACCCGCACTCAGCACCCTGCTGCTCGCCGACCTGCATCTCGGCAAGGGCGATGCCTTCCGCCGCGCCGGCATCGCCCTGCCCGCCGGCGGCACCGCCCAGGATCTCGAGCGGCTGTCCGCGCTGATCGAACATCACCAACCCGCGCACGTCATCGTGCTGGGCGATCTGATCCACGGCCCCTTGCCCGAGGACGCGCACTGGCGCCAGCAGTGGCGCGACTTCCTCGATCGCCATACTGGCCAGCGCTTCGCGGCCGTGCTCGGCAACCACGATCGTGCGCTGCGCGGTGCGGGCGATTTCGAGGGCGTGGAGCTGCTGCCGGAAGGCACCGCGTGCGGACCGCTGCGCCTGCACCATGATTCCCCCGAAGGCAACCTTGCAGAACCCAGCTCAACAGCGCCTTCGCTGGTGCTGTGCGGACACCTGCATCCCGTGCTGCGCCTGCGCCAGCCCGGCCTGCCGCCCCGCCTGCCTGCATTCTGGCTGCGCGATCAGCGCCTGATGCTGCCCGCCTTCAGCGCCTTCACCGGCGGCTTCGCGCTGCAGCCAACACCCGGCGATCGGCTGTGGCTGTGCGCAGGCGGATCCCTGCTGCCGCTGAACCCGCCGCGCCGAATCATGAGGTAGCGCCACCGGGTGGGCCCTGGCCCACCAAAGCCCTGACGCTTGCGACGCCCACGCACGGCGGGCCTGACCCACCACCGCCCCGACGCTTGCGACTACTGACTTGGGTGGGTCTTGAGCAACCCAAAGCAAAGCCTGGGTCAGGGTGTTCTGCCACATCATCCCCCTGCCGCTCCCGCGCGATCCGACTGATCGTCGCGTCAGGCCGAAGTGTGCACCGATCTCGCCCAAGGCAATGTATACGCACCGGTAGCGTAGGCGCGGCGGATGGCGGCGTTGCGGTTCTCGGCTTCCGCTTCCATCTGGCGCAACCAAGGCGCGAGGCGCTGGCGGCGGGGGACTTCGGGGGAGACAGGCTCGACTTCGTTCGCCACCTTCGCGACGAAATTCTCGTCGCCCAGAAAGCTCTGCGCTTGCACTTCAGGCTCGAAGGCTTGGCCGACGCCCTCCGCGACGAAGCGCGCGAAAGCCGAACGGGCCGAAGCCCGCTCGCTGCCGAACAGCGACAGGGTGCGATCGGCAGCCAAGCCAGGCAGAGGCTCAGCCTGCCCCATCACTGCCGGATAGCTGCCAGGTCCCGGACGATCACACACCTGCCTAGCGAAGAGTTCCGGAGGGGGGGGTGGATTGCCAGCGCTTCAGCGCCTGAATCGGAGTCTCGTGGTTCAGCGCCTTCTGCGGCAAGTGGTGGTTGTAGAGCCAGACGTAGCGGCCGAGGGTCTGCTCCAAGCCCTCGCCTGACTCGAAGCGGTTGGTGTTGAGCACATGCGAGATCCGGCCGTTGAAGCGCTCGACCATTCCGTTCGTCTGGGGGCTCTTCGGGCGCGTCAGGCGATGCTCGATGCCAAGTGCCGTGCAGAAGACGTCGAACTCATGGGTGCCGCTCTCTGCACGCTTGCTAACCCCGAACAGGCGGTCCGTGAACTCCTTTCCGTTGTCCGTCAGAACACAGCGAATCTTGAGCGGACAACGTGCATGCAGTGCCTTCAAGAAGCGCCGCGCTGAAGCCGCCGTCTTGTTCGCGCGGATCTCGGTGTAGACCCAGCGGGTCGCGCGATCGATGGCAACGAACAGGTAGCGGCGCTGCGTCTCGTCAGGCATCTGCGGCAGGTACTTGACGTCGATGTGCAGGTAGCCCGGCTCGTAGGCCTTGAAGGCCTTCGTGGGGCGCGCAGGCGCCTCTTCCAGCGGCAGGCGCGACACGCCGCGACGACGCAGCAGGCGATCCAGTGCGGAGCGGCTCATGCTCGCGTGGACGAACTCACGCACCACCGAAAGCAGGTCATCCAGCGACAGCCGGAGCGTCTTGCGCAACTCCACCACGAGTTCCTCTTGCCCGGCGTTCAACGTGGTCTGAAGCCGGTGAGCGGTGTGGCTGAAGTCGTCCTGTGTGGTCCGCTTGCGCCACTTGCGAATGGTCTGTCGGGTGACGCCAAAGCGCTCTGCCAGCTCGTAGTCGCTGCCCGTCGCCGCCTGGATCTCGCGGCGGATCGCAGGCGTTGTTCGGGCGTTCTTGTGCAGGCGGATGTTAATGCAATGCTCGGCGTGGAGAGGTCGGACAGAAGGCCAACCAGAACCTCGCGGCCGATCAGCAGTGCTGACCGACGATGCAGGATGTATTCGTCCGGGACCCTACACTTAGTCGCAGGCTGGGCGACGCTCCGCCCGCCGCGCCTGCTCGTACACATCACGTAAACCGGGGGCGAAATCGCTCAAGGCCCGGATCCGGCCTTCTGGATCCGGGTGCGTCGACAGAAACCGCGGTGGCCGGCCTTCGCTGCCGGTGGCGCTCTGCATGGCTTGCCAGAGTTCGACCGCGGCCTGCGGGTCGAAGCCGGCTTGGGCCATCAGACGCTGGCCGTACACGTCGGCTTCGGTTTCGTGCTTGCGCGAGAACGGCAGCAGCACGCCCACCTGGGCGCCGGCGCCGAGTGCGGCCACCATCAGGTTGACCTGCTCGGGTGAGGCGCTGCGGCCGGCGTAGGCGCCGGCGAGGGCCAGCCCCGTCTGCGCGAGCTGCTGCTGGCTGATGCGCTCGCCGGCATGGCGGTAGACCACGTGGGCAATTTCGTGGCCGAGCACGGCGGCCAGCTTGTCCGGGGTATCGGCGATGCGCAGCAGGCCGGTGTTGACGCCCACCTTGCCGCCCGGCAGGGCGAAGGCGTTCGGCTCGGCGATGGCGAAGGCTTGCGCTTCCCAGTCGAGGCGCTGCCACTCGGGCGGCAGTTCGCGCACCAGGGCGTCGACGATGCACTGCGCGTAGGCGCTACGTGCGGGCACAGTGCTGGTCTTGTCCTTGGCCTTCATCTGCTCGAAGGCGGTGATGCCCATCTGGTTGACCTGGGCATTGGACACCATCATCACCTGGCTGCGGCCATCGGGCGTGGTGGCGCAGGCGCTGAGCAGCAGGCACAGCGCGGCGGCGGCAAGGGCGCGCAGGGACATGGCAAGACTCCGGAAGTGGCCGCGGGGACGTAAGGGGAAGCGGACAGCGCGGAACTGTAGCGGCTTTGTGAGGATGCTCCAAGCGCGCGCGGCTTGGGGGCGTTGCGGGCCGCGGCGCGTCGTGTGCCTGAGGGGCGGTGGGTCGAGACCCACCCTATGGAAAAGCGTGCCAAGCGCGGGGCTTGGGGGTGTTGCGGGCCGCGGCGCATGGTGTGCCTGAGGGGCGGTGGGTCGAGACCCACCCTATGGGCGCGCTTGCCGAGCGCGTTGGGGTTTGGGCGCGTGGCGGGCCGGGCGAATCTTGTGCCTGAGGGGCGGTGGGTCGAGACCCACCCTATGGGCGTGCTTGCCGAGCGCGCTGGGTTTCGGGGCGTGGCGGGGTGGGCGAATCTTGTGCCAGAGGGGCGGTGGGTCGAGACCCAGCCTATGGGCGTGGTTGTCAAGCGCGCTGGTTTTTGGGGCGTGGCGGGCCGGGGCGCACCGCTCCCGCACGACCGCGCCCGACGCTAGACGAGGCGAACCGTCAGCGCCCCAGCCACTTCTCGGGCCCGCGCGCGGGCGGTTTCGACATCGCTACCCCGCGCCAGCGCGACGGCCACTCGGCGCTTGCCCGCCACGCGCGGTTTGCCGAACAGGCGCAGGCCGGTCTGCGGCTGCGCGAGTGCATCTTCGAGGCCGCTGAACTCGGGCACGCCGTAGCCTTCGGCCAGCAGGGCGACCGAGGCCGAAGGGCCGAGTGCATCGATGCAAGGGATGGGCAAGCCAAGGATGGCGCGCGCGTGCAGGGCGAACTCGCTCTGCTCCTGCGAGATGAGTGTGACAAGGCCGGTGTCGTGCGGGCGCGGTGAGACCTCCGAGAACCACACTTGATCGCCGCGCACGAACAGTTCAACGCCGAACAGACCCCAGCCGCCGAGCGCATCGGTGATCGCGCGTGCGATGTCCTCAGAGCGTGCCAGTGCGACCGCGGACATCGGCTGCGGCTGCCAGCTCTCGCGGTAGTCGCCGTCGATCTGCAGATGACCGATCGGCGCGCAGAAGCTCGTGCCATCGCGATGGCGGACGGTCAGCAGGGTGATCTCGTACTCGAAGTCGATGAAACCTTCGACGATGCAGCGGCCCGCGCCGGCGCGGCCACCTTCCTGCGCATAGGCCCAGGCGGGGCCGAGGTCAGACGCGTTGCGCAGGGTGCTCTGGCCCTTGCCCGAGGACGACATCAGCGGCTTGACCACGCAGGGTAGACCGATCGCGGCGACGGCCTCGCGGAACTCGGCCTCGCTATCGACGAAGCGATACGGCGAGGTCGGCAGGCCGAGCTCTTCCGCGGCGAGGCGACGGATGCCTTCGCGGTCCATGGTCAAGCGTGCGGCGCGCGCGGTGGGGATCACCCGCAGGCCTTCGGCTTCCAGTTCGACGAGGGTCTGGGTGTGGATCGCCTCGATTTCGGGCACCACCAGATGCGGCTGCTCCTTCGCGATCAGGGCGCGCAGCGCGAGCGGATCGAGCATGTCGAGCACGTGGCTGCGATGCGCCACCTGCATGGCCGGGGCGTCGGCGTAGCGGTCGGCGGCGATCACTTCCACGCCGAGCCGCTGCAGCTCGATGACGACCTCCTTACCCAGTTCTCCCGAGCCCAGCAGCAGCACGCGGTTGGCGCCGGGCGACAGGGGGGTACCAAGGCGAATGGCAGCGGGCATGGGGCGACTCCGATCAAAGTGAGGGCGGCGCACAGTGTAGCCGCCGACCCTCTGGCACACTTTCGCGCCATGACTACGGACGGTCCTCTCTCAAGAAGCAGACGCCTCGCCGGGGCACATGCCGTCGTTGCTCTGCCAAGGCCTGCTGTGTGCGGGAACGAGCCTGCTCGCGACCCGCAGGCGGGATGCCGGGCGCAGGCTGCGGTCGCCTGCAAGCAGGCTCCTACAAAGAGCGTGCGGGCACGAGCGAGGGTTTCTCCGAGAACACCTGAACTGCGACGCGGGGCTGAGTCGCTCTCAGACTCTCTGCCGCTGCCTCTGCCGCAGTCTCGGCCTCTGCCTCTGCCGCAGGCACGGCGAGCGGCCGTGCGTCGGCACGGGCCGCGCGCGCTGATGCTGGCCGTGGCGGCGCTCTGCCCCTGCCTGTCGAAGGCGCTCGACACGCCGGCAGGCATTGCAGCGCAGGCCCAGGACACGCCCCGCATTGCGGGGCTGGTGCGGGACGCACGCCTGGGCGAGATCAGCGGCATCGCCGCCTCGCGCCGCCATGCCGAGGTGCTGTGGGTTCACAACGACAGCGGCTACGCTGCGCAGGTGCATGCGATCGACACGCGCGGCCGCCATCGCGCGACGCTGCAGATCGAAGGCGTGGCGGGCCGCGACTTCGAGGACATGGCGGCCTTCGAGCTGGACGGGACGGCCTACCTGCTGATCGCCGACACCGGCGACAACGGCGGCCTGCGCGGCGACGTCGAACTGGTGGTGATTGCCGAACCCGAGCGCGTCGTCGACGCACAGCTGAAGCCCGCCTGGGTGCAGCGGCTGCGCTGGCCCGACGGCCCGCGCGATGTGGAGGCGGTGGCGGTGGATGCGCAGGCGCGCGAAGTGCTGCTGATCTCGAAGAAGCGCACGCCGCCCGAACTGTTCGTGCTGCCGCTGGGCCCGAACACTGCCCTGCAGACGGCGCAACGCATCGGCACGCTCAGCGGCATCGAGCCGCCCAGCGCGCTGGAGCTGAGCGGCAACCCGCGCTTTGGCCGCTATCGCGCGCAGATCACAGGCGCGGACCTTTCCACAGACGGGCTGCGACTGGCGGTACTCAACTATCGGCGCGCCTATCTCTACACGCGCAGTGCGAACGAGGGCTGGGGCTCGGCCGTGGCGCGTGCGCCGCTGCCGATCGCCTTCGGCTGGCTGGCGCAGGCGGAGGCAATCGCCTTCGCAGCTGACGGGCGCAGCCTTTGGATCACCAGCGAGCGCCCGCCGGCGCCCCTGCTCGCGATTCCGACCCACGGCCCGGCGGAGTAGGACACACCGGATCCGGTCGATCCTGGACGTGATCCGTGTTGACTTGAGGCAACACGGATCAAGCCCATCGTGGATGCGATACGTAGCCGCGTGTCCGGCGCGGGTGCGGACTCGCTTCCGCCGGATCAAGCGCTGACGTGCGTGATCCGCGAGCGCGCCCGCCATGGCGCGGCAAGGCTGAACGCTTCAGCCTTGCCTCAAGGGCGAACTGCGGCGGGTGCGCCGGCTACGGTGCCTCGAAGCCGTTCGCGAACAGGGCATCGCCGAAGCTGGGCTCGGGGTTCCAGCCCTGCCCGCCGGCATAGGCCCGGAACACCAGCGCGCGCGTCGCAAACTCGGCGGCGACTTCCTGGGCGCTCAATGGGAAGCCCGTCTGCCGCAGCGAGAGATCGATCGGCGCGCCCGCCAGCGTGGCGCTGCCGAACTCGCGCCAGCCGCTGGTGGCCGTTGGCACCGCGGGGTTGGGCGAGGGCTGGCCGTTGATGCCCGCGCCCGCCCAGCCGATGCTGGCGATGTGCGGCCCCATCCGGTTGTTCACGAACACCACGTTGTCGAAATAGCTCGGGCTGCCGCCGCTGCGCGCGAGATAGCTGGCGCCATCTGGGGGCACGGAGGCCTGCGGGCCGGGGCCGGGGCCGCGCGTCAGCACGCTGTTCAGGAACACGAAGCCCTTGTCGCTGGCCTCGACCGTGCGCGCCTGCAGCACATAGCCGCCGTTGCTGGCATTGGTGGTGTCACCCACGCTGCGGATCTCGGACTCCTCGAACAGGCTGACCTTGTTGCCACCCCAGATGAAGTCGACGTTGCCCTCGACCAGACAGCGGTAGAACCAGGCGTAGCCCTTCAGCTGCAGGGTGTCCTGCTCGCTGTAGAACGCTGCCCGCTCGGCCACCAGTCGATGGCTGCCATCGCTGCTGTTGAAGTACAGGGTTTCGGCCTGGCTCGGTGCGGCCGAGCGCAGGGTGGTGTTGCGCAGGCTGAGCTGTTCGATGCGCAGCCCGTCGGCGTTCTCGATCAGCCACACCGCGCGCCCGCCGTTGGCCGGTCCCGCGCCGGGAGGACGGCTGGTGCCGGAGCCCGGGTTGCGCGCCTCCGAGTTGCGGTAGTGGATGCGCACGCCGTCGCGGCTGTCACCGCGCAGGCTCAGGTTGGACTTGCCGCGCAGGTAGAGCAGCTCTTCGTAGTCACCCTCGGCGATCTCGATACGCACCGGCTCTGCGCCCGGAAAACTCGCCGACGCATGGTCGATGGCGCGCTGCACGGTGCGGAAGTCGGCCGGGCCGTCATCGTCAACGCGCAGCACCGCGGCAGCAGCCGGCAGCGCGCCGGTGGTGAAGCGCCAGCCCGCGGAGCGGCCGATGCCGTCGAAGGCCGTGCCGTTCAAGCTGGTGCCCTTGAACACGCCGTTGTCGACGACCACGTAGTACTCGGTGTTCGGCGCCAGCGCGTGACTGTGGGGGAACAGGGTGACGCGGCTGCCGTCCACCCGCAGCGCGCTGCGGTTGACCACGCGCACGCGGTCCTGCCCCGGAAAGCCGAGCGCATCGACATCGCCGCTGAGCGGCAAGGTATCGACCAGCGCGTCATCGCTCCAGCGGTGGATGCGGATGCTGCCGCCGCTGCCGAGCGCGGGCGCGCTGTCGAACTGCAGACGCAGCCGCGTGTCGACGTGTACCCCGGCGCTCAGCGCCGCCGGCTGAACCACGCCGGTCAGGTTGTAGACCGTGGTCGATTCCGCCAGCACGGTCGCCTGCAGCACGCGAGTCACGCTGGGATCGGAGCCGCTGCTGAAGGTGATGCTGGCGGTGCCCGCACTGAGCGGCGACAGGCTCACCTGGCTGCCGCTCACGCCCACGCTGACCACCGCGGGCGCGCTGGAGACCACACCGAAGGTGTCGGCGCCGCCGCTGGCGTTCAACGCGGTGACGTTGACCACGTAGGCGGGCGAGCCGGCCTGCGCGGTCCAGCTCAGCGCCGGCGGATCCAGCGCGACCGACGCCTGACCGGGCGCCGGACAGGTGGCGGTCGCGGTGCTGCCGGCATCGACGCGGAAGTTGTCGAGGCTGACCGTCGCGCCGCTCTCGGTGCGCAGGTAGAGGAAGGACGTGGGGGTGCCGACGCTGGAGGTCACCGAAACCACGCTGCGCGCGGCGATGCCCGAGGCCGGCAGGTTGAGCAGGCGCGAAGCCTGGCCGAAGGGCGAATTGGCGGCACCCGTGGTGTTGTTGTCGACGTACAGCTGCAGATTGCCAACGCCCGAGGCCTGCAGCACGCAGAACGACACGGTGTAGGTCTGCGACAGATTGAAGATGCCCGGCGGCGAGGTGGTCGTGGTGCTGACCACCGTCGGCTGGGTGTTGCCGATGGTGAAGCGCGCACCGACGAAGCTGAGCGCGCCGTCGACGATCTGGATGGCGCTGGCGCCGCCCAGGGCGTGGTACATGGGCGTGCTTGGCGCCCCGGGCAAAGCGCGGTAGGCGGCCGTGCGGAAGGTCGCTGTAGTCGCGCTGTCGAAGTCTTCGGCGAAGGGCAGTGTCTGCTGCGCCTGGGCCGTGACCGCGCCCAGCCCCAGCGCCCCCGCAGCGATCAAGCGCATCCACCGCGAACAGAACTGCCTTGCCATAGCGACTCGCCTCCTGTGGGTTGGGTGCCTTCGGCGCGCCACCGGTGTCAGCAAGAGATCAGCGCGTCGCTCCGCCCAGTGCGCCAGGCAGCGCCCGCGGGCCGCCCGGCCCAGACGAGCCCAAACGATTGATTTCTCTCTTCCCCAACCCCCATGCCGCCTCAGCAGTCGGCTCTCCGCCTGCTGCACCGGCAGGCTCGACCAGCATGCCACCGGTGTCAATTTGCAGCGCAGCACGGCGCCGTGCGCACGCCCGCGAGCGGCAGCCTCAGGGCTCCGCGATGCCGCGGCAGCGCCGCACGGACTGCGAGCAATGCCAGACTGCCGCCCCATGCCCACCCCTGCCCCGCCCCCTCGCCTCGTGCTCGACACCAACGTCTGGCTGGACCTGCTGGTCTTCGCCGACCCGCGCTGCAGCGCGCTTGGCGCCGCCATTGCGGAGGCCCGCGTAGAGCTGCTGATCGACGCCGACTGTCACGCCGAATGGGCGCGCGTGCTCACCTATCCGACGCTTCAGCTCGACGCTACGCAACGGGATCAGCTGTGCCTGCGACAGCGGGCGCTCTGCCGCTGGCAGCCGGCGCCGAGTGCGCCCATGCCTCCGCTGCCGCGCTGCCGCGATCCGGATGACCAGAAGTTTCTGCAGCTGGCGCTGCGCGGCGGTGCGCAGCAGCTGCTGAGCCGCGATCAGGCGCTGCTGGAGCTGGATCGCCGGCTTCGCAGGCACGGGCTGTTCGGCGTGCAGACGCCGGAAGCCTTCGCATTGGACGCGACTGCCTGTCCCGCGGCTGCAGACGCCTGATTCGCCAGCCGCGGCACCACGGCGGCGGCGCTCGGCTTGGGCACTGGGCCGCAATCGGCGAGAATGCGCGCCCTCTCACCTCTCGGAACGCGCGTCATGAAGGCCAATGAAGTCAAGAAGGGCAACGTCGTAGAACACAACGGCACGGTCTACCAGGTGCGCGACATCGAGCGCAGCGCCCCCACCGCCCGCGGCGGCAACGTCACCTTCCGCTTCACCCTGTACAGCATTCCCGGCGGCGCCAAGTACGACCTCAGCCTGCGCGCCGACGACGACCTGAAGGAGCTGGACCTCGTGCGTCGCCAGGCCACCTTCTCGTACAAGGACGGCGAGGCCTTCGTCTTCCTCGACAGCGAGGACTACACCAGCTACCAGCTCGACGCCGACGTCGTCGGCGAGGCCGCGGGCTACATCACCGACGGCCTGGAGAACTGCTACGTCGCGGTCATCGACGACCAGCCCGTGGCCCTGCAGCTGCCGCCGAGCGTGGTGCTGGAGGTGGTGGAGACCGCCCCCGAAATGAAGGGCGCCACCGCCACCAAGCGCCCCAAGCCGGCCAAGCTCTCGACCGGCATCGAGATCCAGGTGCCGGAGTACATCACCAACGGCGAGCGCATCCTGGTCAGCACCAGCACGGGTGAGTTCGCTGGGCGGGCGGATTGACCGAACCTTGGGTGCCGAGCATCGAACGTTCTCGACTCGGCTCTCGAGCCCGCCCGACGGAGCTCGGCCGCTACTCGCTCGCGTGCAGCTGCGTCTCCTCCTAGTGCCCAAGCCTTGCGGCCGAACCCAAACCCGAGGATGCATTCAGGACTCGACATCGTAGTGGCGCTTCGCTTTGATCGCGAGACCGACGACTTGCCCGCGAAAGTCATCGCAAGCGCGACGGCCCAACAAGCCACGACCAAAAACTGCGTCCTCGACGGATCGGTGTACCTGCGCCGCTATCGCACTTGGTCTCTGCTCTGAGCCTCCTGCATTCTGGCCCATTCTTCGAAGTTCGGAGCATCAATCGTGTTGAGCTGCGCGCCAATCCGCGAAGCTTCCTGAAACGCAGCGCGCGAAGCATCGCGGTCCACAGCAAGCAGCTGGCGGGCTATCTCAAGATGCAAGGAGAACTCGTCGTGGGCAAGCTCGGGGGCGCTCCAGCGCTTCCTAGCTTCGCGCACCATGGCCAAGGCCTCGTCGAGACGATTCCGAGCGCTCAACCAGTACCAATAGCTGGCAGCCTCTCCCAGATCGTCAGGCTTTAGCGCTTTGGCACGCAAGAGCACGGCCTCGGCTGCGTCGAGGTTAGCCGCGCGCTCGTGAAGTTCGATGGCCCGCGCCTTCGCCGTGGGCCAGGCTTTCGGGTCGTCCAAGTGGCCTTCGAGCACCGACTCGTACAGCGGCAACGCCTCGGCATCGCGACCAAGCTTTGCGAGCACGGCCGCCCGATTCAACGGCAGCCAAGGGTTGTCGGTTCCGATCGCTTCCGCGCGATCCAGCTGCTGCAAAGCCTCGTCGAGGCGATTCTGACGCTCGAAAACGTAGCCTCTCAGCACAAAAATGCCTGGGAACTCCGGATCAAGCGCCTCGGCCCGCTCCAAAGACCGCAGTGCGGCGGGGTAGTTCTGCGAGTTCATCAGGTACCAGCGCGCCATTTCGACGTGTGCCGGCGCGAAGTCAGGCGCGTCAATCAACAGCTCAGTTAGGCGTTCATGGGCGGCGTCGAGCATCTCCCTGTCACCATGCCAACGATCAAGGAAATCAACGGCTTCTGCATAACTCTGCAGAGTCTGCTCGGATGCCGCCTGTAGCGAGAAGGACGCGCTCAGACCCAGCGCACAGCAAGTCGCCAAAGCCAAGGCGTGCAAGCGATCGAAAGAGATTCGGTTTGAATTCGACATGGTTGGGTCTCAATGACCAGAACGAAGAGAGGAAATGCCAGTTCGAGGACTGATGTGAGTGCGGCGAGTTGAAGTCAGCACTTTACTCCCGTCGTTCGCCCCGATGCATCAACCAGCCCGCGATCACGATCGCAGTAGTCACGAACAGGATGATCAGGGTGGCGAGTGCATTGATCTCGGGCGTGATGCCGAACTTGACCTTGGAATAGACCACCATCGGCAGGGTGCTGCTGCCGGGGCCGGAGACGAAGCTGGCGACCACGAGGTCATCCACTGACAGGGTGAAGGCGAGCAGCCAGCCGGCAATCAGCGCCGGAAAGATCTGTGGCAGGGTGATCAGGAAGAACACCTTCCACGGCCGCGCACCGAGATCCATGGCGGCCTCTTCGAGGCTTTCGTCCATCTGCGCCAAGCGCGACTGCACCACTACGGTGACGTAGGCCGTGCAGAAGGTGATGTGGGCAATGGCGATGGTGGTGAAGCCGCGCTGCGCCGGCCAGCCGGTGAGCTGCTGGAGGAACACGAACAGCAGCAGGGCCGAAAGCCCCAGCATCACCTCGGGCATGACCAGAGGGGCGGAGGTCATGATCGAAAGCAGCGGTCGCGCGCGAAAGCGCCCCAGCCGCGTGAGCGCGGTGCCAGCGAAGGTCCCGATGACCACGGCCAGCGTCGCCGCGGTGGCGGCGATCAGCAGGCTGCGCCAGGCGGCCTGCAGGATCTGCTCGTTCTGCAGCAGGCGGCCGTACCACTCGGTGGAAAAGCCGCCCCAGACGGTCACCAGCCGCGAGCTGTTGAAGCTGTAGGCGATCACCGAAACGATGGGCAGGTACAGAAACGCGTAGCCGAAGGCCATCGCGGTGAACAGCAGGAAGGGTTTGCGGTTCATGCCTTGCGCGCTTCGCGCGGGTCTTGCCGCTTGGGCGGCAAGACGGGATTGGGGATTCGGGATTGGGGATTGCCGAAGGTCGACAACGCTCCGCTCATGCATAGGGTGGGTCTTGACCCACCGTGGCGGTGCACCTGCCGCTGACGCGGCAAGGCGGGATTGGGGATTCGGGATTCGGGATTGCCGAGGGTCGACAACGCTCCGCTCATGCATAGGGTGGGTCTTGACCCACCGTGACGGTCAATCCGCCCCGAGATGCGGGTATCCAATCGTTCGCGGCAACCGCGGCCCACGCGAGCTCCAGAAACGAGCAAACGAGCTACTGAGACGCAAGCGTCGAGCCTCGGTGGGTCAAGACCCACCCTATGACCAGCCGCACTGAGGCAAGCGTCGAGCTCCGGTGGGTCAAGACCCACCCTATGGCCAGCCACACCGAGGCAAGCGTCGAGCCCCGGTGGGTCAAGACCCACCCTATGACCAGCCGCACTGAGGCAAGCGTCGAGCTCCGGTGGGTCAAGACCCACCCTATGACCAGCCACACCGATGCAAGCGTCGAGCTCCGGCGGGTCAAGACCCACCCTATGACCAGCCGCACTGAGGCAAGCGTCGAGCTCCGGTGGGTCAAGACCCACCCTATGGCCAGCCACACCGAGGCAAGCGTCGAGCTCCGGTGGGTCAAGACCCACCCTATGGCCGCAAAGCGAGAGCTCGACGCAAGCCGAGGCTTCGCGAATCCCGAATCCCCAATCCCCAATCCCCGCTCTCACCCCTTCGCCTCCTTCTCGGCGCGCCGGTTCTGCACGTGCTCGAACAGCAGCACCGGGATGACGATCAGCATCAGCATGGCCATGGCCACCGACGAGGCCACCGGCCAATTGCGGTTGTGGAAGAACTCGGTCCACAGCACCTTGCCGATCATCAGCGCGTCCGAGCCGCCCAGTAGATCAGGAATCACGAACTCGCCGACCGCCGGGATGAACACCAGCAGGCAGCCGGCAATCACGCCCGGCATCGACAGCGGGAAGGTGATGCGCCAGAACGCCTGCATGGGGCGGCAGCCCAAATCGGACGCGGCCTCCAGCAGCCGGCGGTCGAGCTTCATCAGGTTGGCCGCCAGCGGCAGCACCATGAAGGGCAGATAGGAATAGACGATCCCGACGTAGACCGCGAAGTCGGTGTTGAGCAGGCGCAGCGGCTCGTCGATCAGGCCCAGCCACTGCAGGGCCTGGTTGATCAGGCCGTTGTTGCGCAGAAGGCCGATCCAGGCATAGATGCGGATGAGAAAACTGGTCCAGAACGGCAGGATCACCAGCATCAGCAGCACCATGCGCCAGCGCGGCGTGGCCCGGGCGATGCCGTAGGCCATCGGATACCCGACCACCAGCGCGATCAGGGTCGAGATCGCGGCGATCTTCAGCGAATTGAGATAGGCCGCGAGATACAGCGAGTCTTCGAACAGCTGCAGGTAGTTGCCGAGATTCAGAGTGAGCTGGAGCCGCCAGTCCTCACCCCAGCTCAGCAAATCGCCGTAGGGCGGTCGCGCCCCCGGCAGCGGGTCGGTGAGGCTGATCTTGGCGAGGATCAGGAAGGGCACCAGGAAGAACACGCCCAGCCACAGCATGGGCACGCCGGCCACGAAGATCCGCCCGCGCCGCTGTCGCAGCTCGCGGCCGAGCAGGCCGATGCGCTGATAGACGCCGAGAAAGACCTGGTACCACAGGCTCAGCCAGTTGAAGCCGCCGCCACTGCTCATGCCGAGCCCTCCGACCTGAGGCGCGGATCGGCTGGGCTTGGGCACAGCGCCTTCGCAGCGCTCCGGTTTTGGAAAGGAAAGAGTGCGGAGGAACGAGGGACGAGTGGCGGGACGATGGGAGTGAGTGCAGAGAAGTGAGAAGTGAGAGAGGCGCCGTCTGCGCCTGGCCCTACCCCTTCGAAGCCTGCACAGGGTGGGTCTTGACCCACCCGCAGACCTCCGTGGCGTGGGTCTTGACCCACCCGCAGACCTCCGTGGCGTGGGTCTTGACCCACCCGCAGACATCCATAGGGTGGGTCTTGACCCACCATGGCCTGCACACCGCCCCACACCCAAGCCGCCCAAATCTCGCCGGACATGAGGCTTGCGCTCGCCTCACGCGCAAGCCAACCAGCGCGATGGACACCCGAACGAGCCGCCATGGCAGTCCTCATGCTCAATTGGTCAACACCACGCCATCATCCGGGTCCCAGCTCAGATACAGCTCGTCGTCCCAGCTGTAGTGCGGGCGCTCGTAGCGGGCCTCGTGGGTGATCTGCACGCGCACGACCTGGCCGTGCTCGGTGGCGACGTGGTAGATCGATACGTCGCCGAGATAGGCGATCTCCACCACCCGCCCGCGCGCCCAGTTGCGGCGGTCGGACGGCGGCGCATCGTGCACGCTGATCTTCTCCGGCCGCACCGCCACCGCCACCGGCGTGCCTATCGGCAGCGGATCGGAATGCCACATCAGGAACTCGCCGCCCAGCTTCTCGCAGGCAAATTCCAGTTCCTCATCGCGCTGCGCCGAGACGCGGCCTTCGAAAATGTTCACCGCGCCAATGAACTCGGCCACCAGCCGATTCGCCGGAAACTCGTAGAGCTGGGCGGGCGTGGCCACCTGCACGATGCGCCCGGCGTCCATCACGGCGACGCGCGAGGACATGGTCATGGCCTCCTCCTGGTCGTGGGTGACGGTGATGAAGGTGACGCCCACGCGCTCCTGGATGCCGACCAGCTCGAACTGGGTATGCTCACGCAGCTTGCGGTCTAGCGCGCCCAAGGGCTCGTCGAGCAAGAGCAGCTTCGGCTGTTTGGCCAGCGCACGCGCGAGCGCGACGCGCTGGCGCTGTCCGCCGGAAAGCTGATCCGGCTTGCGGCGCCCGAAATCCTGCAGCTTGACCAGCTCCAGCATGCTGGCCACGCGATCGCGGATCTCGCCTTTGGACAGGCGATCTTGCTGCAGGCCGAAGGCGATGTTCTGCTCCACGCTCATGTGCGGGAACAGCGCATAGCTCTGGAACATCATGTTGACCGGCCGCTCGTAGGGCGGCAGGTCGGTGATGTCGCGATCGCCCAGCAGGATGCGCCCGCGGTCGGCGGTCTCCAGCCCGGCGAGGATGCGCAGCAGGGTCGACTTGCCGCAGCCCGAGCCGCCGAGCAGCGAGAAGAACTCGCCCTGATAGACGTTCAGACTGACGTCGTCGACCGCATACGTCTTGCCGAAGGTCTTGGTAACACCCTCGATGCGCAGGAACGGCTGCGCATCCGGCTGCTGCCAGGGTTCGATCGGGGCCTGCTTGCGTCCGGGCTGGGCCATTGCGGGCTCGGTCTCTCGTAGGAAAGAAAGGCGGCTCGCCGCCAGGGGCGAGCCGCTGCTTCAGAGCGCCAAGCGCGGGCTCAGCGCCCCGACTTGATCTGCGTCCAGGCGCGCACGCGCGCCTGCTGGGCGTCATCCGGCAAGCGCTTCGGATCGACCAGCTTGGCCATCACTTCGTCCGATGGATAGATGCCCGGGTCGTTGCGCACGGCCTCATCCAGCAGGGGCTTGGAGGCCGTGTTGGGATTGGCGTAGGCGACGTAGTTGGAGATGCCGGCGATGACTTCGGGCTCCAGCACGTAGTTGATGAAAGCATGGGCGCTGTCGACATGGGGCGCGTCGGTGGGAATCGCCATGACGTCGAACCAGCGCACCGCACCCTCTTTCGGAATGACGTACTGGATTTCGAGCCCGGTGCCGGCTTCCTCGGCGCGCGCCGCCGCTTGGGCGACATCGCCCGAGTAGCCCACAGCGATGCAGGTTTCGCCGGTGGCGAGGTCGTTGATGTACTGCGAATTATTGAAGCTGCGGATATGCGGGCGGATGCCAGCGAACACCTGCTGCACGGTCTCGATCTCGTCGCCGTCGGTGCGGTTGGGGTCGCGGCCCTTCCAGATGAGCGCGGCCGAAAAGGCCTCCTGCTCGTCGTCGAGGACACTGATGCCGCAGCCGGCCAGCTTCTCGGCGTTGGCCGGGTCGAACAGCAGGCTCCAGGAATCCAGCGCCACGTCAGGGCCCAGGGCCTCGCGCACCTTGGCGACATTGATGCCGAGCCCCGTGGTGCCCCACATGTAGGGCACGAGGTGCTTGTTCTCGGGGTCGGCGTCGGTCATGCCGGCAAGCAGCTGCGGATCGAGGTTGCCGTAGTTCGTCAGCAGCGCGCGGTCGATGGGCTGGTACAGCCCGGCGCTGACGTGACGCTCGGCGAAGGGGCGCAGCGAGGGAAAAACCAGGTCGTAGCCGGAGCCGCCGGCCATCAGCTTGGCTTCCAAGACCTCGTTCTCGCTGTAGACGTCATAGACCACCTTGATGCCGGTGCGCTGCTCGAACTTGGCGATGGTGTCTTCGGCGACGTAGTCCGACCAGTTGTAGATGTGCAGCACCTTGGACGGAGCGGGCGCTACAGGCGTGGCCGCCGGCGTTGCTGCGGTGTCGGAAGACGGCTGGCCGCCGCCGCAGGCGGTGAGGGCGAACGCGATCGAAGCGGCCAGCAGGCCGACGGGCAGGCGCATGGGGAATCTCCGCAGGGGTGGGACAGGAGCCCCGCATGTTCGGCAGCCATGGCGGGGGTGTCAACGCGTTCGCGGAAGCGGCGCATTCATGGCCACGAAGACCGGGGCAAGCGTTTGGCGCAGGTGGGCCGGGGCCCACCCAGTGGGCGGCGTGGTTCAAGGCGAGAGCCGCATGCCGAGGCAACCGCTCAGGAGCAGGGCGAGTGTGGGGTGCAGGGTGAACCAGGGCCCACCCTATGCATGGCGCCCACCCGACGCAGCTTGCGAGTTTCGATGCTTGAGGGCCGTCGCGGCCTCAGACGGCCGCGGTGACGACGATCTCGACCTTCCACTTCGGATTGGCCAGCGCCGCCTGCACGGTGGCCCGGGCCGGCGTGTGGCCGGGCACCACCCACTGCTCCCAAACCGCGTTCATGGCAGCGAAGTCAGCGAGGTCGACCAGGAAGATCTGTGCGCGCAGGAGCTTCGACCTGTCGCTGCCCGCACGCGCGAGAAGAGCGTCGATCTGCGCCAGCACCTCGCGGGTCTGGCCGCTGATGTCGAGGCTGTCGTCCTCCGCCACCTGCCCGGCCAGATAGGCCACGCCGTTGTGGACAGTCATTTCGGACATGCGCGGACCGGTGTCGAAGCGCTGGATCACGGTGAACTCCCGAAGCTGGACTGAAGGCTCCGCAGGCTTGCAGAGCGGCCCGCGACGGGCAAGCGCCAAATCGCCATGCCTCCGCACATAGGGTGGGCCCAGGCTCACCAGGTGCTCCACCGACCTCCAGGCGCCAAGCTCGCGCCAGGCCAACCGCTCGCGCAACCGCTGGCATGCGGTATCGGCGCTGAAGCGTCTCAGCCCGCGAAGCCACCGGCCTCCAGAAACGCCTGCTCCTCGCGCGTGGTCTCGCGGCCGAACAGCGGGTTGCGATGCGGAAAGCGGCCGAAGCGACGGATGATGTCGCGGTGCTCGATCGCGTGCGGCAGCGAGGGCCCACCCAGCGCCTCGAACAGGGCGACGCAGCGCTCCTGCAGCGCGAGATGCTCGGCGTGCATGAGGGCCATGGAGCAGAAAGGACGCAAGCTAGCCTCGATCTTCTGGTCCAGACCCGCGTCGATCGCAGCGAGGGCGAAGTGAAGCGCCAGCGGATCGGTGGCGAAGGCGTGGGCGGTCCCGCGATAGAGGTTGCGCGGCACCTGGTCGAGCAGGATCTGCAGGGCCAGCGCGCCCTCGGCCTCGGCATTCCACGCATCCAGCCGGCGCTCGGCGGCCAGCAGATGCGCTTCGTGGAAACGCGCGCCCAGCGCCCGGTCGAAGTTGAGGTCCTTGGCGAACCAGCGCTGAGGCCCGGCCTCGCGCCAGAACCCCACCACGGCAGCGGGCGTAGGCCCGGCTTCAGGCGCCTTGCGCTTGTTCATGTGCTTCGATGTCCGGGCCTGAGGGCCGGACAGCTTGGACGCGCGAGCCGCCGGCGTCGAGCACGCAGTGCGCGAGTCCTGCCCCGGGCCTCGACCTGTGGAGGATCGGCCGCTCCGCGGTAGCGCCCTGCGCGGAGAGACAGAGAACGTCCTCAGACCCCCGCGCTCGCTTCAGCTCTGATCGGATCAGACCCACCGCAAGCCGCGACCCAGTTGCAAGGTCAATTGCAAATCGTTCGCGTTTATCTTCATACTTTCGGGCGAACTTCTCCCGATCCGAGTCGATACCCGATGCTTTCCGTTTCCCGCCCCCATCCCCTCAGCCTGGCGCTCGGACTGATTCTCGCCGGCGCAAGCGGCTCCAGCCGCGCTGACGCCAGTGCCGACGCGGATGCCACTGAAGCCAAGCGCACCCTCGCCACCATCCAGGTCGTCGAGAAAAACCTCAGCGGCGAGCCCGCAGAAGGCAGCTCGACCGTGATTGACCAGAGCGTGCTGGTCTCCGGCCGCGCGCTGACGGTCAACGAGGCTCTGCGCAAAGTGCCCGGCGTGACCGTGCGCGATGAGGAGGGCTTCGGCCTGCGCCCCAACATCGGCATCCGCGGCAGCAACCCGACGCGCTCGACCAAGGTGCTGCTGCTGGAGGACGGCCTGCCGGCGATGTATGCCCCCTACGGCGACAACGCCAGCTACTACCACGCGCCGATCCAGCGCTATGACCGCATCGAAGTGCTGAAGGGCGCGGGCCTGCTGCGCTTCGGCCCGCAGACCATTACGGGCGCCATCAACTACATCACCCCCGATCCGCCGCAGGACCCGGCCGGCCACGTGCAGATCGCCACGGGAACCCGCGGCTACGCGGCCACGCACGCCAGCGTCGGCGGCAAGGGTTTTCTGTTCGATCTCGGCCACAAGCAGGGCGATGGCGCCCGCGACAACACGGCCCTGGAGCAGAGCGACCTGTTCGCAAAGTACAGCCGCGAAATCGGCGACAGCCACGCGCTGACGGTGCGTGCCAACTACCTGCGCGAGGAGTCGCAGGTGGGCTATTCCGGCATCACCGACGCCGAGTACGCGAGTTTCGGCGCCGAGTACTACCCCTTTCTGGACGACCTGTTCGACATCGAGCACCGCGCGCTGTCGCTGAGCCATGCGTTCTCGCCCTCCGAGGGCAGCCAGCTGCTCAGCTCGGTCTACTTCAGCAGCTTCGACCGCGACTGGTGGCGACAGTCCAGCACCACTTCGGACACCCAGTGCGGCACCGCCTTTCGCGACGCGCGCTACCGCGGTGAACGCGTCGATCCGCGCGCCTGCAACTCCGCCCAGGGCCGCGTGCGCAGCTACGACACCTGGGGCTTCGACACGCGCTTCAGCCTGCCGCGCTCGCTGATCGGCACCACCGGCAGCACCGAGTTCGGACTGCGCTGGCACGAGGAAGAGCAGGACCGCCTGCAGATCAATGGCACTGCGCCCGCCGCACGCAGCGGCACGCTGGCGGAGAGCAACTTCCGCACCACCGCGGCGCTGTCGGGCTTCCTCACCAGCACCTTCGATTTCGGCGCCCTGCAGTTGACCCCCAGCCTGCGCCGCGAAGACATCGACTTCAGCCGCCTCAACCGCCTCCCCGGTGGCACCTTGGGTGAAGACAGCGTGCGCGAGACCCTGTGGGGCCTCGGCCTCAACTACGAGCTGTCCAGCGGCACAAGCCTGTACGCGTCCGCGCACGAGGGCTTCGCGCCGCCGCGCGTGGAGGACCTGATCGCCGGCAACGGCACCAGCACCGAGGTCGACGCTGAGAGCAGCACCAATCTCGAACTCGGCCTGCGCAGCCGCCTGGGCCAGATCGATCTGGAAGCCACGGCCTTCCACAGCGATTTCGACAACCAGATCGCGGTGGGTTCGATCGCCGGCGGCAGCACGCCGCTGGCCCAGGGCGAGACCGAATACGCTGGCCTCGAACTTGCGGTCGGCCTGAACCGCCAGGCCCTGCAGAGCCGCGGCGGCGAGTTCTACGCCAACGCAGCCCTGACCTGGCTGGGCACGGCCGAGCAGTCGAGCGTGCTGCTTCGCGTCGACAACGGCCAAGCGGCCAACGGCAGCGTCGCCGGCAATCGCCTGCCCTACGCCCCCGAGTTCACCTTCACCGGTCGGGTCGGCTACGCCCGCGGCCCCTGGGACCTCAACGTCGAGCTGCAGCACGTCGGCCGCCAGTGGGCCGACTTCGCCAACACCCGCAGCCCGCGCGTGAACGGCGATGGCCAGTTCGGCCAGATCGACAGCTATGCGGTGTGGAGCGCCACCCTCAACTACGAGCCCGAGATCTACGGCTGGAGCGGCTTCCTCGCAGTCAAGAACCTGACCGGCGAGGAGTACATCGTCGACCGCACCCGCGGCATCCTGTTCGGCAACCCTCGCCAGGTGGTGGTGGGCGCGCGCTACGCCTGGTAAGCGGCCTTACCAACGTGCACCCTCAGCGGCCGCGCCCGGCAAGGCGCGGCCGCTGTCGTTTGTGCGCGCGGTTCCAGCACGACGGCCACGCGCGGGCGGCGCAAGCCCAAGCTGCTAGCATTCGCGCCCTGCTGACGCTGCCCAAGACGCGAACCCGATGTCCGACCTGACCCGCCAGAGCTTCCACGGTTTCGAGCAGATCCCCCTGCACGAGTACGCCGAGCGCGCCTACCTCGATTACTCGATGTACGTGGTGCTGGACCGCGCCCTGCCCTTCCTCGGCGACGGCCTGAAGCCGGTGCAGCGGCGGATCATCTACGCCATGAGCGAGCTCGGCCTGAACGCCGCGGCCAAGCCGAAGAAGTCGGCGCGCACCGTCGGTGACGTGATCGGCAAGTTTCACCCGCACGGCGACTCGGCCTGCTACGAGGCGCTGGTGCTGATGGCCCAGCCCTTCTCCTACCGCTACCCGCTGATCGAGGGCCAGGGCAACTTCGGCTCGACCGACGACCCCAAATCGTTCGCAGCGATGCGCTACACCGAGTCCAAGCTGACCCCGATCGCCGAAGTGCTGCTGGGCGAGCTGGGCCAGGGCACGGTCGACTGGTCGCCGAACTTCGACGGCACCCTGGAAGAGCCCAGCTGGATGCCGGCGCGCCTGCCGCACCTGCTGCTGAACGGCACCACGGGTATTGCGGTCGGCATGGCGACGGACATCCCGCCACACAACCTGAATGAAGTCGTCAGCGCCTGCGTGCGTCTCTTGGACGACCCGGACGCCACCATCGCCGACCTCTGCGAGCACGTGCGCGGTCCGGACTACCCGACTGCGGCCGAGATCATCACCCCGGCGGCCGATCTCAAGAAGATCTACGAGACCGGCGGCGGCAGCGTGCGTGCGCGCTCGGCCTACACCCGCGAGCAGAACAACATCGTCATCACCGCCCTGCCCTACCAGGTCAGCCCCGGCAAGGTGATGGAGCAGATCGCCCAGCAGATGCGCGCCAAGAAGCTGCCGTGGCTGGAGGACATCCGCGACGAGAGCGACCACCAGAACCCGATCCGCATCGTGCTGGTGCCGCGCTCCAATCGCGTCGATGCCGAGCAGCTGATGGGGCATCTGTTCGCCACCACCGATCTGGAAAAGAGCTACCGCGTCAACTTCAACGTCATCGGGCTCGATGGCAAGCCGCAGGTGAAGAACCTGAAGGCCTTCCTGCGCGACTGGCTGGCCTTCCGCCAGACCACCGTGGTGCGCCGCCTGAATCATCGCCTCGACAAGGTCGAGCGTCGTCTGCACCTGCTGGAAGGCCTGCTGATCGCCTTCCTCAACCTCGATGAAGTGATCCGCATCATCCGCAGCGAGGACGAGCCCAAGCCCGTGCTGATGGCGCGCTTCGGCCTGACCGAAGTGCAGGCCGAGTACATCCTCGACACCAAGCTGAAGCAGCTGGCCCGGCTGGAGGAAATGAAGATCCGCGGCGAGCAGTCCGAGCTCGCCAAGGAGCGCGAGAAGATCCAGAGCATCCTCGCTTCGCCGGCCAAGCTGAAGAAGCTGATCAAGGACGAGCTGGTCGCCGACGCCAAGAAGTTCGGCGACGCCCGCCGCTCGCCGCTGGTCGAGCGCGGCGCCGCGCAGGCGATCTCCGAGGCTGAACTGGTCAGCAGCGAGCCGGTCACGATCGTGGTCTCCGAGAAGGGCTGGGTGCGCTCAGCCAAGGGCCATGAAGTCGACCCGGCCGGGCTGTCCTACCGCGAGGGCGATCGCCTGCTGGTGGCCGTTCGCGGCCGCAGCACCCAGCAGGCGGCCTTCCTGGATGCGACCGGCCGCAGCTACTCGACAGGCGCGCACACCCTGCCCTCCGCACGCGGCAACGGCGAACCGCTGACCGGCCGCTTCACCCCGGCCAGCGGCGTCGGCTTCGTCACCGCCGCCATCGGCGAGAACGAGCAGCGCTTCCTGCTCGCCAGCTCCTTCGGCTACGGCTTTGTCACCCGCTTCGAAAACTTCACCGGCCGCAACAAGGCGGGCAAAGCCCTGCTGAATCTGGACGAGGGTGCCGAAGTGCTGACCCCCGTCGCGGTCGCCGATCCGGCGCAGGACTGGCTGGTGGCGATCTCCTCAGCAGGACAGCTGCTGGCCTTCCCGATCGCCGAGCTGCCCGAGCTCGATCGCGGCAAGGGCAACAAGATCCTGCAGATTCCGCCGGCCAAGCTGAAATCCGGCGAGGAGCGGGTGATCGCTTTGACCACCGTTCGCCAGGGCGGCGAGCTGGTGCTGCACTGCGGCCAGCGCAAGCTGACGGTGAGCTGGCGCGACCTGCAGGCTTACGCCGGCGCCCGCGCCACCCGCGGCAACCCCCTGCCGCGCGGCTTCCAGCGCGTGGATCGGGTCGAACCCGCGTAAGTGCTGGCGCGTACTCGGGAACGCCGCTTGCACGGTGTTCTCGACTCCGCCCCGAGCGTGACTGCCGTCAACATGCTGGCCCGCCTACGCAGCGATTTCCGCTTCGCGATCATGAGCCTGTTCGGGCTCTGCGCGGTGGTGGGCATCTTCCCGTTCGCTCTCTATCGCTTCGCTCGCGGCGAATGGACGGCGGGCGTCATGGACAGCCTGATCGTGCTGGCGATCTGCGCGCCGGTGCTCTACGCCTGGCGTACAGGCCGCACCGGCGGCGCGGCCCTGGTCATGGTGGGCGTCATTTGCTCGGCTGTCTTCCTCGCCGCGGAAGTGCTGGGACGCAACGGCATGCTGTGGTCCTACTGCGTGCTGCTTGCGAACTTCTTCCTGGTCGATCGGCGCACTGCGCTGGTGGCGAACGTTTTGGTGGTGTTGGCCATCGCGGTGCTGGGCGGGGGCTTCCCCGAGAGCAGCGAGCGCGTGTCGTTCGCCGTCACTGCCGGCCTGGTCAGCCTCTATGCCTTCATCTTCGCCTATCGCACCGATCTGCAGCGGCGCCAGCTGGAGTCGCTGGCCTCGCACGATCCGCTGACGGCAGCGGGCAATCGCAGACTGATGGAGGCCGAACTTGAAGAAGCGGTCCGCCAGTTCGAGCGGCGCGCGCGGCCCACCGTGCTCGCCGTGATCGACCTCGACCACTTCAAACGCATCAACGACGAGCACGGCCACGAGGCCGGCGACCGCGTGCTGGCGGAGTTCGCCGCCATCGTCCGCGGCCGCCTGCGCAAGTTGGATCGCCTGTATCGGCTGGGCGGCGAGGAGTTCGTGCTGCTGCTGCCGTCCACCCCACTGAACGCCCTGCCTACCGTGATCGAACGACTGCAGGACACCCTGCGCGCCGAGCTGCGCAGTCCAGGCGGTGCGGTCACCGTGTCGATCGGTGCTGCGGCCCTGCACGCCGACGAGACCTGGAACGAATGGCTGGCCCGCGCCGACGCCGCCCTGTATCGGGCCAAGCACGCCGGCCGCGACTGCTTCGACATCGACCTCGACCCGACCGCACACACCGGCAGCATGGAAGTGCTGGCGGAACGGCGCACGCGGCTGGGCTGACGCCGCTTCAGCGTAGCTGACTGTCCTTGCTGCCGCGGCGGTTGTAGCCCGCGCCGGCGCGCGCTTCGCGATCTTCAGCCTCTTGGCAGGACACGCAGAAACGCACGCCCGTCAGCGCCTTGCGCCGCGCTTCGGGAATCGGCGCCTCACAGCACTCGCAGTGGCTTAGGCTCGGCCCTGTGGGCAGCTGCGCCCGCGCACGCCTGATCGCGTCCTTGACGGTTGCGTCGATCTGATCCTGAACGGCGCCGTCGCCGGCCCAACCGGTGGCCATCGCTCTTCTCCTTTCGCTTGCCCCACGCCGGCGTGCAAGCTTACAGAGCAGGGCGATCAAGTGGGCCTACGCACGTCCCATCCCGCTCGCAGCGGCACAATCGGTGAGACTGCGCGCGCCCTTGCAGATCCGGGAAAGCGATGCAGAGCGCTTTCGTCGAAGGCGTTCGCAACCTGATCCTCGGCGTCGAGCTGATCGGCGTCGGCGTGACCCTCGCCGGCTTCGTGGTTTCGACCGTGGAGTGGCTGCGCGGCTTGGGCCGTGTGGAGGCGCACGCGGCCCAATTCGCCTACCGCCGCCGCAGCGTCCGCGCCCCAATCCTCGACCTTGAGTTCCTGGTGGCCGCCGTCACCATCGACTACACCTTGAGCAGCCTGCTGATGCTCGGCCTGATCGTGCTGACCCGCTGCTTTCTGGTGTTTGCCCTGCCTCTGGAAACTGAAGGGCGGCTGCCGTGGAAGCAGGCAGAGGCGGAAGAGGCGGAGCGGCGCGCGTCCGGAACACGATCCGATTGAACGATGGGCGCCGGCTCCAGCAGACTGCGGCGGCGCGATTGTTCGCGCCTTACCTGGCCTTGCTGTCCATGAAGCTCGCCCTTTTCGCGGTTCTCGCCGCAGTGGTCTCTGCCGGCTGCGCCAGCCAGCATTCGCACACCGTTCGACCTGCCTCACAGGAAGGGCTTGAGCTGGCGCTGCAATCTAGCCGAGCGGACTACATCCAATGGCGGGATTCCAAATCGAAGGCGTCGAACGGACGTGGCTTCGGGTACGCGTTCGGTGGAGGCTGCACGAGCGACGATGCCGACGATTGCGCTGCGCTCGATTCGATCACGGTCACCGGCAGCCGTATCGTCGACACCGACCTCATCACCAACAACCAGGAAGCGGGCGTCGACGAAGGCGGCATCGTCAAGAAGATGGGCCCGCTGCTGCTGGTGCTGCGGCAGGGCGTGCTGCACGTGATCGACACCGGCGCGCCAGGGCGCGAGCGCTTCGAACTGCTGCACAGCCATCCAGTGGTCGCCGACGACTCGCGGGACGATCTGTACTACGACGAGATCCTCACCTTCAGCGGTGGCGCGATCCTGCTGGGCTACAACTTCGGATCGAACGCCGCCGAGCTGTTCGTCTTCAGGCTTGATGCGAGCGGCGGCCTCGAACCGCGCGGGCGCTGGCAGCTCAAAGTGGACGACTACTTCTCGAGCAACGACTCCGGCGCGCGCATCCGCGACGGCGAGCTCGTGCTGTCGCTGAGCTTCTCTGCCGACAGCCTGCTCAAGGACAACTGGCCGTTCGCAGCGCGTGTCGGCAACGACGGCGAGCGGATCGAAGCCACCCGCGTCTATCTGCTCGCCCCGGACGATCTTCAGGTGCTGGACGGTCTCGGGGCGGAGCCCCAGGTCTACGCCTTCCTGCGCTGCGATCTGGAGGGCCTGCTGCAGCAGCGTCTGGCCTGTACGCGCAGCGCCGCCGTCGCCAATGCCGGCGCCAGCACCTACATCGCTACCGATGGCATCTACCTCGCCGACTACAGCTGGACGGCGCAGGCCTGGCGCCGCCGCGACTTCGATCCGTGGCTGGCTCGCTGGACAGGGCCGGAGCCCGGCGACTACGCCAGCCGCGTGCTGCGTCTGCCGCAGAACCGCGCCGAAGCCCCCACCGTGATCGCCACCACCGGCCTGCCCAATGGCCGCTTCGGCTTCAAGGAAACCGCCGACGGCCTGTATCTGATCGGCAGCGAGCGCCTCAGCGAGAACGCCCAGCGCAACCTGCTGCAGTACATCCCCCTCAGCCGCTTCCGCGCGCGCACGCCGGGCCTCGCCCCGGCCGAGATCCGCGCCAGCATCGAGGGCGAGATCGCCTTACTGCGCTTCGATCAGGACGCGGCCTGGCTGGCGCTGGAGGAAGCGGGCGGCGATGACAGGGACGACGGTGAACACCAGCCCGGCACCCGCCAACTGCACCGCCTGCCGCTGGCGGGCAGCCCGATCCAGCACCTGCCCCTGCCGGCTCCGGTCGAGCGTATCGAGCTGCTGGCCGAGCACGTGCTGCTGATGGGCTCGGTCTACCGCGCCGGTGACCCGCAGGACATGCGCACCGTGCTGGTCCGCCGCGACAACGCGGCCGTGGGCCCGCTGGGGCACTGGCCCGGCATGGCCGCGGACCTGTCCTCGCGCAGCCACAGCTTCAATGCCGCTCGGCTCGACGACGGCACCGAGCTGGCCGGGCTGCCGGTGTTCGCGCCTGATCCTCCCAAGGGCTCGAGGTACTACCGCGAGGATCTGGTGGAAGACCTTCTGGTCTTCCGACGCGCAGGCGACATGCTGCAGCTGGCCGCCAGGGTCGACATGCAGCACACGACCAGCGAATGCGAACTGGACTGTTACGCCTGGTACGGCAGCGCCCGCTTCTTCGCCTTCGGCGATCGCCTGTTCACGCTGAGCGGCGAACTGATCAAGGAGCAGCGCTTCTACCGCGGCGAATTGAAAGAGACCGGACGAGTGGACATGAGCCCCCAGTAGCCGAGCCCGCCACTTGGCCGAACGCGTAGCGCGCGACAGCGCCAGGCGCTGCAGCGGGCTGCGTAGCCGGGCGTTCGTGGTCATGCGCGGAACGCCAATCCACGAGAGGTGGACTGGCCCTGGAGTGCAGAACTCGCGCGGCTCATTGCCGTGATGGGCGTTCAGCGGCGGTGGCAGGGGACAGACGCAGTCCTCATGCCCTCAGTCCGTTTCGCGCTCACCGTCCGGATCCGGCCAGCTGCCGGCCTCGCGAGCAGGCATGCTGTCGCTCTTGCCATCCGTGCAGAGGGTGTCGCGCATGTCCGCTAGCCGGGCCTTTCAGGCCGATCATCTGCCCTCCGCGCCCGCCCTGCGATCCGAGCCCGGCTGGCTGACGCCGCTTGAGCTGGGCGTTCTAGGCGCCATCTGGGGCGCTTCCTTCCTGTTCATGCGCGTGGCTGCGCCCGAGTTCGGGGCGTTCGCGCTGGTCGAGGTGCGCCTGCTGTCCGGGGCGCTGGTGCTGCTGCCCTTCCTGTGGCTGGCGCGACGCCGCTTTCCGCTGAAGCTGTGGGGCGTGATCGCCGGCATCGCCGCGATCAACACCGCTCTGCCCTTCGTGCTGTTCGCCTGGGCTGCGGGGCGGGCGCCGGCCGGTATCGGCGCCATCGCCAATGCCATGACCGTGCCCTTCACCGCCCTGGTCGGGCATCTGTTCTTCCGCGAGCGTATCGGCCCGGCGCGGGCGGCGGCGCTCGCGGTCGGCTTTGTCGGTGTGGTGGTGCTGGCCAGCGGCCGCAGCGCGGGCGCCAGCGTGGGGCTGGCCGCCGCGGCCGCCACGTTCGCGGCCTTCTGCTATGGCCTCGGCGTGCACCTGGTGCGCCGCCATCTGGGCGGGCTGCCGCCGGCGGCACTGGCCGGCGCCACCTTGCTCTGCGCTTCGCTGATGACTTTGCCGCTCGCGCTATGGTACTGGCCGCAGGCCACGCCGTCCCCGCTCTCCTGGGGCGCTGCTGTGGCCCTCGGCGTGCTCTGCACCGGCATCGCGCTGGTCGGCTACTACCGGCTGGTCGAGCGGATCGGTCCGGCGCGCACGTCCACAGTCACCTATCTGATTCCGCTGTTCGCTGTGGCCTGGGCCTGGTGGCTGCTGGATGAACCCGTGACCTTGCCGATGGTGTTGGCTGGCTTGCTGATCCTGGGCAGCGTGGCGGTGAGCCAGCGCGCCCGACGCTGATTCACTGGAAGCCAGGCTGGCCGACCTGCGCCGCAAGCTGCGGTACGCGCTTAAGGTCGTTAGGCTCGTAGCCGAAGCGCCGCAGACGCTCGACGATGCGCGCGTACTCTGTGTCTGCCATGACCGGCTCGCGCGCAAACACCCATGCCAAGCTGCGTTTGGGATTGCCGATCAGGGCCCAGCGGTAGTCCGGATCAATTTCCAGCACCTGCAGCTCGACCGAGAGGATGCCGAAGAAGCGCTGTCGCCAGTGCGCGTTGCCGGTGTTCGGCAAGGGCCGTGCCCAAGCGTTCAGGGTGCGCTCTGCGGTGTCCTCGAAGGATTTGCGATAGGCGTAGACCACGTCGATGCGGCCATCCTCGCGCAGGCTGTAGTTGTCGGAGCTGGCCACCTTTCCCCGCTCGGCGAAGTAGGGAATGTTGGCGATCACCCACCAGCGCCCCATGAAGCGCGGCAGATCAACGTTGGCGAGTGCAGGTCCGGACATCGGAGCGTCCTTGCGAGTGCTGGCGCAGGCCACGATCAACAGGGCCAGCGCGGCGAGTGCAGCGATTCGAACGAAGGTCTTCATTCGCGCAGGCTGCCCCCCGACCAGTGCAGGCCGCGCGAACTGCGGATCAAGGCTGCGTCGACGGTGAGCGCTTCAGGTGCCCGGCTGCAGGTAGGGAATTGGCGCAAACAGCGCACGCTCGGCGCCGCGCGGATCGTCCTCCACGCGGACGTGATCGTCGAAGACCATCGTCGCCCGGCGCTCGCGATCGAAGCGCGGCCACTCGCTGCGCCCTTCGGCCTTGGGGTCGCCGCCGCGGGCGAAGGCGATCAGCGCATCCATCATCGCCTCGGACACCGGCCGCGCCGACGGCTGGGCCTCCCGCGTCCAATCGTCAGCGTCGAGATTGCCGAACACCAGCGGGATGTCGAGGGTGTGGGGTGCGCCATAGCGTCCGCCGTCCTTCGGCGAACGCCAGTGCAGGTGGTAGACCCAGGTCGGTGCGCCCTGTTCGGCGCGGCGCTCGCTGGCGATCACCATGCCCTTCCACGAGCGCGCTGCGGTAGTCGCGGCAAAAAACACCTGCGAGGGTGAATAGTCGGGATACCACTGCCGGTACTGTTCGACGATGTCGTGCGGATCCAGTTCGCCGATGAAGGTGCTGACATGCTTGACCAGCGCTGGCGCCACGCCCGTCCAGTCGAGCTCGAACGTGGCCGGGTCGGCGCGTCCGATCAGGCCGGTGGTCTCGTCATGGGTGTTGCCGAGCACCATCGGAATGGCCGCGGATTGTGCCGGCGCATCGGGCGCAAACGGATCGCGCGGCAGGCCGCGGCCGTCGACCACCGGCGTCCACGTGCCGCCGCGCAGGCCGGCCATCAGTTCCTCCATCGAGGCCGCGCGCAGCGCATCAAGCTGAGCCTCGGCATGCGCACGCGACGGAATGTCCATGCGGGCAATGACCTCCCGCGCGGTCTGCTCGGCGTTCGCGCGCACGCGGCCGGTGATCTGCTGGCCGCTCATGGTCCAGGCGCGATGGAACAAGCCCTTGGCCTCGGGCATGGCCATCAGGGTGGCGATCTTGGCGCCGCCGCCGGACTGGCCGAACACGGTGACGTTTGCAGGGTCACCGCCGAACGCGTGGATATGGTCCTGCACCCAGCGCAGGGCGAGGATCAGGTCGAACTGGCCGACGTTGCCCGAGTCCGCGTAGCGCTCGCCGTCGAGCGCGCCGAGGTAGAGATAGCCGAAACCGTTCAGACGGTGATTCACCGTCACCACCACCACATCGCCGCGACGCGCCAGCATTGCACCGTCGTAGACGCGCTCATTGACCGTGCCATTGGCATAGCCGCCGCCGTGGAAGTAGACCAGCACCGGGCGCTTGCCGGCATCAGGGCTGGGCGTCCAGAGGTTGAGGCTCAAGCAGTCCTCGCTCATGCCGGCACCGTCAATCGCCGTGCCCTCCGGCGCGACCTGAGGGCAGCGTGGGCGGAAGGCGCGCGCTTCCAACCGTCCCTCCCAGGGAGCTTTCGGCAGAGCACGCTCGAAACGACGCGGACGCGTGTCTTCGCCGTAGGGAATGCCGAGGAAGGCGGCGCTGCCTTGCGCGTGGCTGCCCGTGAGTCGCCCCACCGAGAGGGCCACCTCAAGCTGGGCCGGCGCCGCGGCAGCGGACGCCGCCAGCGGCGACAGCGCGCAGATCAGTGCCAGCATCAGGCGAGAGCAGGCTGTGGGAAAACACCCTGCCAGCTCGGCCAGGGAGGGCCGAGCCGACCAAGCAAGCGCGTACGCGGCGGACAGTGAGGGCCAGACAGCGGAGGGCATGGCGTCAGTGATCACCGGAAGCATCGGCGTGAGGGGCCGCCATCGTACGCGGACAGCGCATGGCGGATCGCGCCATGGGATGGGCATCCGATAGCGCAGCAAGGGCGACGAGCCTGCGCAATCAAACGTCCCGAGAGCGCGTTTTGAAACAACATAACACCCGAAAAGATACCAAGTAACACACCGCCCGCAGGGGCCTTCGCATCCAGGCATGCGGAGATGAAATTCATGTAGATCATGCATTTGCGCAAACTCCCGAGCCGAATTTGTGCCATGCCACGGAACAGTTCGCAGATCGGAACACGATAGCCGCGCCGCAGGATGTTGCGCGCGAAAAAATGCAGTAGGTTCGGCGGGTCGCCAACTCCGAAGACGGGGGTTTCCGGAGCTGCGCGACGGGGGATTCACCACTTAACTCAAGAGGAATCACAGCGATGAACTTCCATCGTTACGCAGTTGCTTTGCTCGCTGTTTCCTGCGCCTTTTCGGGGGCGGCGCAGGCTCAGCAGGACCTGTTCTCCACGATCTCCAACCGCGAGGCCTTCGCCGCTCCGGGCCCGCTGCTGCAGCGCGTCGCAGCCGACCCGACCAACGCTCGCATCGAGCTCGTCGCCGCCGACGCCCGCGCCGTGCACGCACGCCAGGGCGCGCTGCGCATGACCCTGCCCGGCGGCATCGCCATCGAAGCCAAGCAGAACGCGTATGAGCAGATGGAAAGCGGCAACGAAGTGTGGATCGGCAGCATCGAGATGAAGAAGCCCAGCCCCAGCAATGGGAAGCTCCAGGCTATCGACCATCTTCTCGACGAGGCCATCCTGGTGCGCTCTGGCGAGGAGCTGTGGGGCACGATCCGCGTCGCCGGTGCGCTTTATCGTCTGCAGCCCGTCGACAAGGGCGCGCATGCGCTGATCGAGGTCGACCAGCAGGCCTTCCCGCCGGATGAGCACGAAGAGGCCTACAAGGAAATGGTGTCGAAGTCGCAGCCGGTGGACTTCCGCTCGGGTTCGCCGCTGGCGGCGCCCAAGGCGATTTCGACCATCCGCGTGCTGGTCGCCTTCGGCCCGGCCGCACGTGCCGCAGTCTCCAACCCGCAGGCGGCGATCGACCTGGCCTTCGCCGAATCCAACCGGGCCCTTGCGGCGACCGGCACGGAGATCGTCCTTCAGCAGGCCGGCGCCATCCAGAACTTCACCCAGGCCGAGAGCACCAGCTACTCGACGATGCTGAGCCGACTGACCAATCTGTCCGACGGCTTCTACGACACCATCGGCACCCAGCGCAACACCAACACCGCAGACATGGTCGCCTATGTCGCGCCGGTGAGCGCGGGGCTGTGCGGTCAGGCTGCCGGTATCGCCACCAGCAGTGCCAACGCCTACTTCGTGATGAATCCCTCCTGCCTGTCGGGCAACTTCACCTTCGTGCATGAAGCCGCACACGTGGTCGGCGCCCGCCACGACAACGATCCCACGCTGACGCCCTATGCCTTTGGCCATGGCTTTGTGATCACCAGCCAGAACCGTCGCACGGTGATGGCGGTGAACAACGGCCCCTGCTCGACCTGCACCCGCATCGGCTTTTTCTCGTCACCGAGCTTCACCGTGGGCGGCGTGCCGATCGGCACCGCGACCCGCAACGACAACACCCGCGTCTGGAAGACCCGCGGCCCCACGGTCGCTGCCTTCCGCTGATCGAGACCTGCGGTTCGGCATCGGGCAGGCCACGATGGCCCGCCCGATGCCCCGCTCGTACAGGCCCCGGCTGCGCATGGCCCCTTGATCTGGCAAGCTTTCCGGCTTTCATCACCCCGCCGAGGAAACCGCCATGGGTCGAGGCCCCAGCATCGAAGGCCGCAAGAACGCGGAAGACGCGCGTCGCGCCAAGGTCTTCACCAAGCTCATCCGCGAAATCACCATCGCTGCTCGCGGCGGCGCCGACCCGGCCGCGAATGCGCGCCTGCGCATGGGCATCGACAAGGCGCTGGCCGCCAACATGAGCAAGGACACCATCGAGCGCGCCGTGAAGCGCGGCTCGGGTGCTGACGGCGCCGACAACATGGAGGAGATCCGCTACGAGGGCTACGGCCCCGGCGGCGTCGCCGTGATCATCGACACCATGACCGACAACAGTGTGCGCACCGTGGCTGATGTGCGCCACGCACTCTCAAAGCACGGCGGCAATCTCGGCACCAGCGGCTCGGTGGCCTTCCAGTTCAGCCGCCGCGGCGAGATCGTGCTGGCGACGCCGGACAGCGCCGCCGAAGACCGCCTGATGGAGCTGGCGCTGGAGGCCGGCGCCGAGGACGTCGCCAGCGCCGATGGCCGCAGCACGGTGATCTGCGCGCCGACCGACTTCGAGGCGGTGAAGAAGTCCATCGAGGCCGCTGGCCTGAAGCCCGAGAGCGCCGACATCGTGATGGCGCCGGCCAATCGCGTGAAGGTCGAGGGCGAGGCGCTGGAGGACCTGCTCGACATGCTCGACCGTCTGGAAGGCCTCGATGACGTGCAGGAGGTCTACCACAACGCCGACCTGCCGCCGGAGCCGGTCGAGGATTGACCCGCACGCAGAGCTGACGTGAAACGCCCCCGCATGCCGGGGGCGTTTGCCGTTTGGGCGGTGCGGATTTGTGCCGCCGCGCGCCTGCGTGCGGGCGGCTGCCCAGCCGGGCGGGCGGTTCGCCGCAAAACGAAGTCTCAGTCACTCGATCCGAACGAAACACGCGCGCAGACGACTGGCTGACGCCCGCAACGCTGGCGCATTCGGCTCGCTCGGCGTCGGATCCGCCACTGTAGCCGCCGCAACTTCCAGCGCAGGCTGTGTCCACCCCGACCGGAGGAGACCCGCCATGCACCCCGCACTCACCGCTTTCCTCGCTTTGGCCGCGACGCTGGGGCTGTCCGCCTCGTTCGCGGCAGCCGCGAAGCCACGAAGCGCCGAGGAGGTATTCCTCGACGGCAGCTATGGCGCGACCTTGCACACCCGCACCCAGCGCTGGCAGCTGTTGGATGATGACGGCGCGGTGACTCTTCTCACGTTCGAGAACTGCGGACCGCGCGTTGAGCTGCCGCCCGGCTTGTGGCTGCTGACGCGAGACGTGGCCGGCGACCACAAGCTGATCGCGCCTTCGGTCACGCCCTTGCCGAATCACCACGCCGGCGAAGTCGCCATTGCCGCTTGCGGTGAGCCTGCCCGGGCGAACACGCTGCAGCTCCCGGCCGCCCTTATCGCCGCACTGGACAGCCATGCCAGCTCGATCCTCATCCAGCCCTGAGGCGCGTTCCGGCCGTAGCCGCACGTCCACCGGCACGGGCACCACGGTGCAGCTCGACGCGCCATCGGCCCTGCAGCGCCCTCAGGCGCAGCGACGTCTGCGAATAGGCGTACTCGCCGTCGACGGCATGATGCTCTCGACTTACGGCAGCGTGGTCGACACCCTGCTGATCGCCCAGCGCGTTGCCGAGCTGCAGATGCCCGGGCTGCTCCGCTTCGAAGCCACGCTGGTCGGCGCAGCCGAGCCTCACCCGGTGCGAACCGCCGACGGCACGACGCTGACGCCGATGGAGGCCGCTGACGCGGCCGACCTCGATCTGCTGCTCGTGCCCGGCCTGATGCATGGCAGCCCGGGTGAACTGTTCTCGCGCCGCGCGGAGCTCAGTGCCGAGATCGATTGTCTGCGGCGGCTGCATGCGCGCGGGGTGCCTTTGGCCTCAGCCTGCTGCGGCACCTTTTTGCTGGCGGAGGCGGGCGTGCTGGAGGGTCAGCGAGCGACGACCAGCTGGTGGCTGGGCGCGGCCTTCCGCCACCGCTACCCAGATGTGCGTCTGGACGCCGACGCGCTGCTGGTGGAGGCGCCGGGCGTGACCACCGCGGGCGCCGGCAGCGCCGTGTCGGACCTGCTGCTGCGCCTGGTGGCGAAACATGGCGGCGAAGCCCTGGCCCAGCTCACGGCGCGGCTGCGCCTGCAGGATCCGGAGCGGCAGAGCCAGGCGCCCTACATCAGCGAGGCCCTGATCGAGCGCCCGCGCTCCAGCCTGGGCGAACGCACAGACAAGCTGCTGCAGGAAGCGGTGCAGTCCCGATGGGGCGTCACCGAGATCGCGGCGCGACTCAACACCAGCGAGCGCAGTCTGCTGCGCCACTTCCAGCAGCACTACGGCGAGTCGCCGCTGGCGCACCTTCAGCGCCTGCGGGTCGAGCGCGCCAAGGCCCTGCTCGAAACCTCTCTGCTCAGCCTGGATGAGATCGTAGAGCGCTGCGGCTATCGCGACACCTCGAGCTTCCGCCGACTGTTCAAGCGCGCCACCTCGATGACACCGTCCGACTATCGCGAGCGCTATCGACTGCGTCGGCATTGACACGCCGGATGCCGCCCGCGGGTGCGCATCGGCGACGTCGAGGCTCAACGTGCTCGGCCGCCCCCAATTCCGCTCGCGCTCCGCCGCAGTACGCAGAGGCATTCACCTCTCGCGATCAAGGCGCCGGCGCGCAAAGGCACATGTCGCCTTCGAGCTGCCCGGCCACAGCCCAGGCTTCCAGCGCGGCGACCAAGCGCGTGCCGCGGCCGCCGCCTGTGAACGCTGTGCGGCTGGGCGGCGCCGCGTCGTTCGGACGCACGAGTCGCGGTCGGCAGGCCGGTGCGTGGCCACGGGATAGGCGACAATCCCGGGGCGGTGCGTCGGGCAAGCCTCACGCCGGCGCGACGCACCGCTTCTACCTACCTTCCCTCGCGTGCCGGAACAGGGGCCGGCGCGTCGGTGTGTCACTCGAAAGGAATTCATCATGCTCAAGCGCTTCACCCCTGTACTGCTGCTCGCCGCCCTCGCCACCAGCAGTGCTGAAGCTGGACAGGCGGAAATCTGCTACGGCGCAATCGTGCCCTCGGGCACGGTGTCGCCGCCGACCAACAGCACCGTCTTCAGCTGCCCGACGCTCGGTCAGCAGACCTTGCCGCAGCTGGCAGCGCAGGGCTGGAGCGTGGTGCAGATGACACCGGTGATGTACACGAGCACCACCCAGGCCGTGCAGCTGCTGATCCAGAAGCCATGAGCCCTGGCGCGCTTGCGCGATGGGCCGGCGCCCTCGCGCTGTGGGGCCTGATGCACCCGGCATCAGCGGAGATCTGCTACAGCGATGCCCAGGCTTTCAACGCCAGCACGCCGCCGACCAATGACACCGCCTTCAACTGTCCACGCGCCGGCCGCGCCACGCTGCCGCAGCTTGCGCAGGCCGGCTGGACGATCGTTCGGCTGTCACCGCTGGTGGTCACCGACGGCCAGGGCGGCTCGCAGATCAGTCAGCAGCTGGTCTTGCGGCAAAACATCGGCGTCTACGCGGACGGCTTCGAATCCAGCTGAATGCCCCGCTGGGCGGCGCCGCGGCGCCGCCCAGCTCGCCACGGCCACGAGGCCAGCGCGACTCAGGGGGCGGATGCGCGCAAACGCAGCCGTGGCGCAGTGGCTTGATCGAGCGCCCAGGCCTGCGCGTCGGCCCGCAATACGGCCAGCGCAGGATCGACCTCCGGCTGCGCCGCCCAGTAGCGGACGAAGCCCTCACCGCGGGTCGAGTAGCGCAAGGTGTGCACGGTGCCCAGCCACAGCGGCTGGCCCGGCGGCAGCAGTCGATAGGGGGCGGCCCACAGCCGCAGCACCACGCGATCGCCGTCGACGCCGCCGGGCTTCTCCATCAGCAGCGTCTCCGGACGCCCCAGGTGGGTGGTTGGCATGATCGGCAGCTGTCGCGCGTCGGCCTTGTCGTCGAGCATGCGCAGCAGGCCGCGCCAGTCGCCGGGTTCGATCCGCTGCCAGCCGCGTGCCTCGAGCAGCGCCTGCAGCTGCGCAGGCTCGCCGGCGTACTGCACGTTGAGGGGCCAGGCATCGCGATCGCGCAGCTCGTTGCGGCGCTCGGGCAGGCGCAGCGCGGGGTCGGCGTCGAGCCAGCGCTGCGCCAGCACGTCCTCGCGCTCGATTGGACGCTCAAGACGCGCGAGCTGGGTGGACGAACGTTCGCCCACCAGCAGCAGCACCGACAGCAGGGCCGCTCCGAAGAACAGCGCCGCCACCGGCTTCATCCAGAACGCGCGCGCCGTGCGGCGGCGATAGGCGATGCCCAGTGCGGTCGTCCAGAGCAGACCCAACGAGGCCCCCGCCAGCACTTCCGACAGCCAGTGCGTGCCAAGGTAAAGGTGGGCGAAGCCGCTGAGACCCACCACCAGAGCCGCCACCACATAGGGCCAGACGCGGGTGCGCCCCGGCAGCTCGCGCGCGACCAGCACCGCGAAGAAGCCATAGACGCTGACGGCGAGCGTGATCGGCAGGGAGGGAAAGCCATGTCCGCTGACGCCATCCGCGGTCGGCGGCGCCGGCAGCTCGATCAGCCAGCCCAGCAGCAGGCTGATCAGTGCGGCCGCGAGCGGCGCCACCAGCCAGTGCCAGGCGGCGACGCGCTGGCGTCGCCACCACAGCCAGGCGAACACCAGCAGCACCGGTGCGATCAGAAGCAGGGGATCGCCCAAGGTGGACAGCCCGCCCATCAGCGGGTCGGCCAAGGGATGGCGCAAGCCGAACATCAGCTGGTTGACGTGGGTGTCCAGCCGCGAAGGCGCGTCGCCGCCATCGACAGAGAACAGCAGCTGGAAAAAGCCCCAGACCGCAGCCACCAGTCCCAGCGCGAACACCAGCAGTGAAGGCGACTCGCGACGGCGCGGATCGATCAGGGCCTCGGAGTAGCGGCCCAGCACCGGATGCCGGTGCGACCAGTCGAGCGCGCCGGCGAGCAGCCCTTCCGCATGCGGCACCAGCCAGCGCCACAGGTAGAACACGCTGGCCCACAGGGCGGCCACCAGCACCAGCACCAGGGCGATGACGATCGCCAGCCGGCCCGCCACCGCGGCGACCAGATCCAGCGAAGCGCCGAACAGCCAGCCCGGCAGCAGGAAAGCCAGGGCCCACAGCAGGGCTGCCACCGCCGTCGCAAACACGTAGCGCTGGGCCGGCATCGCGAGCATGCCGGCGATGGCGGGAATGAAGGGCCGGATGGCGCCGACGAAGCGGCCGATCACCAGGCTCTTCATGCCGTGGCGGCGGAACGACGCGTCGCCGCGCGCCAGCCACTCGGGATGCTGGGCGAAGGGCCAGCGGCTCTTCAGCGAATCGCCGTAGCGGCGGCCGGCCACGTAGCTGACGCCGTCGCCGCAGAAGGCGCCGAGCGCGGCGCAGGCCACCGCGTAGACACCGTCGATGTGGCCCAGACCGACCAGGGTGCCGACCGCGAACAGCAACGGTGCGGCGGGCACCACCACGCCGATGATCAGCAGTGCATCGCAGAAGGCGATCAGGAAAATCACCAGCCCCGCCGCCAGCGGGTGGGCGGCGATCCAGTCGAGCAGCTCGTTCCAGCGCAGAGAATCCATAGGCCGATTCTAGGCGCCGCGCATGGCAGTCAGGCAGAGGTCGCGCGCAATCGCGGCCGTCCGGCGCTGGCCATCCACCGCGCGATTCACAGCGGAGCCCTGCGGTTGAGCGCATCGAGCACGCGCCCGTCGCGACCGTAGAGGTCATCAATGAGGCGCAGTCCGCCCGCCTCATCCCCCACCGCGGTGAGGTAAAGCAGATGCACCGGCAATGGTTCGGCGAGATCGACGCGCGTCTCCTGCCCGCTGGCGACCACCGCGTCGATGCGTGTGCGATCGAAGCCGCGGACGCCGGCCAGCACCCATTCGGTCAGGCCCAAGGCATCGTCGACGCGGATGCAGCCGGAGGAGAAGCTGCGCCGCACCCGCGCAAACAGGCCGCGGCTGGGCGTGTCGTGCAGGTAGACATCATGACCGTTGGGCAGGATCAGCTTGACCTGCCCCAGCGCATTGGCCGGCCCCGGCTGCTGACGAAGGCGGTAGGGGAAGCGATTGCGCGAGAGCTGGCTGAAATCGACGCCGGCCGCATCGACCGGCTGTCCCTGAGGGTCGAGCAGAGCGTAGCCGCCGCGCGCGAAGGCCTCGGGATCGCGCTGAAACAGCGGCAGCTTGTCCTGCGTGGCGAGCCGGCGCGGCACTTCCCACCAGGGGTTCAGCACCACGTAGCGCATGCGCGCCGAGAAGCTCGGCGTCTGCCGGTAGCCGGTGCCGACGACGACCCGGTGAATGCGCTCGATGCGGCCCGCATTCCAGGCTTCAAGCCGGTAGTCGGCGATGTTGACGCGCAGATGGCGCGCGCCCAGGTCGGCCGGCAACCAGCGCCAGCGCTCCAGGTTCACGCGCAGCTGATCGATCCGTTCGGCCGGCCCGCGCGCGAGCTGGGCCAGGGTCATGCGGCCGGCAACGCCGTCGGGCTCCAGATTGACCCGCTGCTGGTAGGCCTTGAGCGCGGTTTCGAGGCCGGAATCGAAGAACTCCAGGGGATCGCCCGCAGGCGCCTCGGCGAGGTTCGCGCTGGAGGGCTGGGGCGGCTCGGTGGCGATCACGCTGGAGGCCTGGGGCGGCTCGGCGGCGTCGGCGAGCGGTGAAGGCACAGCCCCGCTGGCGATCGCCTCGGGCTGCACCGCGAGTGGCTCTGCGGCATGCCCTTCTGCGCGCAGCAGCGCACGCAGCTGGGCAACGCGCGGCCCGCGGTCACCCGGCTTGAGGCTGTCGCCAGGCTCCACAGGTGCAGGCCGTGGCGCGTCGAGCTGGGCGCGCTCGATGAGCAGCGCCGCGCGCAGCGCGCGGTAGAAGTCATCCTGCGGCGCCAAGGCATCGAGCGCCGCGGCCACGCGTCCCGCCTGCAGCGCGAGCTCAAGCGCGGCCGGCGCGTCCAGGCTGGGTCGCTGCACCGTCCAGTCAGGCTCGACGTGCAGGGGATCGATGCGCCCGCCGCGCAGATGCGAGGCCAGGCTCAGCCAGGCATCGCTGGCCAGCAGCTCCTCGGTCAGCGTGCAGGCGGGTGCGCTCAGCAAGGGCTCCAGGTGGTAGTCGCCCGGCGAAAGTCCGTGCGCATCGCTGGCTGCGATGGCGTGCAGCAGCTCCGCGTAGTGGCTGCCACAGCCGGCGTCTTCGGTCCAGGCCAGCCGGTAGCCGCGGGCGGCGTAGAAGCTGCGTAGCGCATCTGGCGCATGCAGGGGCTGCCCCTGCACCTGCAGCGCCTGACCAGGCTCGCCAAGCAGCGCCTGCAGCGGCGGGGTCTGCGTGGCTGCAGGCGGTTCGGCCTTAACCAGCGGCGCGATGGCGAGCAATCCGCAAAACAGCAGGCTGCCGCAGCGGCGAGAGCGCGAAACACACAGCGAAGCAGTCATCGAAACCAGGCGGGGCCAGCCAGAACGGGCCCGGCATTGTGAGGTCTGGCGCGCACGAACGCTCGCCGGTCGCGTCCAACCGTCGGCCATGAGGGCATCCAAGGCAGTCGCAGAAGGGGCAGCCAGGCCCGCGATTCAGCGTGCGCGAGGCCGCGCAGGCCTCGAGACCCTCAAGGTCCGCCGGCCGGCTTCACCTTGCCGGCTCGCCCTGCGCGCGCCAGCCGCAGGCAGGACAGGCTGTGCGCATTGGCCAACCACTGCGGGTCCGGGTAGTAGGCGAACAGCAGCTGGCCATGGCGCAGCTGATCGATCAGCGGCCGGGCGATGCCGGAACGCACCGCCGGGCAGCCTTGACTGCGTCCCAGGCGGCCCTGCACGCGGGCGAACGCCGGGTCGACGTAGGGCGCGCCGTGCATGACGATGGCGCGCTGGCGCGCCCGATCGTTGAAGCCGGGGTCCAACCCGTCCATTCGCAGCGAGTAACCGTTCGCGCCGTGGTAGGTCTGATCGGTCACGAACAGACCCAGGCTGGTCTGGTGGCTGCCCTCGATATTCGAGAACTCGGTGGCCAGGTTCTCACCGCTGCCCTGTCCGTGCGCCACGTGCTCGGCGTACAGCAGACGCTGTCGCCGCATGTCGAACACCCACATGCGCGGCTCCGTCGAGGGCAGCGAATAGTCGATCACCGCCAGCCGCCGCGCGCTCGGGGCTTGACCCGCGCGGCGCGCGCACTCGAAGGCCGACACGGCCAGTTCCAGCACCTCGCGCTTCAGGCCGGGGGCCTGAGCCAGCAGCTCAGCAGACGGATTGCCCGCGCGCGCGAGGGCGCTCAAGCCTGCGCAGAACGCCCAGACCAGAATGCGAAACGAACGAGGCGGGTTAGGCAGGCCGGGCATCGGGGGCGAGGATAACCGGCCCGCGGATCGCCTGTTCGCGACGCGCCGCACAGCCGGACCGCAGGCTGCGGCAGCGCAACATGCGATTGCGTACGGTTGGAATATGCTCGCCGCGGGGAATCCGCTGAACGCTGCCGACTTCGATCGGGCCCGTTTTCTTTGGGCTCTGCGCACCCGGGTCGGCGTTACGCGTCGGTTGCAGCAGGGGACATTCACGATGCTCATATTCCAGATAACCCGCCGGGCCACGGCCTCCGTGGCAGGCTTCAAGGAACCGCAGATTCGCCGCAGCGCACTGGGCGCCGCGCTGCTCTGCCTGCTCACGGCCTGCTCTGGCGAATCCGCGCCGGAGACAACCCCCAGCGAGCCGCAGGCGGCTACGGCAGCTGACCCGGCCGCGCCGGCAGCAGAGGCCACGGCGACCGTCGCGCAGCGCGCCGAATCCGCGCTGCGCGCGCAGCGCCTGTTCACCCCGCCCGGCGACAACGCCTTCGAGCTGTTCCTGCAGGCCACTGTCGAACAACCCGACGATGTCCAGTTGGCCTACGCGCTGCGTGATCTGGTCCCCTACGCGGTGCTGCACATCGAGCAGCGGATTGCGGCCGGGGATCAGGCCGAAGCCGAGCGCGTGCTGGCGCTGCTGGAGCGGGCCGAGGCCAATGCACCGGCCTTGCCGCGACTGCAGAGGGCCTTGCAGCGCCTGGCGGAGGCGGCTGCCGATGAGGCTGCTCGCGAATCCGCAGAGGCCGAGCCGCCCGCGTCTGCGCAAGCCGCGACCGCACCGGCAAGCCCGGGCGCCACCGCGCCGACGACTCCCGCCGCCGCGGACTCCGCAACCGCGCCCGCGCCGAGCGCCGGGCAGGCGCCGCCCGCACAAGACGGCTCCGGCCCCTCGGACGCGGCGGTTCCGTCCGCGCCGGCCACATCGCAAAGTCCGGGGGGCACCGCGGCAGACCGCCTTCCAGAGCCGGCGGCAAACGAGGCGGACGCGCCCGAGCCAGCCGCGGCAGCGCCGGGGCCAGCAGGCGCCGGGGCCTTGCCCAAGGTCGTCCGCCAGGTGCCGCCCCGCTACCCGCCCGGCGCGGGGCGACGTCGTCTTGAGGGCACGGTCGAAGTGGGCTTCACCATCAATCCCGATGGCAGCGTGAGCGACGTCGAGGTGATTCGCAGCGACCCGCCGCGCATCTTCGATCGTGCGGCCGTGGCGGCCATGGAGGAATGGCAGTACGAAGCCCCCGGCCGAAGCGTGCGCGCCAGCCGCAGCTTCGTGTTCAAGCTCGATTAGGACGCTCTGACCCACGGGCGTTGTCCGCGCGCCGCCAAGGGCGCGCTCGCGGATGGCGTCGGCGAGTACCTGATCCAGCGGAAGCGAGCCCCGGCACGCGCCGGATTCGCGAGTTCTGATCAACGCCACGACGGCGTTGATCAGACGTTCCACCGGGCCACGCTTGAGATCCCAGCGCTGCCGCGCGCGACGCAGCGCCGCCCGCAGGGCCCCGAAGCCACGGCGCGGCCTCAGGCCGACTCGACCCGCAGTCCTGCGCCGTCGACCGCAACCACGCGTACCCGCGTGCCCTGCGGCAGATCCGGCCCCTCAGCGCGCCAGAAGGCATCGCCGATCTTCAAGCGGCCGCGGCCGTCGACGATCGCTGACTCCAGCGGAAAGACCTGGCCGATGAGCTGCGCGCCTTTGCGATTGAGCGTGAGGTGATCCTCAGGCTTGGCGTTGATGCGCGTGCGCAGCTTCCAGCCAATGCCCACCGAGACCAGCCCCAGCACGCCGAACAGAAACCACTGGGTCACCGGATCGATCGGCAGTGCGAGCACCAGCAAGGCGGTCGCCACAGCGGCGAAGCCCAGCCAAAGCAGAAAAGTGCCCGGCAGCATGGCTTCGGTAGCGAACAGGGCCAGCGCCACGCCCCACCAGAACCACGGCGACTGCATCCAGCTGTTCATGCCGATCACTCCACCTTGAAGTTGGCCGCACCGGCCGGACGCGGCGGCGGGGTCGGCGCCTTGGGCGCGGTCTCGGGGCGATTGGCCTGGGCCAGCTCGGCGATGCCGGCCAGAGCGCCGAGGATGCCGGTGCTCTCCATCGGCAGCAGCAGCGTCTTCTGGTTCGGGCTGCGAGCGAACTCCTTCATCGCCTCGACGTACTTCTGGGCGACGAAGTAGTTCACCGCCTGCACATCGCCCTGGGCGATCGCCTGGCTCACCATCGTGGTCGCCTTGGCCTCGGCCTCGGCCAGACGCTCGCGCGCCTCGGCGTCGCGATAGGCGGCCTCGCGACGCCCTTCGGCTTCAAGGATGGCCGCCTGCTTTTCGCCCTCGGCGCGCAGGATCTCGGCGGCGCGATGGCCTTCGGCATCGAGGATGTTGGCGCGCTTCTCGCGCTCGGCCTTCATCTGCCGCGCCATCGAATCGACCAGGTCGCGCGGCGGCTGGATGTCCTTGATCTCGATGCGGTTGACCTTGAGGCCCCAAGGATGGGTGGCGTCGTCGACCACCGCCAGCAGGCGCGCGTTGATCTCATCGCGCTTGGACAGCGACTCGTCCAAGTCCATCGAGCCCAGCACCGTGCGGATATTGGTCATGGTCAGGTTGAGAATGGCGATCTCCAGCTGCGCCACCTCGTAGGCCGCCTTGGCGGCGTCCAGCACCTGGTAGAACACCACGCCGTCCACCTTGACCACCGCGTTGTCGCGGGTGATGACATCCTGGCTCGGCACGTCCAGCACCTGCTCCATCATGTTCATCTTGCGACCGACTGCATCCACCCAGGGGATGATGAAGCCCAGGCCCGGCGGCAGCGTGTGCGTGTAGCGGCCGAAGCGCTCCACGGTGTACTCGAAACCCTGCGGCACCGAACGCACGCCCTTGAACAGGGTGATGACGACGAAGCCGATCAGGATGACGACGAAGATGCTCATTGAATCCTCCATGGGGCCCTCCCGGGGGCGATGAACGGGGGTAGGTCAAGGCGAAGCGCAGCGCGCCCGATGCTACGTGAGTGCCGGCGGTACCGCGACGCGTGCTGCACGCGGGCCGCTCGACGGCGGGCCTCGCGATTCGTGACGATCAGCGCGCCCCAGGCCGCCCGCGCTTCGCCGCCGCGAGGCCATTGGCTACACTGCCGCGGTGGTCCGCTGGGGGCCCTGTTCCGCAATCGGGGATACGCATGGGAATTCTGGACGAGCTCAAGCAGGAGGCCGAACGCCGCCGCACCGGCGAGCAGGCCGTGTTGCACGAGGAGCCCAAAGAAGGCCTGTGGACCGAGCGTCTCGGCCCCAAGGTGCAGAACCTCTACGAGTTTCTGAAGCAGATCAGCACCCACCTGAACGAGCTCAAGAAGCGCATCCGCGTGGTCTACAGCCTGCCCGGCTATGGCGATGTGGTTGCCCAGGCCGAGCCGCCCTACACGCTGCGCGCCACGCCGGGCACCGACAGCGTCGAGATCCAGTTCGAGTGCTTCGCGACCGTGCTGTCCGAGGAATGCCCGGTGCTGGAGACGGAAGGCCTGGTGCGCACCCAGGCGGTCAGCCAGATCTTCAGCAAGCACCGCCTGTCGGGCCTGCAGGAGAGCCGCAAGAATGCCAACGGCGAAGTCGTGGCTGGGCGCTTCCAGGCGCGTGGACGCATCCCGCTGACGCTCACCATCGAGGCCGGCCAGGCCCTGGGTGTGGCCCGCATCTCGCTGACCAACTTCTACGGCTTCGCCACCACGGTGCGCAGCTTCCGCCACACGCAGCTGACGGCGGAGCTGTTCGACTCCCTGGGCCGCTACCTGACGCATGACGATGCAAGCTTCGGCCGCGAAAGCGTCGACGAGGACGTGCGCCGCACCCTGGCCGCCAAGGTGCAGCGCGAGCAGGCCAAGCGCCGCATCGAACAGGACCTCGGCGAGCAGGCCCTTGCGGACGAAGCCCGCGTGCGCGAGCTGATGGCCGGCAATCGGCTGGTGCAGATGGTTCAGAAGCTGATGGGGCGCTGAGCCCCAGAGCCGAAGCGACTACAGCCGCTCCGTCGGCTCCAGCCCCGGCGCCTCGCCCGACTGCGGCGCGTGCAGGGCGTGTCGGCTCTGCCGCAGATACAAGGCCCAGAATCCGATCGCCAGGACGCAGCCTGCGAGTGCGGTCAGGGCTAGGCCGAGTACGCTGCCGCTGACCAGCGGCGAGATCAGCCCCGCCACGCCGGCATTGATCAGCAGGCTGACAAAGCTCTGCATCGACGAGGCCGCCCCGCGGTGACGCGGATACAGGTCGAGGATGGCCAAGGTGACGATCGGGAAGACCAGCGCCACCCCCACCGAGTTGAGCGCGATCGGCAGCACCGCCCAAGGGAAGCGCGGCGTATCCGCCAGCGCGGCGTAGGCCACACCGGCAAGCGTGGCGAACAGGCAGATACCGAAGCCGATCGACGCCGCGCGCCGCGCGCTGATGCGCCCGGCCGTGCGCCCGGAGAGGAAGGCGCCGAGGGCCATGCCGCCCACCGCCGGCGCGAAGAACCAGCCGAACTGCTGCTCGTTCATTCCGAGATGCTGCATCACGAACACCGGCGCCGAGGCGATGTAGATGAACAGCGCGCCGAAGTTGAGCGTGCCGATCACGCTGAGCGTCATGAAGGTGCGATTGCCCAGCATGGCGACGCTGGTCTTCCACAGGCTGTCGGCCGAGAAGGGCACGCGCAGTGAGGTCGGATGCGTCTCCGGCAGCGCGACGGCCGTCACCAGCAGCAGCAGCGCGGCGAAGGCCACCAGGAACCAGAAGATCATCTGCCAGTTCGACCAGCCGAGAATCCAGCCGCCGATGATCGGCGCGATGGCCGGGGCGATGGTGAAGATCATCGAGATCTGGCTCATCAAGCGCTGCGCATCCGGCCCTTCGCGCAGATCGCGCACGATGGCGCGGCCGACGATGATGCCCACCCCCGAACTCACGCCCTGAAGCGCTCGCCAGACCAGCAGCTCGGTGAGCCCATCGGACAGCGCGCAGCCCACCGAGGCCAGCAGGAAGACCGCGATGCCGACGAGCAGGATCGGCTTGCGGCCATAGGCATCCGACAGCGGCCCGTGGATGACGCTGGCCAGCGCATAGGCGAACAGATAGACGCTGATGCTCTGCTGCATCGCCGCCGCGGTAATCGCGAAGTCGCGCTGAATCACCCCGAAGGCCGGAAAGATGCTGTCGATGGTGAACGGCCCGAACATCGCCAGCCCGCCGAGGATCAGGGCGAGGCGCAGCTGCGGAATCTGGGGGCGGGTGTGGGGCATGGAAGTGGTCGCTCAGCGGGGGGAGATCGCGCGGCATCGAGACGACGCGATGCAGATAGGGTGCGCGCAAAGCGGAGGCCGGAGGCAGTGCCACAGGGAAGGGCCCGGCGGCGTCAGACGCGATTTCCCAAAGCAGGAGGGCCGCAGCCCCGGGGTCAGGAAGCGCGCGCGGCAGCGTTCGACTTCGTTGATCGCGGCGCGTCTTCCGCCCGCGTGGACCGCGCGGGCGGCACGCCCAGCTCGCGCGCCAGACGCTCGGCCATCGCCCGCGTCACTTCGGTCGGCAGCACGGCCTGCCGCAGCACCGGCAGCGCCTCACGCAGCAGCGCGCGCGCCTCGGAATTCTCGCCGCGCAGCTGGTGCACGCGCACACGCTCGACCTGCAGGCTGGCGATGTCGAAGGCCACGCCGCCGGAGCGCTGCAGATGCGCGATGCCCGCATCGAGCGCGCGCGCGGCGCCGTCAAGATCACCCTGCACGCCCAGCAGATGGCCGCGCACGCGGGCCATGTAGGCATGGATCGCGTGTTCAGGCGGCAGCAGCGGGCGCATGCGCGCTTCGGCCATGGCCAGTGCCTCGAAGCCAGCTTCGGGCTCACCGCGATGGCGCGCCAGCACGGCGCGCTGCCAGGCCAGCATGGCCGGCTCGAAGGCGTCCTCGCCGTCCAGCGCCAGCGCCTGCTGCTCCAAAGACAGCAAGGTCTCGCGCGCCTCATCCGCGCGCCCCAGCAAGCCCAGCGCACGTGCCCGCGAGCGTTTGGCCTGACGCAGGCGCAGGCTGTCCATGTCGGGCTCGCTGCGTTCGAGCAGGGTGATGCCCTCATCGAACAGCTGCAGGGCGCGCGGATAGTCGCCGGCCGACTCCGCCACCGAGGCGAGATTCAACAGCAGGGGCGCGCGCTCGCCCTCCACCGCGGCCAGCGGGTCGCTGGCTGCCAGTGACTGCTCGAAGGCCTCCTGCGCCTCGCGAAAGCGCGCCTGCTCGTTCAGCGCGAGGCCCAGCGCATTGAGCAGAAAGGCCATCCGCGCGTTGCGCTCGCCCACCGTGCGCGACTGGATGTCGATGGCCTTGCGCGCCAGCGCTTCGGCTTCGCCGGCGCGCCCCAGCTGCACCAGCGCTTCGAGGCGCCCGCGCAGAAAGGTCACGCGCTCGGGCGCATCCGCCGCCACCCTGCCCTGCATCAGGGCCTCACCGGCATCGAGCACCTGCAGCGCCTCCTGCGGGCGGCTCAGGTTGTTGAACATGCCGGCGAGGGCCTGGTGCGCATTGGTCAGCACATCGAAGGGCGCATCAGGCAACGCCGAGGCCGCGATCACCTCGCGCCACAGCGCTTCAGCGCGTTCGAAATCGCCCAGTCGGTAGTGCGCATAGGCCAGCTGGTCGGCGCTGTGCAGTCGCTGCACGGGGTCGTTCGGCGCGTGGCGCTGGCGCAGCGCCCAGGCGCGCTCGGCCTTTTCCAGCCCTGCCTCAGGCTCACCCAGCAGACCGAGCATGCTGGACCAGGCGTCGAGATCCTTGGCCAGGGCCAAAGCCTCCACCGGATGTGCGGGATCGGCCTCGGGAATGCCCCGCGCCAGCAGCGCCACCGCGATGTCCGGCTCGCCCAGCGCCACGTACAGGTGCCCCAGCACGCGGCGCAACTCGTCCTGCACGCGCGGGCGATCGGCCAGCACGCCTTCGAGATCGCTGCGCGCGGTATCCGCCAGCTCGCGCACGCTGATCTCGCGCTTCTGGATGCGCTCGGGCGTCAGCGCCACCAGCGTGCGCGACAGGAATCCGAGCGCCGCCCGCGCATCGTCTGCCGCGCTCTCGGCGCGCTCACGGTCGGCCAGGGCGATGGCTTCGGCGGCCAGCGCGCGGTCGCGCTCCACATCCAGCCGCCACACAAACAGGAGAGCCGCGACCAGCAGCCCGGCCGCCACCGCCACACCGGTGCGGTGCCGGCGCGCGAACTTGCGCAGCCGGTACAGGGCGCTGTCGGGCGCGACCCGCACCGTGCGACCGTCCAGCCAGCGCTGCAGGTCCGCGCGCAGCGCCTCCACGGTGGGATAGCGCAGCCCAGGATCATCAGCGCTGCCGGCTTCGAGAATGCCGCGGAGTTCGGCGTCGAGCTTGAGCCCGATGAAGCCCGGCGGCAGCGCCGTGGCCTGTCCCGGCTGGCGCTCGCCGGTCAGCATCTCGCGCAGCAGGATGCTGAGCCCATAGACGTCGGTGGCGGTGGTGATCAGTCCGCCTGCGCGCTGCTCGGGGCTGGCGTAGCCCGGCGTCCACACCCGCGTCGAGGTCTGCCGGCTGTCCTCACCCTGGCTCACATCCACCAGCTTGGCGACGCCGAAATCAAGCAGACGCGGATCGCCATCGGCGCGCACCATCACATTGTTCGGCTTCAGGTCGCGATGGATTACCAGACGCTCGTGCGCGTGCTGCACGGCGTCAGCGATGCGGTCGAACAGGGCGAGGCGCTGGCGCAGGCCGAGCGGGTGTTCGGCCAGCCAGTCGAGCAGGGTCTGACCGTCGACATACTCCATCACCACGTAGGGCTGACCGTCTTCGGTCTCGCCGCCATCAAGCAGACGCGCGATGTTGGGATGGTCGAGCTGGGCCAGGATGCGCCGCTCGTGGCGCAGGCGGCGACGCTCGTCCTCGGTCGGAAAGCCGCGGATCAGCTTGATCGCCACCTTCTGCGCGAAGTCGCCGTCGGCGCGCTCGGCCAGCAGCACGGTGCCCATGCCGCCCGCCCCCAGCTCGCGCAGCACGCGCCAGGGCCCGATGCGCGCGCCTTCGCGCACCTCCTGCGCGGCCACTTCCAGCACATCGGCCACCACCCGGCCCAGCGGATCCTCGGGCTGACGCGTGCTGCCGGCATCCAGCGCCAACAGCCGCTCAAGCTCGGCGCGCTGCGCTTCGGGCAGCGCGGCCAAGCGCGCGCGCTGCTCCGCGGCCGGCAGGTCCACCAGCGCGTCGAACAGTTCAGCCAGACGCCAGCCCTGCCCCGCGCTCGAACCCTCGTCTCCGTTGACGCTGCCAGCCATCGCACGCCTCCGCTGCCCGCGCGCAGCATACGGTCGAAGCGACCGCTCCACGAAGCCACGGCGCGGATGCGGGCGCCCCTTCGATGCGGCAGACTCAGGCCGCCGCGGCCCGCGGCGAACGGATCGGCTCCGATGGATGCACAGGCACGCGGCTGGCGCTGGCGTTTCGGCGACGTCGAACTCGACGAGTCCGCGCTCGAACTCCGCGTTGGCGGCGAGGTGGTGCAGCTCGAACCCAAGGCGCTCGAAGTGCTGCGGGTGCTGGTGCGTCGGCCGGGCGAGGTCGTCACCAAGGACGAACTGCTCGACGCGGTCTGGCCCGGCCGGGTAGTCACCGAAGGCGTGCTCGGCAAAGCTGTCGCCAAGCTGCGCGCGGCGCTGCGCGATGACGACGGCCAGACCGTGCGCACCGCCTACGGCTACGGCTATCGCCTGGTCGCCGAGGTCCGCGCCGAAGCGGTGGAGCGCAGCGCCGAGCCCAGCCCCCTGGCGCTCGAAGCCGGCCAGGCCGTAGCCGGGCGTCGTCATTGGCTGCTGCAGCGCCGCCTGGGCGAAGGCGGCCACGGCGAGGTCTGGCTGGTCGAGCAAGACAAGACCCGCGAGCGCCGCGTCTTCAAGTTCGCCCGCAACAGCGGCAGTCTCGGCGCGCTCAAGCGCGAGGTCACCCTGTTCCGGCTGTTCCTGGATGCCCTCGGCGAACGCCCCGACCTCGCTCCCGTGCTCGACTGGAATTTCGATGAGGCGCCCTACTTCATCGAATCGCCCTTCGCGCCGCAGGGCAGCCTGCTCGACTACGCCGACAGCCTCGGCGGCATCGCCCGATTGCCGCTGTCGACGCGGCTGGAGCTGGCCGCACAGATCGCGGATGCGCTCGCCGCTGCGCACTCGGTCGGCGTGCTGCACAAGGATCTGAAGCCCGGCAACGTGCTGATCCATGTGGATGGCGACCCTGAGGCGCCGCGCGCGCAGCTCACCGATTTCGGCAGCGCGCGCCTGCTCGATCCCGGTCAGCTGGAAGCGCTCGGCATCACCCGTCTCGGCTACACCCGCACCCGCGACCGCGCCGATCAAGACTCCACCTCGGGCACGCCCCTGTACCTCGCCCCTGAGCTGCTGGCCGGGCATGCGCCGACCCTGCGCAGCGATGTGTACGCGCTCGGCGTGCTGCTCTGGCAGCTGGTCATCGGCGACCTGCGGCGGCCGCTGGCGGCGGGCTGGGAGCGCGAAGTCGAAGACCCGCTGCTGCGCACCGACATCGCCGACTGCATCGACGGTGAGCCTTCGCGAAGGCTCGATAGCGCGGCCGCGCTGGCCCAGCGCCTGCGCGGCCTCGAACAGCGGCGTCGACAGCAGGCCGACCTGCAGCGCCGCGAGACGCTGGCGTCCGAACTGTCGGCACGACTTGCCCGTGCGCGCGGCCGTCGCCGTTGGCTGGTGGCGCTGAGCGCCGTGCTGGGCCTGGGCCTTGCGGTGAGTACCTTCATGTACGTTCGCCTGCAGCAGTCGCAGACGGCACTCGCCGCGGCCGCGGCGCGCGCCGACAACGAGGCTGCACATGCGCGCGCGGTCAACCAGTTCCTGGTCGAGGATCTGCTGGCAACGGTGAACCCCCTCGACCAGGGCGAGGGTGATCCGAGCATGCGCGAGGTGTTGAGCCGCGCCGCGCGCGGGATCGATGGACGCTTCCCTGACCGCCCCGAAACGGAAGCCGCGGTGCGGCTGCTGCTGGCGCGCGCCTTCACCGAACTGTTCGACATGGAGGCAGCCGACGCCCAGCTGGATGCAGCGGAAGTGCTGCTTGCACCGCTCTCGGCTGACGAACTGAAGCTGCGCCTGCTGACTTCGCGAGCATCCGTGCTGGAAGCGCAAGGCAAGTTCGCCGAAGCCCTGACCCTGCTGCAGGAAGGCGCTGCACTTGCTGCATCGGCGAGCGGTTTGGACGGAGAGGGCCTATCCGATGCGCTGCTCGCCTACCAGCTGACGCTGGGCCTGCTGCAGCTGCGCACTGGCGATGCGGCCGGCGCGCTGGAGCGCTTCGAGGAAAACGTGCCGAAACTGCGTGAACAGCGCGGCGCCTTCGACGCCGGCGTACTCACCGCCGAAGGCAACCTCGGCGACGCCCAGCTCGCCCTCGGCCAGCTGGAGGAAGCCTACGCAACGCATTCGGCCAATGCTGAAGTCGCGCGCGGGCACTACGGCGACGACGATCTGCGCAGCGCCATCTACGCCCGACCCGCAGCCAGCGTTGCAGTCCGACTCGGCAAGCTGGATGAGGCGGCAGTCGGACTCGAGTACGCGCAGCGGATCGCGACGAGCGAGCTCGGCAGCACCCATCCTCACACCCTCGGCATCCGCAGCGACTATGCCCAGCTGCTGGGCGAACTGCGCCGTCTGGACGAAGCCGAAGCCCTGCAGCGAAGCCTCCTGAGCGACATGACAGCGACGCTTGGGGAAGCCCACCCGCTGGTCGCTCAAGCCACAGGAAACCTCGCCCACCTGCTGGAGCACACGGGCCGACTGGACGAAGCCATCGAGATTGGCGAACGCGCGCTGGCCCTGAAAATCGCTGCACACGGTCGCGAGAGCGAGCAGTTCGTGCTGCAGACCCACAATCTGGGTCGCTACGAGCAGAGGCTCGGTCGCTGGGCAGAGGCGGAGCGTCGTCAGCGCGAGATGGTGCCCATTGCCGAAAAGCTCATGCCCCCCCATCACTGGAGCCTGGGCCTGGTGCGCTGCGCCTGGGCCGACAGCCTGGCCAACCTGCAGCGAGCCGACGAAGCGCTGGCGCTGCTCGATGTGTGCCTGCCGCCCATGCACGCCGCGTTCGGGCCCGACAGCCCGAACCAGGCCGGGTTCGTCGAGCTGCAGCAGTCGCTGCAGGCGGCCGCTGCGTCGCCCGCGGCGCAGGAAGCCACGCCCGCGCATTAGCCAGTCGCGGACCGAAGACGCGAGGCCCTTCGAACTCGTCGACCGTCGATGCGCGACGGGCGACAGGACAGCAAGCGTCTTTCTTTCAGACACTTGCGAGCCTTCTCGCAACTCTTCCGAAGACCTTCCGAATTCCTTCGGGATCCTCCGCAGCCTCCAGCGCTATAGCTCCGTCGGCCTCGCCCACGGAGTTCCTCGATGTCTGCTGCGCGTCCGACCGCTGCCCCCACGCATCGCCTTCCGGCTCTGCTCGGCGTCGCGCTCTTGCTGGCTTGGGCCGGAGCCGCCGACGCATTCGACGTCAATGACGGCTACGCGCCGGAACTGAACGACACCGTCAACGCGCTGGCTGTGCAGCCGAGCGGACACGGCATCGTTGGCAGCGAGTTCACCCGCGTCAACGGCGTCAGCTGCGCGCGCCTGTGCCGGCTGGATGCGGCGGGACAGGTGGCCGCTGGCTTCGGGCCGACCGGCCTGAACGGCGATGTGTTCGCGTTGCTGCTGGAGCCCGACGGCGCGGTGATCGTCGGCGGCGACTTCACCCAGATCGCGGGAATCGCGCTGGCGCGACTGGCCCGTATGACGCCCGACGGCGGCATCGTGTCCGGCCTGGCGACTGCCGAGGCGGGCGTGCGCGCCACGCTCGTGCACAGCGATGGCCAGCTGATCCTCGGCGGCGACTTTCTCGCCATCGACAACCAGCCGCGCGCACGGCTGGCGCGACTCGATCAGGCGCGCCAGCTGGAGTCGACCCGGCGGGCCGTGACCGGCGGCAGCGTCAACACGGTCGCCGAACAGCACAACGGCAAGCTGCTGCTGTACGGCACTTTCGACACGGTCGGCGGCATGCCGCGCCCGGGCCTTGCGCGGCTGTCGAGCCCGCAGGCAGCGCTGTATTCACTGGAGCAGGCCGGTGGGTCGCTGCGCTGGCTGCGCGGCGGCGCCGCGCCCGAGATCGACACCGTGCCGCGCATTGCGATCAGCGGTTTTGGCCGACCGCTGCCGGAGTCGGCACCGCTGCGTCGCGTCGCGGGTGGCTGGCAGTTCAACCGCTTGGGCGAGGTCAGCGGCGGCGCCCCGCTGCTGCGCCTGCAGCTGCAGGCGGACACCCCGCACAGCTACGGCACCGGCCGCTTCCAGCGTGAGTACCAGCGCTTCAACGCGCTGCTCTTCAGCGACGGCTTCGAGCCCGGCGACCCGAACTGATCGAAGCCCATGTCCACGCACGCGTCCGCTCTGAGCGACCACAGGAGTTCCCCATGAACCGAAGTCCCACGCGTGCCCGCTGGGCCCTTCTGATTGCCGGCGTGCTGTGCGCGCACGGCGCGCAGGCGCAGCTGAGTAGCACCGACAGCCGGCTGTTCCTACGCAACACCGCCGACGGGCTGCCGTTCGCGATCCTCGGGCGGCTGGAACCGTCCGTTCCCGGCTTCGGCGAGGCGATGGCGGTCGGCGATTTCAACTGCGATGGCATCGAGGACCTCGCGATCGGCGCGCCCGACGCCAACGCCAACAACGTGGTGCAATCGGGCCAGATCGTGATCGCCTACGGCAGCGCGCAAGGCCTGCGCTCGAACGACGGCATCGGGCTGTCGCAGAGCTCGCCGAACATGCCGGGCGGCTCCGAAGTGGGGGACTACTTCGGCTGGGCGCTGGCGGCCGGCGATCTGACCAACGATGGCTGTGACGATCTGGCCGTTGGTACGCCCGGTGAAAGCTTCGATGAGGCGCTGTTGCCGCCGCTCGGCGTTACGAGCGCCGGCTCAGTCACGCTGGTTCGCGGCCGGCTCGGCGGTGCAACCGGGCAAGGCGCCTTGAACGTCCCTTCTGAGGCAGATTTCGCGTTCGGCGGGGGAACCCTGGTTGGCGAAGGGATGAACTATGGCGAGGCACTGGCTATCGCCAACATCTTCAGCGCGAGCGGGACATCAAGCGAGCTTATCGTCGGCGCACCTGGAGTAGACCTGGCGTGCAGCTTTTACTGTGTAGATAGCAATGTGATCGAAGTTCGCGCGGCAAGGAACTTCGCCCCACTTGAGCGTCGCGTTGGCTATGTGCTTCCCAGCATGCAGTACATCCTGCCGCTTCCCTCGACCGTGCGATTCGGCGGCGCGCTAGCGGCCGGCAACTTTGACGGCGATGGTCTTCCGGATGTTGCCATCGGTGTACCTAACGACCCGCCGGATCGGTCGGGCGCAGTCGAGGTGCTCTACGGGGGCTTGCCACCGCTGGGCTCCGGCGGTCGGGTCTACTTCAAACAGAGCGCGTCGGGCATTCCCGGCCTCGATGATCCGGGTGACCGATTTGGCAGTGTTCTCGCCGCCGGCGACTTCGACGGCGACGGGGACTCCGACCTGGTTATCGGTATCCCGGAGAAACAAAGTAGTGCGAGCCTTCGTAGCGGCGCGCTGATCATCCGCGCCGGCAGGTCCGACGGCGTCAACGGATTCGGGATCAGCTCGAATTGGACCAACCCCGACGTCGGCCTACCCAACGCCGCGAGTGACCGCTTCGCGCAGTCGCTGGCCGTAGGCGACTTCAACGGCGATGGCTTCGATGATCTTGCCGCGGGCGCACCCGGCGTCAACACCTCGGGGGTGTCCAACTCCGGCGCGCTCGTCGTGCTGTACGGCAGCGCCAGCGGCATCGAACTCACCGGCCGCCAGATCTGGCACAAGGGCAGCACCGGCATTCCCGGCGAACTCGGCGTCGACGAGGAGTTCGGCGCCGGCCTCGCCGCTGGCGACTTCAACGACGACGGCGTTGACGATCTCGTCGTCGCCATTCCGCAGCAAATCCTCGGCACCACGCCGCGCGGCGGCGTGCTGGTCATCTACGGCCGCCGCGCAGCGCCGCCGCCCAGCGCCCTCTTCGCCAACGGCTTCGAGTAGAGGGCGATCGTTTTCGACGGCCGCATCGACAGTCTCGCGCCCTGCGTCCTTGGTCGCCGACGCGGAGCGAACTGCAGACCCACCAAAGACAGGGAGCATGACCATGAACACCCGCACCGCGCTGCACAGGCGCCTTCGGGCAATCGATCACGGCCGCGCCACGCCAACGCCTCGCGGCAACGCGCGCGCCATGAACGTCGCCGCTGGTCTGCTGGCCCTGGCATTGACCTTTGCCAGCCACGACGTATCGGCCGCCACCTGCACGGCCGTCAGCGGCGCCCGGAGTTGGATCGTGCCGGCGACGTGGACCGGCTGCGCAGGCGGCGTGCCCGGTGCCGCCGACACCGCGCGCATCAATAGCGGCAGCACGGTCACGATTCCGAGCGGCGAGAGCGTGACGGTGGCGGCGATTGACTTCGGGCCCACCGGCCTCGGCACCCTCAACGTCGACGGCACCCTGACCGTCGGCGACGTCACCCACGGCTCGGCCACGATCAATGGCCCCGGCGCGATCACGGTGACCGGCACCTACCACTGGAGCGGCAACGGCGCGCTGGCCGGGGTGCTGCAGGGCGGCATCGCGCCGCCGCTGACCTTCGCGCCTGGCTCGGTCTGGAACCTCTCGGGCAACTCGATGCCGCTGCGGCGGCGCGCCATCGTGCAACAGGGCGCGGCGAACTTCAGTGCCGGCATCCTGGACTGCTCCGACACGGTGAGCTGGGACATCGCCTCGGGCGCAACGCTCGCGATCAGCCACGAAGGCCGCATTGGCAACCAGGCTGTCGGCTGCCTGATCCGCAACAACGGCACGATCCGCAAGACCGGTGCCGGCACGACGTTTCGCATCAACGACTCGCGCATCAGGCTGGACAACCACGGCCTGATCGAAGTGCTCTCCGGCACCTTCAGCTTCGAGGGCTCCGGTGGCCCGACGAACCACAGCGGCATCTTCCGCACCAGCGCGGGGGCGACTCTGGTGCCGCCGACAAGCACCGCGAACTTCAATGCAGGCACCCGCTTCGAAGGGGCCGGCACGGTGGACTTCACCGGCGGCGGTGGCCCGCGCACCTTCAATGCCAGCGTGGACTTCACTGGACCGTTGCGCATCGTCGGCGCGTCCAGCACCACCGAGATCGTTGCGGCCACCGGCGTCGAGCTCGGCTTCCTGGCGGGGCTCGATTGGCAGCAGGGCATCCTCGCAGGCCCTGGGAGCTATCGCGTGCCCAGCACGCAAACGCTGACCATTGGCGGCACGCAGCAGAAGGTGCTGGGCAGCGGTGCACAGCTGATTCTGGAAGGCAGCACCCTCTGGCAAGGCGGCAACCTGGTGCTGTCGGCGCCCCCAACGCTGCCGCTGACCCGCTTGTTCATCGCACCGGGCGCCGACTTCCAGGTGCAGTTCCGACCCGCCACGATCAACTTCGGCAACGGCGATCCGCTGTTCGAGAACGCCGGCACCTTCACGGCGACCGCCAACGCGGGCGCCGGCGCACTCACGTTCACCCTCGGCACCGGCGACTCGCTGATCAATCGCGGCACCACGCGACTGGCCGGCGCGGTCACCGTGCAGCGTCGCTGGCGCCAGACCGCCGGCGTGTTCGAGCTGCAGGGCGCGCAGCTCACCGTACCCGGGACCGCGCTGCGCCCGCTGACGCTCGACGGCGGCCGTCTGACCGGCACCGGCCGGATTGCAGGCGATGTGCTCAACACCGCCGCCGTGCTCGCCCCGGGTTCCAGCAGCGCCCCCGGCACGCTGGAAATCGCCGGCCGCTACACCGAAGCCGCCGGCGCGCGGCTTGCCTTCCGCGTCGGCGGTGTGGCGACAGGCGAGTACGACGAGCTTCTGCTTTCCGGCCCATTCGGCACCGCGGCGCTTGCAGGCACGCTGGCCGTGCAGCGACTCGGCAGCTATCAGTTCGCGCCGAGCGACTCGGTGCCGATCCTGATCGCCAACGCGCGCACCGGCGCCTTCAGCGCGGTCGAACTCGACCCCGGCTTCTCGCCGCCGCCGCTGGTACAGCAGCTGGAGGGCGGTGTCGTGCTGGGGCTGACGACAGGCCTGTTTCGCGACGGTTTCGAACTCCCCTGAACCTGCCGCTCAGCTGAGCAGCGAAGCGCCGCCCTCGGGCTGCAGACGGACTCACCCAAAAGAACGGCAGATGCGAGGCACGTGGCAGAGAGACGCCCCTGCTGCCGTGAACTGCATCGGATGACCTGCCGCCGAAGCACTGCAAATGCCGAACTCGCCAGCGTTCGATGCCGTGCCTCCAGAAGCGTGTCCGTCCGACCCCAGCGATTTCGCGCCCGCCCCGTCCGTCGTCATGCGGGAAGTGCAGCCTCGATTTCGCCCATCCATCTCCGCCCAATTGATGAGGTGACACGCATGAACAGCACACGCCCGCAGATCGACTCGACGCGCCGCAGATTTCTTGTCTCAGGCAGTGGCATCGCGGCCGGCGCGGCTGCGTGTCTGGGCGGCGCCCTCGCACCCGCAGCGCAGGCGGCGCCCCCTCGATGCGCCAGCGACAAGAGCAGTGACGCCTTCCACGGCGAGTTCGGCGCCTTGCGCCTTGCACTGATCGGCGACGACGCACGCCAGACCGCAGTACCGGTGATGATCAGCGCGCCCGCTGCTCGCGCCTCGATAGACCTGAGTGGAAACACTCCGCAAATCCGCATCGGCATCGGCAGTTCGGCGGTGTTCCTTGAACCGAAGGGCGTGCGACTGAAGGCGGACCGCAGCCCACGCCGCTGGAGCGAAACATCGGTTGCCGCCCTGCTCGACGAGCTGGCGTCCAGCCCGACGCATCTCGGCGACCTGTTCGCACTGAGAACGGCTGCGTTCGCGCTGTATCCGGAGTATCTGGCGCGCACCAGCAAGACCAGCAGCAAGGCCCTGGCGCAAAGCCAGGTGCGCAGCGGCTCGCAGATCGCGGCATTCGGAAGAAAGCGCAAGGAGGACAACTGCAAGCTGGAGAACGTCGTCGAGGAAACCACGCGGACGGTGCGCAGGACGGTGGACGTGGTCCTGAGCGCTGCCGAGCGCTACGCCGCCTGCAGCGATCGCTGCAACCGCCGCTTTCTTGCCAGCGGTCGCGAGGATCTGGTCGGCTTCGGACTTTGCGAAGCCGACTGCGTGGCCTCGGGTTTCGTCGACCTGGTCGTAGGCACCGTCGAAGTGGTGGAGACCGTGGTGGAGACCGTCACCCGGCAGGTGCTCATCTGTGTGCAGCGGCCGATCAAGGATCATCTGATCGACCCGTTCCGCGGACGCTTCGACGCGCGCCCGCATGCGGGGCTGCTCGCAGGAGCAACGGGCGTTCAAGCTGCCATTCCCACCGATGTGCTGGCCAAGGCGACCGATGTGCTGGTGAAGATGGTCAAGAGCCTGCCCGCGGCCATCCAATGCGTTGCCACGGGCCAATGGTCGATCACCGAGCTGCAGACTGTCGGCGTGGACGTCGCAGGTATCGGACAGATACCGCTGGGCATCACCGTGTGCATGGACCACGAATGCGCCATGAAACTGATCGGGGCCGGCCTGGGGGCGGAAGCCTTCAGCATCCTCTCCTCGCTGATCGCACTGGCCAGCGGCGGCGGCGTGGCGGGTGCTGTCGCCGCAGCCGGCATCACCGGAGCCGCGGCGGCCGTCGTTGTCCAGGTCGTACTGGCCATGCTTGCCGTGCTGATCGTCCTGCTGGTGCACTTGATGATCGTCGCCGGCCAGATCGTGATGTACGAAAGCTTTGGACTGATCGAGCAGGGGATCTGCATCACCCACCCCTCGCTGCCGGTCATCCTCGCGGGTGTCGCCAATCCACTGCTTGGCCTGCTGGCCCTCGGCAACATGCCTCTGGTGGTGACACCGCGCGGTTAGGGAGGCTCCGATCCATCGCTGCATGCGCGCCAGGGACGGCGCGCCTTGCGTCTTTCTCGCAAACAAATCACGCCGGGCAAGGCTTGGCCCGGCGTTCCCGGGGATGCGCGACTCCGCTCGGCCGCCAGCGGTGCGCGACACGCGCACCTACACCTCCGAGCGACGCCGCCCCCAAAATCGAAGCCGCGACTTCTATCGCACAAGGTGCGCCTGCAGCGCACCCGCACTCGATGGCTAGCGTGCGCCTGCGGCGCACCCGCACGCATCGGCTGCCTTGCGCCTGCGGCGCACCGCGCCCAACCGGACCGCCCCCGCCCACCACGTGCCAAGCCTGTGACCGCCGCCTTGATCCCGTCACCACCCTGCCCCGGTATACTTTGCGGCCATCCCGCCGAGGGGCGCTGCGACCGGGCAATCCATGCCGGCCAGGCTCGGTCTGTGGATTTCCGTACCAACGGCGCCCGGTGATCGCGACGCGAAGTCGCACGACTGGCCTGCAGGCCAGCGCAACCCGGAGCTACACGCATGAACGCACAAGTGAAAGAACTGCCCTTCACCGACTTCAAGGTCCGTGACATGGGCTTGGCCGAACTCGGCCGCAAGCGCATCCGCATGGCCGAAGAGGAAATGCCCGGCCTGATGTCGATCCGCGCCAAGTACGCCCCGCTGCAGCCGCTGAAGGGCGTGCGCCTGTCTGGCTCGCTGCACATGACCAAGGAAACCGCGGTCCTGATCGAGACCCTGAAGGCCCTCGGCGCCAACGTGCGCTGGGCCAGCTGCAACATCTTCTCGACCCAGGACGACGCCGCCGCCGCGATCGCCGCTGCCGGCATCCCGGTGTTCGCGTGGAAGGGCGAGACCCTGGAAGAGTACTGGGACTGCACCCTCGACATGTTGACCTTCCCGGGCGGCAAGGGCCCGGAGCTGATCGTCGACGACGGCGGTGATGCGACCCTGCTGATCCACAAGGGCCTGGACATGGAAAACGGCGACACGTGGGTCGACAGCCCCGGCGCCAACCATGAGGAGCAGGTCATCAAGGATCTGCTCAAGCGCACCCGCACTGAGCGCCCCGGCTTCTGGAAAGTCGTGGCCGCCGAGTGGAAGGGCGTGTCGGAAGAGACCACCACCGGCGTGCATCGCCTGTACCAGATGATGGAAGCCGGCAAGCTGCTGGTGCCCGCCATCAACGTCAACGACTCGGTGACCAAGTCGAAGTTCGACAACCTGTACGGCTGCCGCGAATCCCTGGCCGATGCCATCAAGCGCGCCACCGACCTGATGATCGCCGGCAAGGTCGCCGTGGTCTGCGGCTACGGCGATGTCGGCAAGGGCTCGGCCCACAGCCTGCGTGGCCTGGGCGCCCGCGTCATCGTCACCGAGATCGACCCCATCAACGCCCTGCAGGCGGCAATGGAAGGCTTCGAGGTCAAGCGTCTGGACCAGGTGCTGGGTGAGGCCGACATCTTCGTCACCACCACCGGCAACCGCGACATCATCACCCTGGAGAACCTGCAGGGCATGAAGTCGAACGCGCTGGTCTGCAACATCGGCCACTTCGACAACGAGATCCAGGTCGACCGACTGAACGCCGAAGTCGCCGCCGGCCGCGTCGAGCGCGACACCATCAAGCCGCAGGTCGACCGCTACACCTTCAAGGCCACCGGCCGCAGCCTGTACCTGCTGGCCGAAGGCCGTCTGGTCAACCTCGGCTGCGCCCACGGCCACCCGGCTTTCGTGATGTCGAACTCGTTCTCGAACCAGACGCTCGCGCAGATCGACCTGTGGGCGAACAAGGACACCTACGAGAACACCGTCTACCGCCTGCCCAAGAAGCTGGACGAAGAAGTCGCCCGCCTGCACCTGGAGCAGATCGGCGTGCACCTGACCACGCTGACGGAAGCGCAGGCTGCGTACATCGGTGTGCCGGTGGAAGGGCCGTACAAGCCGGATCACTACCGCTACTGATCGGGCTTGCGCTGGCGCTTTCGGGCGCTGGTGCGGGTTCTTGAGGTTCAAGCAAACGGGCGCCCTTGGGCGCCCGTTTGCTTTGAACAGCACCCACCGAAAAATCGGCGAACTTCAATTTTACTAGCGGATTTCGCACGATCTGTGTAAATTTCGATCGCAAACAATGGAGAGACATCGTGCTGGTTGAGTTCAGCGTCAGCAACTACCGCTCCATCCGCGACCGGCAGACCCTCAGTCTGGTGGCAAGCGCAGGGAAGGAGCTGCGTGACAGCCACGTCATGTCGACCGAGGCGCCCAGCACCCCGGATCTGCTGCGTTCGCTTGTCGTCTATGGCGCAAATGCTTCCGGCAAGAGCAACCTGCTCCTCGCGCTTCTATTTGTTCGCGACCTGGTGCGGGACTCGGCAAGACGAAGTAAGCCTGACGAGCCGATTCCATACCAGCCTTTCGCCGTTGGGGCTACGGCGGGAATGAACACACCGAGCCAATTCGAGGTCATATTCGTGCAGGCCGGCGTCCGCTATCAGTACGGCATTGTTGTTAGCGCGCTTACCGTTGTAGGCGAGTGGCTATACGCGTTCCCCGAAGGACGACAACAGATGTGGTTTCGCCGCGAGGCCGCTCCGCAATCTGGGGAAGCGAGCTGGGAGTTCGGCCCAAGCCTTCGTGGGCAAAAGAAGCTGTGGCAGGAGGCAACTCGACCTAACGCACTCTACCTTTCCACAGCCGTGCAACTAAACGCTGAACAGCTCAAGCCCGTGTACGACTGGTTCTCTGTAGCCTTGCGAAACATCGGCCCGTTCGCTCGTGTCCGCGAAGACTTCACGACCCGCCAGTGCGATCGCGATGAAACTTGGAAATCTCGGGTCCTGGAGTTTCTGGTGGCAGCCGACCTTGGAATTTCGGAGATCCGCATGGATCGTCAGAAGTTTGATCCAGCTTCATTCGACGAGTCGATGCCCGAACCCATTCGAGCCTATTTCGCCGAGCAGATGAAGGACAGAGAAATCGCTGAAGTAAGCTTGACGCATAGCGCCAGAAATGGCCAAAAACTCACCTTGCCGCTGGCAGAAGAATCTGGCGGAACCAACAAGATCTTCGCGTTGGCGGGCCCGTGGATCGATGTACTGACCAACGGCTACATCCTGATCATCGATGAACTGGACACCAGCCTGCATCCCGAGCTGCTACGCCACCTTGTTCGACTGATCAACAATCCGAAGATCAACCAGAAGGGCGCGCAGCTGATCTTCTCCACACACGACACCTCGCTGCTTGACGCAGATCTTTTTCGTCGCGATCAAGTTTGGTTCATGGAAAAGGACACTGAACTCGCAAGCCATCTCTACCCGCTCACAGACTTCAGCCCCCGCAAGGGTGAGAACTTGGAAAAGGGCTACTTGCAGGGACGTTACGGAGCGTTGCCGTTTTTTGGCGGACTCAAGGTCTAGTCCGTGGCGAAACCAAAGAGCCACCGCCAGTTGCGCCGAAGCGGCCCCAAGCGCGAACCGTATGATCGAGTACTCATTGTCTGCGAAGGCGAGAAGACCGAACCAAACTACTTGCGCGAACTGATCGAGCATCACCGACTGAGCACGGCGAACGTCACCATCACGGGAGACAGCGGATCTGCGCCCACTTCCGTCGTTGAATATGCCATCGAGTTGTTCGACAAGGATCCGGATTACAACGCGGTGTTCTGCGTATTTGATCGTGACGGCCATCCCAGCTTCGATCAAGCTATCCATCGCACTCGTGGCAAGTCACTGATCCGTCGCTCCGGGAAGATCGGAGTAGGGAGCGCGCGCTTCGAGGCCATCACGTCGATTCCCTGCTTCGAATACTGGCTGTTGCTGCACTACGAGTACACCACTGCACCTCTGCCACGCTTTGCGGATGTCGAGCCGCGCCTCAGGGCCATCGCCGCACACGCCAGCTACGCGAAGGGGAACAGGGGCTTGTTCAACGCAACCAGCGCACGTCTCAGCACCGCGATGGCCAATGCTGATCGTGCCAACGCTGCCGCAGCAGCGGCCAGCACGGACAACCCGACCACCCAGATGCCGGTGCTCATCCGCTATCTGGTTGATCTCGCGGACAAGAAGACCCGATGACCCCCATCCGTCCCCGAAAGCGACACCAGGTCTTGTCTCGCCACATCGCCACCTAACGCCCCGCGCTACGCCGCAGCGCCGGAGCCTGACGATTACGCCCTCAACAACTTCTGCGCTAGCACAGACTGCAGATCTCGTCGCCAGTCCACGACCAGCACCGCATACGCCGCTCCGCCTTGGACGCGATAGATCATCCGCCAGGGTTTAAACAGCACCTGTCGGTAGGCCTTGATGCCCAGCGTCAGCAGCTCCTTTGGGGACTGCCGCGTTCGGGCGATTGCTCAAGGCTTTGCACCAGGGACATCAGTCGATCGAGCAGGCGGTCCGCGCTCACCGGGCTGTCGAACTCAGCCAGATTGCGATGCAGTGTTTCCAGATCATTCTCGGCGCCGCGGGTCAGCAGCACCGCGTGGCGCTTGGGTGACCGCGGCATCAGTCGTCGCTGCCGCCGCCCGTGCGGCGCAGCCTGGCGATGACCTCGGCGGCGGGGCGCGCGCGGCCGGCTTCGATGTCCTGCTGGCCCAAGGCCAGCAACTTGAGCAGGGCCAGGGTTTCCTGGGTCTGCTCGTAGCTGGCGACATCCTGCAGCACGGCCTTGGCTTCGCCGTTCCGGGTGATCACCAGCGGCTCGCGGTCTTCGCCGATCTTGCTGAGCACCTCCGCCGCGTTGGCCTTGAGGTAGCTGATCGGCTTCACTTGGCTTGAGAAGCGCATGGCGAGGGGCTCCGCATGGGGTGCGTCTGAACTTGGACCGAATTTGGTTCGAACTCGGTTCCGCATTGCATCCGCGGGAACGGGCGGATGGCACACGCCTCAGCGCCCGGCACAGCCCGCGGGAGGTGCAGGTCCGAGGGACCGGCTCGCCGCAACACACTTCGCGAGGCGGCGCGGTCGGCGTTCGATTGCACGGAGGCTTCCATGAGCGGTTCGCAGTTGGGGCGGTTGGCGCTGTCGTTGGCGAGCCCTGCACTCGTGAGGCGCGGCCGCGGGTAGGGGCGAGCGTGCGGCGTCGGTGGGTCAAGACCCACCCTATGGGACTGAGGCTTCCATGAGCCGTTCGCAGTTGGGGCGGTTGGCGTTGGCAAGCCTTGCTTTCGTGAGGCGAGGCCGCGGGCAGGGGCGAGCGTGCGGCGTCGGTGGGTCAAGACCCACCCTATGGGACTGAGGCTTCCATGAGCCGTTCGCAGTTGGGGACCTTGGCGCTGGCGTTGGCAAGCCCTGCTTTCGTGAGGCACGCCCACGGGGCCGGCCAGGCCAGGCCAGGCCACGGGAATCCTGCGACGCTGCGTTACCCATTCGTTACCCACTGGAGCTGGACGACCGGGTGGCGCTGCGGTGACGATGGCGAGGTCGGCGCCCGCAGGGGCGCCGCGTTCGTCCTCCATACGAGTATCTCGCCATGTCCATTCGATCTTTTTCGTCCTTGCGGCTTCTCATGCCCGCGCTGCTGCTGATGCTGTTCGCTGCCGTCCCGTCTCATGCCGAGCAGCCAGGCGGTTTCCAGTTGCGCTCCCTCTCCGCCGCGCCGGGTACTCCGCAGGTGCTGCGTGCGGGCGAAACCGTGGGGCTGGAGTACAGCGGCGTTTGGCACGACGGTTGCGTACCCGAGGTTGTGGCGCTGGAGGGAGCGAACCGACGGTGGGTGCTGCGGTTGTCGCGGCTCCCGCCGGACCACGTTTGCACCACGGCGATGAGGCCCTTCTCGCTTCGGCTGGAAGCGCCGCGCTTCGACGAGGACGACGTCGGCGTGATCAAGGTCGTGGTGGTGCGCGACGGTGCCGGCTGGATCAGCGAGCACGAGCTGGTGGTGCTGAGCGCTGCGCCCTCCCCGGAAACACCCACCTTCGGCGCGTTCGATGTCGGCGGCTCCTGGTACGACCCGGCCCGATCCGGTTCGGGGCTGCTGCTGCAGCATCGACGCGAGGGCAGGCAGGACACGGTGACCGGCGGCTGGTTCCACTTCACGCCCAGCGGCGAGACGCGCTGGCATCTGCTGGTGGCGGACCGCTGGGACACGCCAACGAGGCTCGTAGGCAGGGTGTATCGGGCCAGCGGCCAACCCTTCGGCTGCACGGCGCAGTCGCCGAACCCGGACTGCGACTTGTCGCCTGCCGAAGGGGCCGATGTCGCCCCTGTCGGCATTTTCGCGCTCAGCTTCGAAAGCGCTGGCAGCGCTCAGCTCACCTTCTCGAAGCCGGGTGCCCCCGCCTTGATCTGGGTGCCGGGTCGGCCGATTCCGCTCAGGAAGCTGATGTAGGCGCTGCCGCTCCGCGCTGTAACAAGGTCGAGGCGATAACAGCACTGCAGCAACACCCAGCGAGCGATGCGTCGCCAAGAGTTGCAGACTGTCGGCTGAGGCGATGCTCGCGCGCGCAGGTTCTCAGGTTGCCTCGCCAAGTGCTCTGAGCAAAGCCCCTCTCCCCTCGTGGGAGAGGGGTTGGGGAGAGGGGGGCTTGTCGCGAGGCCTACACCTCTCTCCCCCAACCTTCCGTCGCTTCGCTCTGGCCTAGAAGAGCCTCGATGTCACCGGCAGTCGACGCTTCTCCCCGATTGCTTCGAGGGGGCTGGGTGTAAAGCGCGCATCACGTGCGGCAAGGTTCCCCCCTCTCCCCCGCCCCCTCTCCCTCCGGGGGAGAGGGGAGCCAAGCGATGCGCAGCGCGGCCTAGCGCTGCGCGGGCTCCAGCTTCACCGCCCTGCCCTCCAGCCGCGGATCCGCGCCACCGACCAAGCCATCAGCAGTGACCTGGATCAGGTGCGTGCCGCTGTAGAGATCCGCCTCGACCACATTCCAGCCGAGCTGGCGCAGGCCCTCAAGGATGGCCGTCGGCAGACGCCCGCGTTCGGCTTCGATCGCGCGGTGGCGGGCGAACAGGGCGGGCGTGGCCAGGGCCTGCTGCGGGCTGAGTTTCCAGTCGAGCACGCCGATGATGCTGCGGGCGACCGAGGCGATGATGGTGCTGCCGCCCATCGAGCCCGTGACCAGCACCAGCCTGCCGTCGGCATCGGTGACGATCGACGGCGACATCGACGAGCGCGGCGCCTTGCGCGGGGCGACGGCGTTGGCGACCGGCTTGCCGTCGATGACCGGCTCGAAGGAGAAGTCGGTGAGCTGGTTGTTGAGCCAGAAGCCGCCGGCCATGCGCTGCGCGCCGTACTCGGATTCGATGGTGGCGGTGAGCGCGACCGCATTGCCTTCGGCATCGACGATGGAGAGATGCGTGGTGCCGTTCTCCTGCATCGCGTTGCTGCCCCAGCGCTGCCGCAGGGCCTCGCCGGCCGGCGCGCCGATCGGGATCGCATCGCGGCTGCCGCGAACATCGATCAGCGCGGCGCGCGCGTCGAGATAGTCGGGGGCTACCAGGGCTGCGGTAGGCGCTTCGACGAAGCGGTCGTCGGCCATGTAGTGGTCGCGGTCGACGTAGGACAAGCGGCTCGCCCACACGAACGCCGCCCAGTCGTCGATGTTCTGCGGGCCGTCGGGCGTGGGCCGCGCACGCGCATACAGGCCGAGGATCGACAGCATGGCGTTGGCCGAACTCGGCGAGGGCACCGAGCAGACGCGGTACGCGCGGAAGTGCGCGCACAGAGGTTCAAGACGGCGCGGCGCGAGGGCCGCGAGATCGTCCAGGCTCAAGCTGCCGGCGCGCGGTTCGCGCTGGGCGGCGGCGATGATCTCGTCGGCGATGCGCCCTTGGGTGAGTGCGCGCGGGCCCTGCTCGGCGATCGCGCGCAGGCTGCGCGCGTACTCGGGGTTTCGCAGGCGATGGCCCTGCGGCCAGGGCTCACCCGTTTCATCGAGATAGATCGCCCGCGCCTGCGGGTCGGCGGCGATCGCGGCGCGATACGTCTGAAGACTGCGCGCCAGCCGCGGGCCGATCACGAAACCCTCTTCGGACAGCCGGATCGCCGGCTGCATCAGCCGCGACCACGGCAGCCGGCCGTGCGCCTCATGCGCCATCGCCAGCATGGCCACCAGGCTGGGCGTGCCGATCGACAGCCCGCTGGCCTGGGCGATCTCGAAGGACATGGGCTGGCCGTCAGCCTGCAGGAACATGTCCGGCCGCGCGCCGATCGGCGCCCATTCGCGGCCGTCGTAGGCCTCGATCGCGCGATCACTCGCGCGGTAGTGCACGAGCAGGCCGCCACCGCCGACGCCCGAGGATTCGGGCTCGACGAGGCCCAGCGTCAGCGCCACGGCGATCGCGGCATCGACCGCGCTGCCGCCCTCGCGAAGCATCTCCAGCCCCGCGTCCACCGCCAGCGGATCGGCCGCAGCGACCATGGCTTCGCGCGGTGCGGCCTGGGCGTGTGGCGCTTGCCGGGGCGGTGGCGTCGATACGCAAGCGGCGAGCAACGCAGCCGCAATCAGGGAGAACCAGAGCCCACCGCGGCCTGCCTGCATATTCATCGCGAGAGTCCCGAGACGGAGGCGCGAAGCATGTCAGTTCGCGCACCGCATAGACAGACGCAGCTCAATGCCTGCGCCGCAGGCCGGAAGGCCCCGCCACCCGCTCAGGCATGCGGCGCGCGGCCTTCGCCGGAGCGGCTGGCTCAAGGCTGCGCGCCACCCTAAGACAACACGGATCAAGTCCCTCCTGGCCTTGATCCGTGGTCGCGAGTCCGGCACAGGTCCGGACTCGTTCGGCCGCTACCGGGAGACGCCTTCGCTTCGCTCGGTCACGCTGGATCAAGCATCGCGTGCTCGCTCCGCGGGCGCGCCCTCCATGGCGCGCGGCAACGCTGAATTCTTCAGCCTTGCCCCAAGCCTCAGAGCCCGCTCATCGCCGATTCGCACAGGCTCGCGTTCGACATGTTCTGCTGCTGGCCGTCGCTGGCCGAGGCGACGCCCATCAGCGCGAGGTTGCAGGCCGCACTGAATGGCGTGCCGGCGTGGGCAAGCGGCTTCAGGCAGGCGGTGTCGAGGCGCAGGATCAGGGCATCGCACTGCGGGGCGAGGGTCCAGCCCGCGCCAGCGCTCGGCGCCCGCTGCGCCCTGAAGTTTCGGCTTTCCGAATTGCAGTTGAGCTGCGCGAGCGCCGTGCCAGGCGTCGGCGCGCTCATCACGCCCTCGGAGTGGGTGGTCACAACGCTGACGAGGGGCAGCACTTCGGAGCCACGCAGGGCACCGAGGATGCCGTCGCGCACCTCGCTGTAGTGAACGGCGCAGTCGACATCGGCCGCCGGGGTGGCGAGCGCGGACGGTGCGGAGGACTGTGCGGCCTGCGGGGCGTCTGCTGAGTCGCCGCTGCAGGCGGACAGTGCAAGGGCTGACAGGGCGAGCAGGGCGATTCGATTCAGCATGGCTTGTCCTCGTGGTTTCGATGGTCGCCGCGCGCGCAGGTCGGTCGCGCAGCGGGGAGCGGCTCGGGTTACGCGCCGGATGGGCGAACCCCGACAGCGCAAGCCTCGATAAGTTCGGCACACCGCCCGTCCCCCGCTCGACGCACGCGATGCGGGCGAGCGTTCGACGCATGACAGCACCCGGCCTCTGCTCGGGCAAGCGCGGCGATGGCGCCGGATGGCGGATCCGCAGGCGTTGCTACGTGCCTCTGCTGTGCGGGCCAAGGATCGGCTCACGCGGGGCTTGGGGCTCCGGGCGGGTCGGCCCATCGTCGCTGCAAGCACTGCAGGCGATGGACCCTGTGCCGCTGCGGGCTTGCCAGCCGCGACGGCGAGGCGGACGCTAGCCCACGCCCGAAAGAGCGGAAGGCCCCACACCACAGACGCAGCGCCATCGCCCTCACCCCTTCGACAAGGACACACCGATGCGACTCTGGAACACCCTGTTGGGCATGCTGCTGTGCCTGTGCGTCTCGCAGAGCCTGCATGCGCAGGCCGTTCTGCTTGCACATCCCGGGCCCACCGACAACGGCGGCGGCATTGGCAGCGCGATGTTCTTCGACCTCCAGGCGCAGACGCCGGTGGTGGTGACCGGGTTCACCACCGCGGTCGATGCGGCCGCAGGCGAGACCGTCACCGTCCGGGTCAGCATCCGCTCCGGCACCGCGCTGGGCGGCACGCTCGCCACCGGGCCCGGCGCTTCGAGCGCAGGCTGGCGTCTGCTTGGCACCTTTTCGTCGACCCAGGGGACAGCCAGCGTCTCGCTGCCCATCGGGCTGCCCGATATTCCGATCTCACCCGGCGAGGTGGTCGGCGTCGCCGTCGAGTTCATCGACAGATTCCCTGCCTACGTCGGCACGGGCGCGCCCCCGATCTCGACCTACAGCAATGCCAACCTGATCCTGCGCACCGGCGAAGCGCGCTCGATCCCCTTCACCAGCGGCGGCAGTCTGTTCTCTTCGCGTGCAATGGTGGGCTCCATCCTCTACCGCAGCGGCGATGCGGTGTTGGCGACCAACCCCGGCCCCTCCAACAACGCTGCGGCGCCCGGCGCCGCGATTTTCTTTGATGTCGAGGCCAGCACGGGGGTGGTGCTGACTGGCCTTACCACCGCCTCTGAAGCCCTGCCGGGCGCGAACTTCAACCTCCGGATCCGGACGCGTGCGGGCTCCGCGCTGGGCGGCCCCGTCGGCAGCGGCCCGGGAAGCTCGCAGGCCGGGTGGACGGTGCTCGGCACCGTCACCGCCACACAGGGCAGCAGCGGCGAGGTCTCGCTGCCGATCACCATTCCCGAAGTGCGCGTGGCCGCCGGCCAGGTGCTGGGTGTCGCCATCGAGTTCATCGACATAGGGCCACGGTACTTCGGCCTCGCCACGCCGCCGCTGGAAACCTACAGCAACCTCGACCTGAGCCTGCGCACGGGCGAAGCGCGCACCGCCCCGTTCACCGCCGTGGGCAACTACTTCAGTTCGCGCGCCCTGATTGGCAGCCTGCAGTACCGCCTCGATGACGCCGTGCTGCCGGCCCACCCGGGGCCTAGCAACAACAGCGGCGCGCCCACTTCAGGCCTGTTCTTCGACCTGTCATCGAGCACGGGCGCCGTGGTGAACGGCTTGACCATCGCCAGCGATACGCCGGGCATCGGAAGCTTTCAGATCGAGGTGTATACCCGCAGCGGGACGGCGCTGGGCAACAGCCTCGGCAGTGGGCCCGCGACCTCCAGCAGCGGATGGACGCTGCGCGGCACGGTCAACGCACGTCAGGGGCCGGGCGAAGTCTCGCTGCCGATCACCCTGCCCGATCTGCAGGTGAGCCCCGGCCAGACCCTCGGCGTGGGTCTGCGCTTCCTCGGTGCGGGCCCTCGCTACTTCGGCAGCGGCTCGCCCCCGCAAGAGACCTATGCGAGCCCCGGCCTCACCCTGGTCACCGGCCAGGCGATGACCACGCCCTTCACCGCCACGAGCGCCGTGTTCGGCTCGCGCGCCCTGATCGGATCGCTGCGCTGGCGTCCGCGCGGTGAGCGTCTGAGCGCATCTCCCGGTCCCGCTGACAACGGCGGCAGTCCGGGCTTCGGTCTGTTCATGGATCTGCATGCGCAGAGCGACCTCGTGGTATCCGGCCTCAACACCGCCACCCAAGCCTCTCCCAACGCCAACTTCCAGCTGCAGGTCTACCGTCGCAACGGCAGCACCCTGGGCGGCAGCGTCACGACCGGGCCAAGCAGCAGCAGCGCGGGCTGGACGCTGCACGCCACGGTCACCGGCCGGCAGGCTGCCAGCGGGCGGCTGTCGCTGCCGATCGCGATTCCTGATCTGCCCATGCTCGCGGGCCAGACCGTTGGGCTGGCTCTGGTCTTTGTCGATGTGACGCCCAGCTACATCGGCAGCGGCAGCAGTGCAGCCAGCACCTACAGCGCGGGCGGCCTGCAGCTCACCACCGGCGAAGCAAGGGGTGCGCCTTTCACCACCGGCGGCAGTTTCTTCGCGTCGCGACGGCTGGTGGGCAATGTGTTCTACGAGCGCAGCCCGGGCATCTTCGGCAATGGCTTCGAGTAGGCGCGCACGGCCCTGATCGATCGCAGCGCGCGGCGCGCCATGGAGGGCGCGCGCGTGCGCTGCCGCCTCAGTGCCTGCGCTGAAGCGCATGGCGGGCTGCGCAGACTTTCGACCCGCCCCGACCTGCCGCGCTCAGCGGCGCTCCCACTCCATCACCAGAAAGTTCGGCGCGCGCCGGTAGCGATCGGCCTTGTCTCCGGCTACGCCCACCGGCGCGGGTTCGGCGAAGTGGCGCAACTCGAACCCCAGCGAAAGCAGCGCCTGCATGTAGCGCTGAAGCGGTCGATGGTGGTTGGCGATGCGGATGCCCTGCCAGGCAATCCAGGTGACGCTCTCCTGCAGGTAGTGGTCGATGCTGAAGCGACGGCTGCCGTCGGGCTCGCGGCTCCAACCCTGCCCCACCGCGGCGGTGTTGAAGCCCTGCAGGTTGGCGATCAGCAGGCTGCCGCCGGGCTTCAGCACGCGATGCGCCTCGGCCAGCGCGGCATCGAGTTCGGCAATATCGATCAGCGACAGGTAAAACACAGCGAGATCGCAGCTCGCCTCCGGCAGCGGCAGCGCCTCCGCGCCGGCGATGCGGTAGTCGCCCTGCGGGTCGCGTCGACGCGCGTGCTCGATCAAGGCAAGGGTGGGGTCGACGCCGATGCAGTCGATGCCCTCGGCCTTCAGCATCCGGCAGAAGCGCCCTTCGCCGCAGCCGATATCGACCGCGCGCTGAAAGCCGCGCCCGCGCACCCGCTGCAGCATCGGCGCGTCGAGCACATAGCGACGCCCCCAGTCGCCCTCGCTGCCGATCACCTCGATCCAGGCCTGCGCGGATGCGTCCCAGCCCTGTGTCATGCGCCTTCCCCTGATCTGGCGGAGCGCCGCACTCTACCGCAACACGGATCCAGCCCCTTCTGGCCTTGCTCAGCGATGGCGAGTCGGGCACTTCCCGGGCTCGCCTGCGCGGGATCCGGCGCGTGCATGCTCGATCCGCGGGCGCGCCCTCGATGGCGCGCGACAAGGCTGAGTTCTTCAGCGTTGGCCCAGCCCGGACGCGGCGGGCGTCCGATCACCGCGACGCCGCGCCGCTGCGCTCGCGCTCAGGCGCGCGAGGCCGCGTCCAGCGCGCGAAAGCGGAACCCGCGGAACCGCGCCTCGCCCTGCCCGGCCGCATACAGCCCGGGCTTCAGCATGTGGAAGCCGCCGCGCACGTTGTGGTGGTAGCCGGAGACTTCCATGCCGCGGTCGTAGCGGGTCCAGTGGCGGCCGTCGTCGGAGGTGTCGAAGGTGACGATGTGGCGGTCGTTGCGCACGCGCATGTGCAGGCGGCGCCCGTGCGGGTTGGCCGGGCGCGCGCGCTCGATGCCGTACTGGTGGGTGACAAAACGCTCAGTGTCGAAACCGAGCCCGCAGTACAGCCGGTCGTCGTACCACAGCAGCAGGCCGGCGACGGCGCCTTCATCGATTTCGATCTCGCACTCGAACTCGTAGGCCTGCTCACCGACCACGCAGAGCAGCGGCGGTGAGCTCGACGGCGCGCTGCCGCGGGCCGCGAAATGCAGGGTGCGATCGTCGACGCGCAGACGCTCGGCCTCGTCCGGTGCTGGACGGAAGAAGCTCCACTGCAGGCCGTAGCGCAGTGCGCTGAAGTCATCCGACAGCGCCATGCCGTGCGGCGGCGGATCGCGGCCGGGCGCAGGGCTGGGCGCCGGCAAAGGCTGCGACAGATCGCCGCCGCCGAAGTCGAACCAGCCGTCTTCGCTCCACTGCACCGGCGCCAACAGGCACTGCCGTCCCAGCGTCCAGAAGCCGTTCTCGTAGCCGTGGTAGACGCCCCACCAGTCACCCTTCGGCCCTTCCACCAGGGTGGCGTGGCCGCGCGACCACCACTGTTCCGCCGCCGACCGGGTGCGTACCAGCGGGTTGCGCGGGTGGTGCTCCCACGGCCCGTGGATCGACTTCGAGCGCGCCGCGATCACCATGTGCCCGGTCGGTGGGCCGGCGGTGCCGCCGACCGCGGTGATCAGATAGAAGTACTCGCCGCGACGGGTGATCTTCGGGCCCTCCGGTGCGAAGGCTTCGACCACCCAGTCCGGCGGATAGCGCCAGGGGTCGTAGACGTGCTCGGGCTCACCGATGCGCGACAGCCCGTCATCGGCCAGCCGCACGCGATCGCCGCCAGACAGGAACAGCCAGCGCGAGCCGTCCTCGTCGACCGCATGCCCCGGATCGATGTGGTTCGGCAGGTCCAGATCGATGGGCTCGGACCACGGCCCACGGATGTCGTCGGCGTAGATCACCCAGCTGCTGGTCTTCGAGCCCGGGGCCGCGGTCTGCTTGGTCGGCAGGTAGATGTAGAAGCGCCCTTGGTGCTTGATCAGTTCCGGCGCCCACACCGAGCCGATGTTGCGGGTCAGCGCCGGGCCGATCGGCTGCCAGTTCAGCAGATCGCGCGAGTGCCAGATCAAGAGGCCCGGATAGGCTTCGAAGCTGGAGAAGGTCATGTAGTAGTCGTCGCCGTCCTTGACGATCGACGGGTCGGGCCGATCGCCGGAGACGATGGGGTTGAGGTAGCGGCCGTCGCCAAGATCAGCGCGCCGCTGGTTCTCGATGCCGCGCGCCCAGGCCAGGGGTGGGTTCTGCGGCGCGCAGTCGAGGTCGCCGGCAAGCGCACGCCGGCTCGCGCCATCGCTGGCGGCCTGTGCGCTGTCGACGCCCGCCGCGGGCGTGTTCGCGTCGGGCGCGGCGTCCGCAGCGAAGGACTCAGCGGCCAGCGCCCCAGCGCCGAGCCCCAGCGCGCCAAGGCCGGCCGTCTTCAACAGTTCGCGTCGTGTGTGCATGGGCTCGTCCCTGGCATCGCCTGAGTTCAATCGGAGGAAGATGCCGGAACCTGCCACCCGTGTCATGCGCGGATTCCGGCCATACCGCTCGGAATATCTGCAGCCTTCGGGCGCAGTTGCGCCCTGCCGGTCGCGCTTGTGGACTGGCGCGGCAGGCCGGTGTCGACGGCGCTGCCGCAGCCACAGCGCCCCAGCCGTGGAGAGACCCGCTCCTACCCCTACACTGGCGCCGCAGCAATGCCGGCCAAGCGCGCTGCCGATCGCGACGCGCGGCCCTGCGTGCTTTCACTCTGACCGAGCTCTCCATGTTGAAGCGTCTGCTTTCTTCCCTGCTGCCCCGATCTTCCACCGCCGCAGCGGCCGCACTGGACGCGACCGGCGCCATCGCCACGCCCGAGCACTTCGCGGCCGTGCCCATGCCGTGGCGCAGCGGCACCACGCTGCCGCTGCCCGACTGGGATCGGCTCGCGCTGCAGGAGCCCGCCGACCTCACCGATGCAGCGCGCCACGACTGGTGGACGGCCGCCGCCGCGCACTGGCTGCTGGCGACAGGTCGCGAACTCGCGGGCGACTATCGCCTGCGTTCGAGCCCCGATTTCCTGCTGCTGTCGAGCCTGGCGGATCGGCCGGCGCAGGTGTTCCTGCAGTTCTGTCAGGACGTGCACCGCTGGATTCGGCGCAACCTCGGCGACATCGCCAGCGACGCCGGCCACGGCAAGCACGCGGTGATGGTGTTCGCGAGCGAGGACGACTATTACCGCTACATCAGCCACTACTACCCCGAGGAAGGCGAGTTCGCGCTGTCCTCAGGGATGTTCGTCAACGCCGGCTACGGGCACTTCGCGATGTTCGAGGGCGGCATGGCGCAGATGCAGCCCACCGTCGCCCACGAGCTGACGCACTGCCTTGTGAGCCACCTGCCGATACCGGCCTGGCTCAACGAGGGCCTGGCCACCAACACCGAGGCCGCGCTGTTTCCGCAGCTGTTCGCGCCCTCGGCCCAGCTCTACCACCCGAACGAGATGGTGCGTAAACACGCGGCTTTCTGGAACGCCGACACCATCCAGGAGTTCTGGTCGGGGAATCCTTCCTGCGCACCGACGAAGGCAACCTGCTGTCCTACGACCTCGCCCGCCACCTCACCGGGCGGGCGGCGCGCGCCGAGGGCCGCTTCCGCGCCTTCGTGCGCCACGCCCACCAGCGCGACGCTGGCGTCGGCGCCGAGCCGCGGCTCGGCTTTCGCATCGCCGATCTGGCCACGGCCATGCTCGGCGAGGGCGAGTGGGCGCCCGACTCCTCGCGCTGGCGCGAGGGCGTGGAGCGCGGGCAGTTCTAGCAGCTTGTTGAGAAACTCCCTTCCGGGGGGTTTCTCAAGTCGGCGGTCCGGCGCAGGTCCGTACCGCCTCACGACAAAGCAATCGCTTACGCGCTTGCTTCCTCGTCCCGGCCATCCCTGGCCGGGCCAGCAGGCTGTTTTTCAACAGCCTGCTAGAGGCCAGCCCGCGCGCACGCACATGCGGCGGACGGTGAACGATCACGGACGAACAGGTTGGGAGCCTCGTCGCTGCGAGTGTCAGATCTGACAGCTGGCAGAGCCAGCGCTCGACGGCTTAGTTTGGTGACGCCGATCACATTCGGCCCGCACCCACCTATTCCGGGAGAACCGCCATGTCGAAGCCGCAGACTCCTCTGCTTGCCGCCCTTCTTGCCGCCTGCAGCCTCAGCGCCAGCGCGGCGGCCACTGCCGGGCCGAGCGTCGCCCCGGATGGCCTGCAGTACGTGCAGTCGAGCTGTTCGATCTCGGCGCGCGAGTTCGGCACCTGGTTCGAGGACGGACGCATTGCCGCCGGCGGCGACGTGAAGTTTGCGGACAGCCTGGCCTTCCCCGAGTCGCCCAGCGCCTGCGACTTCTACAAGTGGGCGCACCAGATGTTCCTGTGGATCAACTCGCCCGAGGCCGGCGGCACGGTGCTGGACTCGCCGGTGTTCTTCGATCTGATCTTCGACGCGGCCGGCAACGGCACCTACGTGCGCAATGGCGCCGGCGCGACGGGCAACCGCTTCAGCCTGCGCGGCAGCAAACCGCAGCAGTTCCAGCCCGGCGGCCAGGCCGGCGGCAACGACACCCTGCTCAGCCTCAAGGGCTCGCTGGTCTACTTCGCCACCCACGCCAACGACGTCTACGCCTGGTTCAACACCGCGGTGACAAACGGCGCGATCTCGCAGGACGCCGCGTTTCCGACCACCCAGGCCGAGCTGGCGTCGATCCTGGCCTATGCCAGCCAGAACGGCAGCAACCTCAAGGACGGCAATGCGCTGACCCTGGAGCTGAAGACGGCATGGGTGGACGCCAGCACGGTCGCCGACCTCAGCCAGTACATCACCACGGTCGCAGCCGTACCGCGCTATCTGAAAACCAGCAGCACCACCTGGACCATCGACGCCAAACAGCCGACCGAGGTCAAGACGCTGGCGCTCGTCGGCATGCACGTGGTGGGGCCGGTCAAGGGCCACCCGGAAATGGTCTGGGCCACGTTCGAGCACAAGGACAACGCGCCGGACAACGACTTCTACTTCAACAGTCTGTTCGGCCAGCAGATCGAAGTGCCCTACAACTCGCAGGGCGATTGGAACTTCATGCAGAACGGCGGCAGCCGCGACGGTGCCCTGGTGGCGCAGATGACCGTGCAGAGCAACGGCGATCTGCAGGCCACCCAAGGCAACAGCATCCGCCCGAACGATGTCTATCGGGCCAATCCCTGGGGCAGCGCACCGACCCCGGCCTCGGCCGACAACAACAGCCAGCTGATCTCGCTGAACTTCGATATCCAGCTGATGCTGGGCCTGGTCAAGGACGTGCGCGCGAACTACTTCCAGGTGGGCGCGGTGTGGTCGAAGGACGGCTCGATTCCAAAGAGCGGCAGCGATCCTGCGCTGGCCGGCTCGGTGCTGCTGGCCAACACCACCATGGAGACCTACCACCAGGACAGCCCGCCGGGCTGCTTCGGCTGCCACGGCGCGTCCAGCGGCAAGAGCACCGACACCAGCCACCTGTTCTCGACAGACAACACGCCGCTGGTGCCGAAATCGCCCTGATCCGCGGCGCACTGACCCGGGACGCGCCTGGCGCGTCCTCGGGCCTGCGGGCCTCAACCGCGCCGCCCCCGCGGGCGCTCGCACGGCAGGCGTGCAGCTTAGGCCCCGCTCAGCGGCAGGCGCCCCACCCGCCGCAGCTGCGGGCTGGTCTCAAGGTCCACCGGCAGCACGTTTTTCGGATTCGCGTTCAGCACCGGCGGCATGCCCAGTGCAGGTGCGGCCAGAGCGCGTTTCGGCCCGTCCTCGGTTCGCTGCGATTGCAGCGTCTGGAAGAGCGTCTGCAGCTGCGCATCGCTGACCTCGGGCACGGTGCCTTGTGTCACGGCAGCCGCCGCCGACTTGCCGCGCGTGGCCAACCACTCCTTGATCAGCTGCGCGACATCGATGCTGGGCATCGGCAGATCCATCTGCGCGCTGACGATCAGGGCCGGCGCCAGCGTGGCCTCGCGCATGCCGTAGTAGACCAGCTCGCTGCACATCATGTGCTTCGGGTTCTGCATAACCAGCTCGTTCAAGACCTGCAGCAGCAGCCAGCGCAGCCATGCGTCGGCGGGCAGCCGGTTGCGCAGGCCCGCGAACACGCCCATCTGCAGCATGTCGTCGAGGGGATAGCCCACGCCGACCAGTGCGCCGCCGGCCTTCGCCAGCGCATCGCGCTGTGCGGGCTGCAGCGGCTGGCCGCTCGCCTGCGTCGGCCGATAGACGTCGATGAACTCGTAGTGCGCGCCCTGCTGCAGGCGTGCGGACAGCGCCACCCGGCGTGAAACCGGCGGCGCGGCTTCGACAAGATCGCCGCCGTCGACCATGAGCGCCGCATGGCTGTAAGTGGAATCGCCGAACCAGGCGATCAGATCCGAGATCGCGCTGATGCCCTTCATCAGCAGCACATCGCCGGGGCGGACATCCTTGGGGTCGATAAACCTTGGCATCGCATCACCTCATGGGCGTTGGAGAAACGGACAGCTCGCTCGATGTCGGGCGGTCTCTGCGTACACGCGGACGCGCATGGGCGGCGCGCAGCGCTACCCCAGGCGAGCCACGCCGCGCGGCAGGCACGGCAAGCTGCTAGGCGCCAGCGAGCACCACGCGATTGCGGCCCTCGGCCTTGGCCCGGTACAGGGCTTCGTCCGCCCGACGCAACAGTTCAGACGCTGCATCACCGGGGCGAAGCTGCGCGATACCGATCGACACCGTCAAGCCCACCGGCTGGCCGGCCACGCTGTGGCCATGACGCTCGACGCCGGCGCGCAGCTCGCCGGCGATGGCGGTCGCCACCTCCAGGTCCGCACCGTCGAGGATCAGCACGAACTCCTCGCCGCCATAGCGCGCGACCAGATCACTGGCCCGGATGTGCTTGCGGATCTCGGCGGCGGCAGCGACAAGACAGACGTCACCGAGGTCATGACCCCAGCGGTCGTTGATGCGCTTGAAGTGGTCGAGATCGAAGAACAGCAGGCTGAGCGCACGCCCCGCCTGCTGCGCGGCCTGGATACGCTCCGGCAGGCGGGCGTCGAGTTCGCCGCGATTGGGCAGGCCGGTCAGCGGATCGATGCGCGCGCTGAAGCGGGCGGCGTGCATCTCCCGCTCGGCATAGCGGGCGGCCCGCGCAATCGCCAGCACCAGCACCAAGGCACCGAAGGCATCCATCGCCGGATGCGCGTACTCCAGCCACAGCGGGGTGCCCTGCTCGGCCAGGAAGTAGCCGGCGCGGATGATCGCAACGACCGCGACGGCGCCCCAGCCGACCAGATAGAACCAGCCCTGCTCGATGCCACGCACGGCGAGGCGCAGGGCCATGCCCAGGGCCAGCGTGGCGAGCAGCAGCAGAATCACGTTCATGACCCGCGCCACCAGCGGCCCCGCCAGACTGATCACGGTCAGCAGCGTCAATAGCCCAGCGCACCAGAGCAGCGCCCTGAACAGCCGTGCAAGGCGTGGAAAGTGGCGAGGCACGGACAGAAAGCGGTACACGAAGGCATAGCTCGCCAAGAGGCCGATGTGGACAAGAACGCCCGACACCATCATCGGCGGCAGGGCCAGCGTCCAGGCACCGAGCAACCTGACCACCTCGCCACTCATGACGGTTTGGTACACGGCCGCGGAAAGGATCCACACACATAGCAAGGCAAGCACGTGACGACGCAGGGCCAAGGCAAACAGTGCGCAGACGATCGCCAGCAGCAGCTTGGTCGCCAGCAGCGCCGAACTGACGCGCACGCGATCCAAGTCGTCCTGCAGATAACTCGACAGCGGCTGGGCTGCGAGCGCAATCGGCTGGTGGCGCGCCCACTCCACCCGCAGGTACACCGGCTGGGCGCGCTGCGCGGGGCTCAGCACCAGGGCGATGCGGTGGCGCGAGCCCGGCTGCTGCAGATCCGGGTCGAACAGATGCAGCGGGCGCGGCGCATAGTCTGGCGGCAGGTAGGCGACCAGCCGCGCGTCGTAGGCTTCGCGCAGGCTCAGGACCCAGGCCTCGTCGTCGCCCTTCGCGGCCTCGGCGCTGATCGCGACGCGCCACCATTGGCTGCCGCTGCGCCAGCGCAGCGCAGGGGGCTGGGCCTGCCAGTCGCCGGCGCCAGCCCGCAGCGCATCGATCGATCGGGCGTTGAACTGTGCATCGAGCGCCGCCACCTCGACGTTTGCCCAAGCCTCGCCCATGCAGGTGCCGAGCAGGCACGCGAACCACAGGCGCAGCCACAGCGGCGATGTCCTCGCCTTCGCCTGACCCTCCAAGCCTTGCATCGCGACCCGCCCCCGGCTCTCGAAGCCCGCGAGTGTAGTCGCTGCGCCAAACCCGCGGCGGCCATGGCGCGCGGCCGCGCGCCCCCAGGGCGCCGCCTCAGCCGGCAAAGCGCGCCTCGAAACGCAGCGCGGCCAGCTCGGGCGCCAACTCGGAGCGGCGGAACTCCCGCGGCGATTTGCCGAGGGTCTTCTTGAACACCTTCGAGAAACCGAAGGCATCGCTGTAGCCGACTTCGCTGGCGATGCGCTCCAGCGGCAGATCGGTCTCCAGCAGGCGCTGGCTTGCGCGCAGCATGCGCAGGCGTCGCAGGTAGCCCATCGGCGTTTCGTCCAGCTGCTCGCGAAAGCGGTTCGCGAGCGCAGTGCGCGACAGCCCGACCTCGCGCGCCAGGCTGGCCAGATTCCAGTCGCGTTCCACGTCCGCGTGCAGCAGCTGCAGCGCACGCGCGATCGCCTCGCTGCGCAGCGCGCGCCCGAATCCGGGCCCACGGTCCGCGCAGCGCAGCAGCAGCGCGCGCAGCACGTAGGAGAACACGGCATCCAGCAGACCATTCAGCACCGACTCCGAACCCGGCGAAGGCTCGGCCAGCTCGGCGCTGATCAGGTCCACCAGCAGACCGACCGAATCCAGACGCAGGCGCTCCTCGGCGCGCAGCACCAGCCAGTCGGGCAGTTCGCTGAAGAACGGATGCAGGGGCACACTCCAGAGCTGATAGGCCGCGCTCAGCACGCGCGCATCGGCCTGGGACTCGCCCGGCTGCGGCGCTTCCGCATACAGGGTGTGGTGACAGCCCCGCGCCATCAGCGCGATGTCGCCCGGGCCCAGCCGCAGCTCGGACCCGTCGTCCTGCGCACGGATGCGCAGCCGACCGCGGCTGACCACGTGCAGGCCGAAGCTGCGCCCGCAGGGAAAGTGCTGCGGCTCGGCGACGCGGATCTCGCCCGCTGTGAACACCCGCTTGCGCAGCCCCGAATGCCGCAACAGGTCGCTCAGAAGGTCCACGCGCTGCACGCCTCAGTTCAAGGGAGTCTGGACTTTCTAACATGCAAAGTGTCCGTATCGCCATTCGCATTCAGCCAAAGACAGCCGAAGCTGCACGCTCCCACCCAGGAGACCTGACATGACTGAAGCGCAGACCCACACCCTCATCCTCGGCGGCCGCGGCCAGATCGGCAGCGCCCTCGCCGAGCGGCTTCGTGCGCAGGGACACCCCGTGCTGCGGGCAACGCGCGCACCGACGGGCGATCCCGCCGATGTGGCGCTCGACCTCGCCAGCGGCAGCGGCGTCGATGCCGCCTTCGCCTGCGCGCGCCGCGCCTTTCTGCTGTGCCCGCCGGGCTACGCGCAGCAGCACCGGCTGCTCTCGCCCGCCATCGAAGCAGCGGTGCGGCACGGGCTGGAGCACGTGGTGCTGATGACCGCGATGGGCGCGAACGCCGATCCCAGCGCGCCGCTGCGCCAAGCCGAACTGCAGCTGGAGGGCAGCGGGCTCAACTACACCCTGCTGCGCCCCAACTGGTTCATGCAGAACTTCGAAACCTTCTGGCTTGCCGGCATTCGCGCTGCCGGTCTGATCGCGCTGCCGGTCGGTGAAGCCAAGGGCAGCTTCATCGACGTCCGCGACATCGCCGCCGTCGCCGCGGCCGTGCTGGGCGATTCGACGCACTGCGGCCGTGCCTACGAGCTGACCGGCTCAGAGGCGCTGGATCACGCCGAGGTGGCGACGATTCTGAGCCGGGTCAGCGGCCGCGCCATCCGCTTCCAGGATGTGCCGCCCGAGGCGCTGCGGCCGCAGCTGCTCGATGCGGGCCTGCCGGCGGACTACGCCGACTTCCTGCTGCAGATCCTGGGCTTCTTCAAGCTCGGCTACTCGGCGGCGATCAGCCCGAGCGTGCAGGACATCCTCGGCCGCGCGCCGATCCGCTTCGAGGACTACGCCCAAGCACAGCGCGCCGCCTGGGCGGTCTGAGCACGAGAGCACGGAGTCCCTCCCGCGGCAGCGCGTTCTGCAGACGCGCTGCCGCGCGGGGCATCCGCGGATGCACTCGCGGAGCTGAGGAGTGTTCCCACGCAGGCCCTAGCCGCCAGGCGCTACTGGACCGCCTAGCGCGGCTACGGCCCCCGCCCAAGGCGCAAGCCCGGCCCCGAGCGAATCCCCAATCCCTAATCCCCGCTCTTCAACACCTCACGCGCCGCGTTGTGCCCGGGCAGGCCGCTGACGCCACCGCCCGGATGTGCGCCCGAGCCGCACAGGTACAGCCCCTTGAGCGGCATCCGGTAGTTGCCGTGGCCCAGCACAGGGCGCGCCGAGAACAATTGGTTCAAGCTCAGCGCGCCGTGGAAGATGTCGCCGCCGATCAGGCCGAACTCCTGCTCCAGATCAAAGGGCGAGAGCGCGCGGTAGCCCAGCACCGAGGCCCGGAAGTTGGGCGCATAGCTGTTGACCGTGTCGATCATCAGCTTCGCCACTTCCTCGCGATACGCGGGCCAGGCCTTGCCCTCGGGCAGCTCGGGGGCGACGTGCTGGCAGAACAGGCTGGCGACGTGCGCGCCCTTGGGCGCGAGGCTGTCGTCGAGCGTCGACGGAATCAGCATCTCGACGATGGGCTTGCGGGACCAACCGTGTTGGCGCGCATCGAAGAAGGCCTGCTCCATGTAGCGCAGGCTGGGCGCGAGGATGATGCCGGCGGTGTGGTGCTCGGCGCGTTCGCGGCCCGGCAGGCAGCTGAAGTCGGGCAGCTCGGACAGGGCCACGTTCATGCGGAAGGTGCCCGAGCCGCAGCGGTAGCCGCGCATGCGCTCGGCGAAGTCTGTGGGCAGCTCCGACTCCGGCACCAGCCGGGTGAACAGCAGCTTGGGGTTGACGTTGGCGACAACGCGCTTCGCCCGATGCACACGGCCATCTTCGGTGCGCACACCCACTGCCCTGCCCTGCTCGACCAGCACCTCGGCCACGCTGGCGTTCACTTCGATCTGCACGCCGGCGGCTTCCGCTGAGCGCGCCATCGCCTGGGTGATCGCGCCCATGCCGCCGATGGCATGGCCCCACACCCCGGCCTTGCCGTTGACCTCGCCGAACACGTGGTGCAGCAGCACGTAGGCGCTGCCGGCGGCGTAGGGGCTGGCGTAGTTGCCGACCACGCCATCGAAGCCGAACAGCGCCTGGATCGGTTCGGACTCGAACCAGCGTTCCAGATAGGCGCCGGCGGAGTCGGTGAACAGATCGAGCAGATCGCGCTGGCCTTCGATGCCGAGCGACGCCGCGCGACGGCCCAAGCCTGCAGCACGGATCAGCTCGGGCAGCGCGGCCAGCCAGCCGCCGGCGGGCGGCACATTGGGCGGCGTCTGCACGGCCAGTTCGCGCAGCAGGCCGGCGATGCGATCGAGGTGCTCGCCATAGGCCGGCAGACGCTCGGCGTCGCGGGCGCTGAACTTCGCCACCTCGGCCTGGGTACGGCCTTCGCCCGCCTTGAGATAGCGGCCGTCCGGCAGCGGCAGGAAGTTGCCCAGCTCGCGCTCGACGATGCGCAGGCCATGGCCGTGCAGGTCGAGCTCGCGGATCACCTTGGGATGCAGCAGCGAGACGGTGTAGCTGGCGGTCGAGTTGCGGAAACCCGGGTGGAACTCCTCGGTCACCGCCGCGCCGCCCACCACGCCACGGCGTTCGAGCACGCGCACCGACAGGCCCGCCTTGGCCAGATAGGTGGCGCAGACCAGGCCGTTGTGGCCGGCGCCAATCACCAGCACATCGCTGCGCGCGTCCGCCATCTCAGCGCTCCGTGATCTCGACGCTGACTTCGCCGATGCCCTCGACGCGCGCGCTCAGACGATCGCCGGCCACGCAGGGGCCCACGCCCGCGGGTGTGCCGGTGAACACCAGATCGCCCGGCTCCAGCCGCACGAAGGTCGAGAGATTCGCCAGCAGTTCGGGCACCGACCAGATCAGATCGGCGATGTCGGCCGACTGCCGCGTCTCGCCGTTCTGGATCAGCTCGATGCGCGCGGCCTTGGGATGGCCGATGCGCGCCGCCGGCACGATCGCGCTGCAGGGCGCGGAGCGGTCAAAGCCCTTGGCCATGTCCCAAGGCTTGCCGCCTTTCTTGAACTGCGCCTGCAGGTCGCGGCGGGTGAAGTCGATGCCCACGCCGTAGCCGAACACCAGCGCCTCGGCCTGCTCGGCGCTGAGACTCGCGCCGCTGCCACCGATCGCCACCACCAGCTCGGCCTCGTAGTGGAAATCGGCGGTCTGGCCGGGATACGGAATCCGCGCGCCGCCGGACACCACCGCATCGGCCGGCTTCATGAAGAAGAACGGCGCCTCGCGGGTGGAGTCCGCGCCCATCTCGCGGGCGTGCTCGGCGTAGTTGCGACCCACGCAGTAGATGCGGCGCACCGGAAAGAACTGCGAACTCCCGGCGACGGCAACGCAGGGCTGGGCGGGCGGCGGCAGGACGTAGACGCTGGACTGGGGCATGGTTTCGGAGCTCGGGATTGGGGTTCGGGGGCGGGGATTGGGGATTGGGGATTCGCAGGAGCAAGAGCAGAGCGACACCCCTCTCCCCTCGTGGGAAGCGGAGAAGAACGTCGGCTGCCGGTGGCAGCCGACGTTCTTCGGAGCCCGAGCGAAGCGACGGCAGGCCAAGGGAGGAGGCGAGTCTCGCGCAAGGTGCGCCCCCTCTCCCCAACCCCTCTCCCACCAGGGGAGAGGGGCTCCACAGCGGGGATCGAGAGACTGAGTAGCGCTCGCCCCCCCTCGCGCGTCCGGCAACCAGCCCGCAAAGCATAGCCGCGAGCGGCAGCCTCACGCCCCTGCGTAAAGGCGCAGCACAGGCTTGACGCCGGCCCAAGCGCGGAACTTGCATGCCGCAGACCAGCACACCCCGCGCGGAGGTCCGCATGCTGCCCCAGGACGACGAAGACGCACTGATGAAGCGGCACCGCTACGCGCTGCAGGAGATCGAGCGCGAGATCCGCAAGATCAACCGGGAAGTGATCCATCGCGACATTCCCAAGATCGAGCGCAAGCACGTGGTGGAACTCGCCACCGTGGTGGCCGAGCATCGCGCCCGCTACCTCACCGCCGGCATGCGCCTGTCGTCCGCGAAGATCAGCACGCCGGAGGAACAGGAGCTGATCCGCATCCTGCCCGGTCTGCGCCGCGAGTTTGAAACCGCGCGCGACGTGTTCGCTGCGCTGGAGCGCGCCATCGAGCAGGCCTACGTCGACGTCGATCTGCGCTGAAGATCACGACTCGCGCGGCTGAAGGCGCACGCCCTGCCTTCTGGCACCCGCGCACAGCCCGCGCAGTCGGCACTTTGAGCGGCCTGTCCAAGCCTCGGGCCCGCCGCTCATGACCCTGCCGCAACCCCTCAAGCGAAGCCTGCGCTGCGTCGCGCTGGTCTCACTCAGCCTCGCCTTCACCCTGCCCGCCGCCGCCGCCGAACGCATCGAAGTCGGCAACCGCGTGACCGAAGGCGTGCCCGAGCTGCCGGCCGATCTCATCGAGCGCCTCGACCGCTACCAGAACACGCGACCGGCGAGTTTTGCCGGCTGGGCCAGCGACAGCGAGCTGCTGATCGGCACGCGCTTCGGCGAAACCAACCAGGTGCACCGCGTGCGCGCGCCGCTGGGTATGCGCGAGCAGCTGACCTTCCACAAGGAACCGGTGTCCTCGGTGCGCGCCCAGCCGGGCAGCAACGGCCGCGGCTTCGTGTTCGGCAAGGACGTCGGCGGCTCCGAGTTCTGGCAGCTCTACCACTACGACCTGGAGAGCCGCAGCACGCGCCTGCTCACCGACGGCGGCCGCAGCCGCAACGAACAGCCGATCTGGTCGCCCGACGGTCGCTTGCTCGCCTGGTCGAGCACCGCCCGCAACGGCCGCGACAGCGACATCTGGGTGCGCGCGCTGGACGGTGAAGCGCGCGCCGTTCTCACCGAGGGCGGCACCTGGTACGCCAGCGACTTCTCGGCCGACGGCAAGCGCCTGCTGGTGCAGCAGTACGTGTCGATCAACGAGGCCTATCCGGGCGAGGTCGATCTTGCGACCGGCACGCTCGAACGCTTCCCGGTCGAGGGCGGCAAAGCGGCCTTCGGCGGCCTGCGCTACGCGCCCGATGGTGAGGGCATCTACTTCATCTCCGACGAGAACAGCGAGTTCCGCCGCCTGCGCTACCACCGCCCCGGCCAGCCGGTGCAGGTGCTCACAGCCGATCTCGACTGGAATGTGGTGGCCTTCGACATCGCCTCCGACGGCCGTCATCTGGCCTACGCCAGCAACGAAGACGGCATCTTCCGACTGCACGTGCTGTCCCTGCCCGACCATCAGCCGGTGGCCCTGCCCGAACTACCGGTCGGCGTGATCGGCGGCATGGGCTTTTCGCCGGACGGCGGCCGCATTGCGCTGACGCTGAACAGCGCGATCACGCCCAGCGATGTCTATGTGGTCGATCTGGCCGCCCGCAGCCTGACCCGCTGGACCGAGGGTGAAGTCGGCGGCCTCGACGCCTCGCGCTTCGTTGCGCCCACGCTGATCCGCTACGAGAGCTTCGACGGCCTGTCGATTCCGGCCTTCTACTACCGCCCGGCCGGCGTGCCGGCCGACCGCAAGCTGCCGGTGGTGATCAACATCCACGGCGGCCCGGAGGCCCAGGCCCTGCCGGTGTTCAGCCCGGCCGTGCAGTTCATGCTCGACGAGCTGCAGGTGGCGGTGCTGGTGCCGAACGTGCGCGGCTCGGCCGGCTACGGCAAGACCTTTCTCGACCTCGACAACGGATTGAAGCGCAAGGACTCGGTCAAGGACATCGGCGCCCTGCTCGACTGGATCGCCCAGCAGCCGGGCCTCGACGCAGAGAAAGTCGGCGTCTCAGGCGGCAGCTACGGCGGCTACATGGTGCTGGCCACCCTGGTCGACTACGCCGACCGCCTCGCTGCCGGTATCAACGTGGTCGGCATCTCGCACTTCAGCACCTTCCTGAAGAACACCGAGAGCTACCGCCGCGACCTGCGCCGCGCCGAGTACGGCGATGAGCGCGAGCCTGAGATCGCCAAGTTCTTCGAGGAGATCGCGCCGCTGAACAACGCCGACAAGATCCGCTCGCCGCTGTTCGTCGCCCAGGGCGCCAACGACCCGCGCGTGCCCCTGTCCGAGGCCGATCAGATCGTCGACGCCGTGCAGGGCAATGGCGGTGACGTCTGGTATCTCGTGTTCCAGGACGAGGGCCACGGCTTCGCCAAGAAGACCAACAACGACTACTTCAGCGCTGCCAGCATGCTGTTCTGGCAGAAGCATCTGCTGGGCGAGTAGCACAGCTCGCCTCGCCCGCCGGGTACGCCGGCGGGCGAGGCTCAGCCTTCGCGACGTTCCGATCCCGAACGCCGGGTGTTGGCCAGGCATTCGAGCTCGCCACACGCGCGGCCTGACGATGCCAAGGCCGCGGTCGCCTGCCAGCAGTCTCCTGCAAGCCACGGCAGCAGACGAACAAAAACAGAACCCTTGCTCTCCGCGGGTCGTCCCGCGAAGCCCAGCTGTTTGCAGGCCCGAGCTTGCTCGCGACCCGCAGGGTGGGCACGAAGAGCGGGCTGTGGAGACTTGGCCCGAAAGAGCGTGTCTTACCCTGAGCGCTTGCGCGCGGCGATACTGGGGCACAGGGCGCGGAAGCCGCAGGGTCGGCTCCCGCGCCCCGATGGGCGCGGCCCCTTCAGGGCGACACGCCCCTCATCCTCCGATCAACCCGACTTCTGCGCCGCAATCCACGCATCGACGCGGCGGTTCAACAGCGTGATCGGCATCGAGCCCGACTGCAGTACGACGTCGTGGAAGCCCTTGAGATCGAAGCGCTCGCCGAGCGCGCTGCGGGCCCGCTCGCGGGCGTCCAGCATCGCATTCATGCCGACCTTGTAGCTCAGCGCCTGGCCCGGCATCACCAGGTAGCGCTCGATCTCGGCAACCACATCGGTCTCGGGCATGCCGGTCATCTGCAGCATGTAGTCGATGGCCTGCTCGCGGGTCCAGCGCTTGTGGTGCAGGCCGGTGTCCACCACCAGGCGCACGGCGCGGAACATTTCGGCCTGCAGGCGGCCGAGGTTGTCCAGCGGGTTCTTCTGGAAGCCCATCTCCCAGGCCAGTCGCTCGGTGTACAGCGCCCAGCCTTCCGCATAGGCGGTGAAGGGCAGCAGCTTGCGGAAGGTCGGCACATCCTTCAGCTCCTGCTGGATCGCAATCTGGAAGTGATGGCCCGGAATCGCCTCGTGGTAGGCCAGCGTGCGCATGCCGAAGCGCGCCACCTCTGCCGTATTGCGCAGGTTGATGTAGAAGATGCCCGGGCGCGAGCCATCGAAGGCCGGCGCGTTGTAGTAGGCGCCGGGCGCGGTCTTCTCGCGGAACTCCGGCACGCGCTCGACCTTCACGCCTGCCGCCGGCCGCAGGTTGAAGGCGCTGCCGATGCCCTGATCGATCTCGTCGATGATGGCCTGGAAGTCGTCGATGATCTGCTGGCGGCCTTCGTCGGTGTTCGGATACAGCTGGTCCGGTCGCTGCGCGATCTGCTGCACGCGCGCGCCGATGCTGCCCTCGATCAGCCCTTCCGCCTGCAGGATGGCGTCCATCTCCGCACCGATCCGCTCGACCTCGCGCAGGCCCAGCGCATGCACCTCGTCCGGCGTCATGTCGGTGGTGGTCTGCGAGCGCACAGCCCAGGCGTAGTAGGCCTCACCGTCCGGCAGCGCCCACACGCCGTGGTTGTTCTGCACCTTCGGCAGCAGCGCGTCGTAGTAGTCGATCAGGCGGCCGTACACCGGCTGCACATGCTCGACGATGGCGGCGCTGGCGCGCGCCAGGAGGGCCGCGCGATCTTCGCCCGACAGCCCTTCGAGCTTGCCCAGCTTTTCGTCGAAGCTCGTATACAGGATGTTCTGCTCCGGCGCGGCGTCGCGGAAACCGCGCATCTCGGTCAGCACCTTTTCCACCACGAAGCGCGGCGGCAGGATGCCCAGCGACTCGCGATGGCGGACGCCTTCCAGCACCTGATCAAGCTTGCGAGGCACCGCGGCGAGACGCGCGAGGTAGCTCTCGGCATCGCTCGTGGAGGCGATCGAATGCTGGGTGGCGAGAAAGGTCGGCAGGCCGTTCTGCACGCCGAACAGCTGGTTCAAGGGATAGTCGTGATAGGCGAAACGCTCGCCCTCGACCTGCACGGCCAGAAATGTCTCCAGCAGGTCGTAGGAATGCTGACCCTCGGCGTCCAGCGCGCGGCGGTCGTAGCTGCGCAAGGTGGCGAGGTCGTCGCGCACCTTGGCGCGAAGGGCCTCCTCACTGGCCAGCGAGGCATCGTCCAACTCATCGCTGTACCAGTCCAGCCAGCCCGGCAGCATCCGCAGCGAGGACAGCAGCTCCGGGCTATTGAAAGCGAACTCGACAAACACCCGCTCGTAGAACCACTCGATCTTCAGCGGCTTGAACCAGATCGTGTGCGCCAGCAGCCCACCGCCCGCCAGCAGCAGCACGAGGAACCCGCGCAGCCCCCACTTCAGCAGCTTCTTCATGGTCTCTCCCCCAGCGGGCTCCATGCCCGCTCCGGGGCGCACTGTACGGCCGCCGCGGGCTGAATGCCTCTGCGCCGGAAGTCACCGTGAGCCGAGCGCGCCCGCATAATGAGGCGATGAACTACAAGCACAGCTTTCACGCCGGCAACTTCGCCGACGTTCTCAAACACGCCACCCTGCTGGGCCTGATCGAGGCCTTCCAGCGCAAGGACACCGGCTTTCTGCTGCTCGACACCCACGGCGGTCGCGGCGGCTACCTGCTCGATTCGGGAGACGCCCAGAAGACCGGCGAGGCCGAGGGCGGCATCCTCAAGCTGATCGACCGCCGCCCGATCGAGCAGCAGCCCAAGCGCCGCGCCAGCCCGCCGCCGCTGGTCGCCGCCTATGTCGACGCGGTCGACCGTTTCGATGCCGAGACCTTCGCCCACAGCGGCCACGGCATCGCCCCGCTGCGCGCCTATCCCGGTTCACCGCTGCTGACCGCACGCGCGCTGCGTCCGCAGGATCGATTGGTCGCCTGCGAGCTGCAGCCGGGCGAGCAGTCGGCGCTGGCTGCGGCGCTGGAGCCCTTCGCGCGCACCAAAGCCGAGGCCCGCGATGGCTACGCTGCCGTGCGCGCCCTGCTGCCGCCCATCGAGCGCCGCGCCCTGGTGCTGATCGACCCGCCCTTCGAAGCCCAGGAAGCCGAGTACGACGCCATCCTCGGCGCCGTGCGCCAGGGACTGGAGCGCCTGCCGCAGGCGGTGTTCGCAGTGTGGTTCCCGATTAAGCGGCGCGCCGGCGTGGCGCGCTTCCTGCGGCGCGCCGCCGAGCTGCCGGCAAAGTCGGTGCTGCTGGCCGAACTGCTGGTGCGGCCCGACGACTCGCCGCTGCGCATGAACGGCTGCGGCATGCTGATCGTGAACCCGCCCTATCGCTTCGACCAGGCGCTGTCGCAGGCCCTGCCCTACCTGCGCGAAGCCCTGGGCGAAACCCATCCCAGCACCCGTCTGGACTGGCTGAAACGTGAGGAAGGCACATGAAGATGCGCAGCTTGCTGTCTCCCCTGATCGCGCTGGCGCTCACCGCCTGTGTGCCGACGCCGCTGTTCCGCGACGCGCCGACCGAGCCCAGCCCCTCGCCCAGCGCCGTCGCCGCGCAGATCGAGGCGCAGATGGATCGCAGCGTGCTGTGGGGCGGCATGGTCATCGCCCTCAACGAGTACGAGGGCTACGTCGAGATCGAGGTGCTGGGTTTCCCCACTGACGCGCAGGCCAGACCCATCCCGCAGGGCCGGGACGGCGGGCGCTTCATCGCGATCCGTGCCGGCAGCGTGGACCCCAACGAAGTCGTGCCCGGACGCTTCCTCACGCTGACCGGGCGCATCACGGGCGAACGCGAGGTGCAGCTTGGCGAGCAACGCTTGACGCTGCCGGAAGTCGACGCACGCGAGATCCATCTGTGGCCGCGCGACTGGAACACCCGTGAGCGGCCGCGAATCAGCATCGGCATTGGCGTGCGCGGCGGGTTCTAGACAGCGCATTCCATCCGGCGCCCGTCGGGACCGTGCACTGCGTCCCATAGGGTGGGTCCTGACCCACCGCGTCGAAGCGCGGCCTTCGCTGCGCCGGTTCCTGCGTCGGCGCGGCAACTGCCGAAACCCGTGCGAGCGTATTTCCGAAACCGGCGCGAGCGTTTGGCTCCGGTGGGTCAAGACCACCCAACGCATCCGCTGCCCATAGGGTGGGTCTTGACCCACCGCGTCGAAGCCCTGCCTTCGCTCCGCCGGTTCCCGCGTCGGCGCGGCAATTGCCGAAACCCGTGCGAGCGTATTCCCGAAACCGGCGCGAGCGTTTGGCTCCGGTGGGTCAAGACCCACCCTATGCGTCCGCTTCCAATAGGGTGGGTCTCGCCCCACCGCTTCGAGGCGCTGCCTTCGCTCCGCCGGTGGCTTCATCGGCACGGCAAGTACCGAAATCGACGCGAGCGTTCGGCTTTGGTGGGTCAAGACCCACCCTATGCCCCCGGTGGCTTGAGACTTGTCAAAACCCGGCGATTCGTCGAAGCGCAGCATGGGGCCGTATCCCGCACGCCTTCGAAGGAGGCCCCATGATCCGCTACGTATCCGGTGACATCCGCCACAGCCAGGCCGAGGCCATTGCCCACGGCGTCGCCCCGAACGATGCCTTCGACCAGGGCCTGGCCTTCGCCCTGCACGAGGCGGTGCCGGCCATGTACAAGGACTTCCGCCACTACTGCCACACCCAGCACCCGAAGGCCGGCGAGATCTGGAGCTGGGGCGGCGTCTACCCCAGCCGCATCGTCGCGCTGTTCACCCAGGAGGCGGCGTACGACCACGGCGCGAAAGCCGGCAAGGCCACGGTGCAGCATGTGAACCACGCGCTGCGCGCGCTGGCCAAGGAAGTGAAAAAGGAAGGCTGGGCCAGCCTCGCCCTGCCGCGACTGGCCACCGGCGTCGGTGGTCTCGACTGGGCCGAGGTCAAACCGCTGATCGAACAGCATCTGGGTGAGCTGGAAATCACGGTCGTGGTGTACGAGACCTATCGCCCCAACGAGCGCGCCCACGAGGGCCTGCCCGCGCGCGCGGCCTGATCTCAGACCTCGTCTGACCGAACGCGGCCGGGTGCCATGAGGTCCGGCCGCGTTCTTCTGCGCCCCCAATGGCACGCGCGGCCGCAGCGCGGACGCCTACACTGCCCGGCTTCGCCATCTTGCCGGGGCCCGCGCCATGCACCCGCTACGCCGCCTGCTGGGCCACGCCCGCAGCTATCGCCGCACCGCTTCGATCGCCACCGTCTACACGGTGCTCAACAAGGTCTTCGACGTGCTGCCGGAGATCCTGATCGGCATCGCTGTCGACGTGGTGGTGAACCAGCGCGAGTCCTTCATCGCGCGCATGGGGCTGCCTGATCCGATCCATCAGCTGCTGCTGCTCACCGCACTGACCGTGCTGATCTGGGGCCTGGAGTCGCTGACCGAGTACCTCGCGATGGTGCGCTGGCGCAACCTGGCGCAGAGCCTGCAGCACGACCTGCGCATCGAGGCCTACGCGCATCTGCAGGGGCTGACGCCGGGCGCGCTGGCGGATGCGCGCAGCGGTCGACTGTCGTCGGTGCTGAACGAGGACGTGCACCAGATCGAGCGCTTCATGAACAACGGCGCCCACGATCTGATCCAGGTGTTCTGCTCGACCCTGCTGGTGGGTGCGGTGTTCTTCGTGCTCTCGGCCCCGCTGGCCATCCTCGCTCTGCTGCCGGTGCCGCTGATCCTGTTTGGCGCCTTCTGGTTCATGCGACGCCTGCAGCCGCGCTATGCCGCCGCGCGCGAAGCCGCCGCCGGCATTTCCCAGCGCCTGTCGAACAACCTGCAGGGAATGGCGACCATCCAGGCCTACACCGCCGAGAGCGCCGAGCTGAAGCATCTGGACGACGCCAGCGCCGCTTATCGCGAGCGCAATGCCGAGGCCATCCGCGTGGCAGCGGCGATCACGCCGGTCATCCGCATCGCCATCCTCGCGGGTTTCGTCGCCACTCTGCTCTACGGCGGCGTGCTGACCCTGCGCGGCGAGCTCGGCGTCGGCAGCTATTCGGCACTCGTCTACCTCACCCAGCGCCTGCTGTGGCCGCTGACGCGGCTGGCCGAACTCACCGACCTGTATCAGCGCAGCATGACTTCGGTGCGTCGGGTGTTCGACCTGCTGGCCCTGCCGCAGCCCGCCGACCGCGGTCAGCGGCAGCTGGGCGAGCGCGTCCACGGCGCCCTGCGCTTCCGCAGCCTGCGCTTTGCCTATGGCGAGACGGACGTGCTGCACGGCATCGATCTGGACGTGCCGGCCGGCCACACCGTGGGCCTGGTCGGTGCCACCGGCAGCGGCAAGAGCACCCTGATCAAGCTGCTGCTGCGCTTCGAGACGCCCAGCGCCGGCCGCGTCGAGCTCGACGGCATCGACATCGAGGAGCTGCCGCGCAGCCTGCTGCGCAGGCAGATCGGCCATGTCGCGCAGGAGCCCTTCCTCACCGATGGCACGGTCGCCGAGAACATCGCCTACGGCGACGCCACGCCCGACTTCGCGCGCATCGAAGCCGCCGCACGCGCGGCCGAGGCGCACGGTTTCATCGCGGCGCTGCCGAAGGGCTTCGACACGGAAGTCGGCGAACGCGGCCACACGCTCTCGGGCGGCCAGCGCCAGCGCATCGCGCTCGCCCGTGCGCTGTATCGCGACCCGCCCCTGCTGGTGCTGGACGAAGCGACCTCTGCGGTCGACAACGAGACCGAGGCCGCAATCCAGCGCTCGCTGGCGAAGGCCGCACAGGGCCGCAGCGTGCTGGTGGTGGCGCATCGGTTGTCGACCGTGCGCCATGCGCACTGCATCCATGTGCTGGACGCAGGCCGCATCGTCGAGTCCGGCACCCACGAAGCGCTGCTGGCGCGAGACGGCCTGTACGCGGGGCTGTGGCGGCTGCAGACGGGGGAGCTGGCGGCCTGAAGGCACAAGCGCGGGCGCAGCAGCGGAAGCGCGCCCGCCACATGCGGTGCGACTGACGGCGATCGTCGGCGCCAATGCTCCCGCGCTGTGATGGCCTGCCGCGACCGCGCAGGCTCAATGACGGCCGGCGGCGGCGGCCTTGCGTGCCTCAGTTCACCCGCAGTGCGGCGTAGCTCTTCTTGCCGCGGCGCAGCAGCAAGTAGCGGTGGAACAGCAGGTCGCTGGCGTGCAGACGCTGGTCGCTGCCCGTGCTGCGGCGATTGTTGACGTAGATGCCGCCGCCTTCGAGATCGCGCTTGGCCTGGCCTTTCGAAGGGCACAGGCCGCTCAGCACCAGCAGATCGACGAGTGCGGCGCCCTCGCCTTCGAGCTGGGCGCGCTCAAGCTCAGCGTTCGGGATCTCGGCAATCACGTCCTCGAACACCGCTTCCGGTGTGTCGCCGATTTCGGCGCCGAACAGGATCTGGCTGGCCGCAATCGCGGCCCCGGTAGCCTCGGCGCCGTGCACCACGGTGCTCACTTCGCGGGCCAGGGCCCGGTGCGCTTCGCGGGCGCCGGGGTTGGCCGCGTGGGCGGCCTCCAAGGCTTCGATGTCGGCGCGGTCGAGGAAGGTGAACTTGCGCAGGTACTCGCTGACCTTGGCGTCTTCGGTGTTCACGAAGAACTGGTAGAAGCGGTAGGGACTGGTGCGCGCCGGGTCCAGCCAGACCGCGCCGGATTCGGTCTTGCCGAACTTCGAACCGTCGGCTTTGGTGATCAGCGGGAAGGTCCAGCCGTAGACCGGCACGCCGAGCTTGCGGCGCACGAACTCGGTGCCGGCAGTGATGTTGCCCCACTGGTCGGAGCCGCCGATCTGCAGCTCGCAGTTGAAGGCTTTGCGCAGGTGGTAGAAGTCGTAGGCCTGCAGCAGCTGGTAGCTGAATTCGGTGTAGCTGATGCCGCTCTCGCCGGCCATGCGTGACTTCACCGAGTCCTTGGCCAGCATCGCGCTCAGCGGGAAGTGCTTGCCGACGTCGCGCAGAAAGTCGAGGAAGGACAGCGGCGCGGTCCAGTCGGCGTTGTCGACCAGCACGGCGGGGTTGGCGCCGCTGCCGAAGTCGAGCAGGCGGGCCAGCTGGTCCTTGATGCAGGCGATGTTGTGGGAGAGCTGCTCGCGGGTCAGCAGATTGCGCTCGGCCGACTTGCCGGAGGGGTCACCGATCATGCCGGTGGCGCCACCGGCGAGCGCGATGGGCGTATGCCCTGCGCGCTGGAAACGGCGCAGGGTCAGCTGGCCCATCAGATGACCGACGTGCAGCGAATCGCCGGTCGGATCGAAGCCGCAGTACAGCGTGATCGGTCCCTCGGCCAGGCGCTTGCGCAGCGCGTCGGTGTCGGTGCAGTCGGCCAGCAGGCCGCGCCAGGTGAGGTCGTCGATCAGGTCCATGGGAGCGTTTGGCTGTGAGTACGGGGAGGCCCGCCGATTCCGGCGGCCGCACAGGGTGCGCGAGCGCGGCGCAGTTCTCAACCCGGCCGACAGGCTCCGCGGCGGAAGTCGCATGCGGAATCGACCGTCACTGCCGCGCGCGGCGGCAGGCGACTGCCAAGCCTTGCTCGCAAGGCGGTCGGTCCTCGGCGTTCTGTCCGCCCGGGTCCCATCGCCGGCGCGGTCGCGGAGTTATCCTGCGCCTGCCGCGAATCACGCGGCAGGCTGCGGGGAGGCAGCCCATGCGACTTCATCAACTGCTGCTCGGGCTGCTCGGGCTGCTCTGGCTGCCGGCGCTCACCGCGACGACAGGCGCTGCCGAGCCCAAGCCTGAGCCCACGTCGCGCCCGGTGCCCACCGTGGTGCTGGCGACCCACACGGGGCCCGGCGCGACAGCAGACGCACTGCCGCAGCGCGCCGGCTTTCTGTGGACAGTGGACTTCGGCAGCGAGCGCCTGGTGGGCGTCGAGCCGAAGGCGCTGGAAGCCTGGCTTGCCCTGGAAGGCAGCCGCGCGGGCCCGGCGCAGCTCGCCCGCGATGAGATCGTGGTCCGCGATCTGGTCTGCACCCAGCACTACCCGGAGCCGGTGGTGGCGGTGGTCGGCGGCTACAGCCTGGTGCGCCGCCCGGCGGCGTTGGCGCGAGTCGCGGGCTTGGGCGGCTTGGGCGGCATGCCGGTGCCCAAGGACGGCGTCGTCGCCCGGGCAGTCTCTGCCGAGGCCATGGCCAAGGCGCGCGGTGCCACCGACCCCGCCGTGGATGCGCTGGTCGCACGGATCGACACCGAGCGCTGGTTCACCACCGTCTCTGCGCTGTCGGCCTTCAATCGCAACAGCTTCAGCCCGGGCCTGGCGCAGGCGCGCGACTACATCCTGGCGCGGTTCGGCGAGGCCGGGCTGGTGTCCTCCAGCCATGACTTCACCCTGAGCAACACCAGCTGCTCGCCCGCACCGCCGCCGGTGCAGCTTCAGAACCCGATCGGCATCAAGCTCGGCCGCGTGCGACCGGAGCGCTGGATCGTGGTCGGCGCGCACTACGACTCGCGCAACAGCGCGCGCTGCGACGGCAGCGCCAGCCCGCAGCCGGGCGCCAACGACAATGCGTCGGGGTGCGCGGGCGTCATCGAGCTGGCGCGCGCTTTCGAGCAGGTGGCCACCGAGAAGAGCATCGTGTTCGCCTGCTTCGCCGGTGAGGAGCAAGGCCTGGTCGGCGCCTACGCCTGGGTGCAGAGCCTGGCCGACTCGGGCCAGCTCGCCAACGTCGAGCACATGATCAACCTCGACATGATCGCGCACGCCACCAGCGACCTGCTGGATACGCGCATCGAAACCACGTCAGCCTTCCAGGCCGAGTTCGCGCGCTATCGCGCGGCGGCGGCGACCTATGCGCCGGAGCTGCGGCTGATCGAAGCCGGCACCCAGGCCTACTCCGACCACTGGCCCTTCATCGCCCGCGGCATCCCGGCGATGTTCACCTGGGAGAACGGCGCGGGCATCTATCCGCACTACCACCAGGCCACGGACCTGCCGCAGAACCTGCTGCGCCCGCGCCAGCTGGCCGGGGGCATTCTCAAGATGGATGCGGCCGTGCTTGCGGGCCTCGCGGTGCTCACGGACGCGCCGATGTTCGCTGACGGCTTCGAGGGCGCCGACTGAGGCGCAGCGAGGGCCCGCGGCTTCCGCTAAGGCAAAAAGAAGGGCCGGCAAACGCCGGCCCTTCTGCATGACGCATCTTTGCAGCGATCAGCCCGCCTTCGGCGCCCACGACACGCACCAGCCCGGGCCGGCCACGCTGTTGTTCGGGAACAGCATGCAGTCGACCCAGTCGCCAGCGGCACCCTGGTGGAACTGGCAGTTGTTGCAGTTGCTGCCTTCCTTGAACTGGGCGTACTTGGTCTTGTCGACCTTGGCGGCGTCCTCGATGTAGCCCAGCGCGACAGCCTGCGGGTTGTCGAGGGGCAGCGGCGGCTTGGTGGACGCCGCCATTGCCGGCTGGGTGATCAGCTTGAAGGCGATGGGCGCGCCCACCGCGGCCACGGCGGCGGTGCGGAAGAACTGGCGGCGGCTGGGAAGGCTCGGGGTGTTGGACATCGGTGACTCCTGGCGTTGGCTGGGGATCAGCGCAGCTGGGCGGCAGCCTACGCGGCTCGGCAAGGTGCCGCGTTGACCGGGGTCAAGTCGCGAGCGCCATGCCTTGCCGCGGGGCGTGTCCAGGCGGCGTGGGCGCACCATGCCGATCGGCAGATGCAGGCCGCATGAAGCTCCGCGCGAACGATTCGCAGTTGCCTCGCACGCGGGCCGCGAGGCCTCGCTATCGCCCCGGCGGAACGGCTCAGTGCGCGTCTTCATGCGCCCGCTCCGCCGCAGCCGGCTACACTTCGCGCCCATGAAAACCCTGACCGACGCCGCCCGCGCGGCCCTGCCGCAGCGCGCCAACGACATCATCACCGCTGCCGCCGATCTGGCGCGGCTGGGCTGGACGCCAGCGACCAGCAGCAATTTCTCCATGCGCCTTGACGGCGAGCTGATCGCAGTCACCGTCTCCGGCCGCGACAAAGGCCGGCTCACGCCCGCCGACATCATGGTCGTCGACCTCGACGGCCGCGGTGTGCAGACCGAACTGCGCCCGTCCGCCGAGACCGGTCTGCACACGCAGATCTACCGGCGCTTTCCCGAGATCGGCTGCGTGCTGCACACGCATTCGCACACCCAGACCGTGGCCTCGCGGCTGTTCGCCAAGGACGGCCACATCCGCCTGTCCGGCTATGAGCTGCTGAAGGCCTTTCGCGGCAATGCGACGCACGAGCTGGATGTCGACATTCCCGTGCTGCCGAACAGCCAGGACATGGACGCGCTTGCCGCGCAGATTGAACCGCTGCTGGGCCAGCCCAATCTGTACGGCTACCTGATCGACGGCCACGGCGTGTACGCCTGGGGCCGCGACCTGGCGGAAGCCCGCCGCCATCTGGACGCACTGGAATTTCTGCTCGCCTGCGAACTGGACTTGAGGAGACTGAACGCATGAGCCGCATCCGCATCTTCAACGAAGCACAGCCCGAATGGCCGCTGTTCGAGAGCAGCGAGCACGCCGCCATCGCCGAGCAGCTGCGCGCCATCGGCGTGCGCTTCGAGCGCTGGGAAGCCGCCGCACCGGTCAAGCCGGGCGCCTCGCAGGACGAAGTGATCAACGCCTACCGCGCCGACATCGACCGGCTGATGGCCGAAGGCGGCTATCAAACTGTGGACGTGGTGAGCCTGAACCCGGACCACCCCGACCGCGCCGCCCTGCGCCAGAAGTTCCTCAACGAGCACACCCACAGCGAAGACGAGGTGCGCTTTTTCGTCGGCGGCTCGGGCCTGTTCACCCTGCACCCGAGCGACAAGGTGTACGAGGTGCTGTGCGAGGCCGGCGACCTGATCAGCGTGCCGGCCAACACGCGCCACTGGTTCGACATGAGCGAGCAGCCCTACTTCATCGCCATCCGCCTGTTCAACAACCCGGCCGGCTGGGTGGCGAACTTCACCGGCACCGACATCGCCCAGCGCTTCCCGCGCTACGAGCGCGAGGCCGCCTGAGGCCATGACGATCCGCGCCCTGCTCACCGACATCGAAGGCACGACCAGCTCGATCTCCTTCGTCAAGGACGTGCTCTTCCCCTACGCGCGCCGCGCCCTGCCGGCCTTTCTCAAGGCCCGCGGCACGGACCCCGAGGTCGCGCGCTGGGTCGATGCGGTGGCGATGGAGACCGGCGCTTCCGGCGGCGCTATCGTCACCGTGCTGCAGGGCTGGATCGACGAGGACCGTAAGCACACGGCGCTCAAGGCCCTGCAGGGCATGCTCTGGAAGGCCGGCTACGAGAACCGCGACTTCGCCGCCCACGTCTATGCCGATGCCGCCGAGCAGCTGCGCGCCTGGCACGCCGCCGGCCTGCCGCTGTACGTCTATTCCTCGGGCTCGGTCGGCGCGCAGAAGCTGTTCTTCGGCCATAGCGAAGCCGGCGACCTGCTGCCGCTGTTCTCCGGCCACTTCGACACCGAGATCGGCGGCAAGCGCGAGGCCGCCAGCTACACGCGCATCGCCGAAGCGCTGCAGCTCGCGCCGGCTGAAGTTCTGTTCCTGTCGGATGTGGTCGAAGAGCTCGACGCCGCCCGCGCGGCCGGCCTGCGCACCGTGCTGATCGATCGCGCCGAGGACTACCCGCAGCCGCGTGAGGGCGAGGCCGCGAACGGCCACGCCCGTCATGTCGACTTCCGCGGCATCGAGCCCGCCGCCTTCGCATGAGCTTGCGCGCACGTCTGGCCGGGCTGGGCCAGGGGCTGAAGCTGGGCCTGCTGCTGCGTCCGCGCTCGCGTCCGCTGCCGCCTTCGGGCCGGCTGATCGCGTGGGGGCTGGTACTGCATCTTGCGGTCGAACTGGTTGCCGGCTGGTACGCAGTGCCCGATCCACGGGCACTGTTCTGGGCGCATCTGGTGGCGGTCTGCGGCAGCGTCGCCCTGCTCGGCCTGCTCGCAAGTGCTGCCGCCAAACTGCTGCGGCGTCCGGGCGGATGGCGGGCGCTGGCCGGCTATCTGCTGATCGGGCTGCTGCCGCTGCGCATCCTGCTCGCCGCCCTGCCCTTCTATCCCCCCGAGGACATCGAGGCTTGGCTGGGCGGGCTGCTGGGCGCGGAGTCGGCGGCCGCGGGCCAGCGCGAGACGGCGCTGCTTCTGCTGGTGGCCTGGCTGTTCGCCTTCGCCCTGATCTGGCGCCTGCTGCGCTGGCTGGTGCCCGAGCGCCAACCCCTGCGGCACCTGGCGGCGTGCGCGCTGATGGCGATCGGCGGCCTGCTGCCCCTGCAGGGCGCCCGCTACACCGGCTTCTGGTATCCCGACGTGGACGCGCTTGCAGCCGAGTGGGAGGCCGAGCAGCCGCAGTTCGACTTCGACCCGGAAGCCCTGATGTTCGAGCAGCCGCGTCGACTGCGCGAGGCGCTGTCGACCATCCCGAAGGGCGAGCCGGGTGAGCGCGAGCTGTTCGCCCTGGCCTTTGGCGCCGACGGCGCCGAAAACGTGTTCCGCAACGAGGTCGAGTACGCGGCCCAGCTGTTCGCCGAGCGCCTCGGCGCCGGCCCGCGGGTGCTGAGCCTGCTGAACAATCCGCAGACCGTCGAGGCGACGCCGCTGGCCAGCCGCACCAATCTCGCGCGGGCGCTGAAGGCTTTCGGCCGGCGCATGAACCTCGAAGAGGACGTGCTGCTGCTGTTCATGACCACCCACGGCTACGAGGACCACCGGCTGCACGTCGCCCTCGACCCGCTGCCGCTCAACCCGATCGCGCCCGAAGACCTGCGCGAGATGCTCGATGACGCCGGCATCCGCTGGCGCATCCTGATCGTCTCGGCCTGCTACTCGGGTGGCTTTCTGCCGGCGCTGGCCGATGAGCACACGCTGGTGATCACCGCCGCACGCGCGGACCGCACCTCGTTCGGCTGCGGCGTCGATTCCGACTTCACCTACTTCGGGCGGGCCCTGCTGATCGAAGCGCTCAACGAAACCCTGGACTGGGAGCAGGCGTTCGCCCTGGCCCAGGCCAAGGTCGCCGCACGCGAGTCCGCAGAAGATCTGGAGGCCTCCGAGCCGCAGATCGCCATGGGCGAGGCCCTGCGCGCGCATCTCGGCGCGGCGTCGGCGCAGTAGCGAAGCGATGAGCGGACTGATCGCCTTCGTCCTGCTCTCGCTCGCGCTCGGCGCCCTGCTCGGCTGGGCGGCGCGACGCTTCCGCGTCGATGCGGATCCTGTGGTCGAGCGCATCAACGCGCTGCTGCCGCAGACCCAGTGCGGCCAGTGCCACTACCCCGGCTGCCGACCCTATGCCGAGGCCATCGCCCGCGGCGAGGCTGACATCAACCAGTGTCCGCCGGGCGGTGAAGCCGGCGTGCGCGCGCTCGCTGAGCTGCTGGGCCGCGAGCCCAAGCCGCTGTCGGCCGAGCACGGCGTGGAGCAGCCGCCGCGGGTGGCCTTTATCCACGAAGAGCTGTGCATCGGCTGCGTCAAATGCATCCAGGCCTGCCCGGTCGACGCCATCGTCGGCGCGCCCAAGCGCATGCACACGGTGATCGCCGAACTCTGCACCGGCTGCGACCTCTGCCTGCCGCCCTGCCCGGTCGACTGCATCGAGATGCGGCCGTTGGAGCCGCCGAAGCCTGAGTGGCGCAGCATCCCGGTCACGCTCAGCAGCTGAGCCCGGTCACACGCGCACGAATCAGCCGCGAGAGGAACGTCGGCGTTCAGCGAACGCCGCCGGATGCCGTCACGACGAGGGCCGCGCTCTCTTCACGCCCTCCGTGTATCCACCGACCGCCCGAGCCCACAGGCCCGAAGGGCGGCTACAACAGGCTTACAGTCACGCAACAGTGCAGCGGCCGACGCTTTGGCATCCTGCACGGGCAGCCTGTGCTGCGCCCTTTCGCGGCACGTCGTCGAACCTGCGTAGACGGGATGACGCGTACCGCTGCCGTCTTTCCTGCTGGATCCATTTCTCGCACTGCCGGAGTGACCTTCATGACGTCCATACCTCGCAGCCTCGCCTGCCTTGCCCTGCTCCTTCCCGCACTCGCCGCCGCCCAGCTGCCGCCCGGCATCAGCGGCGCCTGGTACAACCCCGAACAGAGCGGACACGGCATGTCGGTAGAAATCCTCAACAACGAGCGCGCGCTTGTCTTCTGGTACGTCTACGACCCGCAGGGCAATCCGGTGCACCTGTACTTGGACGGCCGCATCGAAGGGCGCCGCATCGAGGCCACCGCCTACGCGCCGCGCGGCATGCGCTTCGGCAGTTTCCGCCGGGAGGACTTGAACATGCCCGTCTGGGGTGAGGTCGCGCTGGATTTCAGCAGCTGCGATCGCGGCCTGCTGCAGTGGGACAGCGACCTGCCCGGCTACGGCAGCGGCAGCAGCGAGATCCGCCGGCTAACGCGCATCGCGGGGCTGGACTGCGACCTCAACGCGAATCCTCCGACTGCCTATGCCCTGACCATCGATCGCGACGTCTATCCCGACGGCCGGGGCTATGCCGCACGCGACGAGCAGGGTCGGCTGTGGGCGCTGGAGACCGTCAGCGCCTTTCACCCGGACGCCATTCCCGTGACCGGTTACGTCGGATTCCCGGGGGCGCTGATCAAGGCCCGGCCACGCGAGGACTCAACCGTCGAGCTGAGTCGCTACTCGATGGCGCCCTGGCTCAATGCGCCGTCCGCGGTCTCATCGGCCGACTGGCAGATCGGAGCCGACGGCGGCGTGCTGGCCCTGCAGCTCGACAACGGCTCCAGTGAGCGCTGGCAGCTCGCGCCGTCTGCGTCGCCGCTGTCGCAGCCGCTGACTCTCGCGTCCCTGGCCCAGAACTGGCGGGTGGTCACGCGCACGCAGTTCTTCAACCTGCCGGTGGGGCTGCGCATCGGTGCCGACGGCAGCCTTTGCTTCGACCTCGGCTCGGACTGCCGCTACCGCGGCACGGTCTCGCTGCACGCGGGCAGCGCCGGCTTCTTCGAGTTCAGCCTGAGCGACACCACGCGCTCTGACATGCCCTTTGTCGGCCGTGGCTGGCTGCAGGGCGAAGGCGACTCGCTGCGTATCGTCCTCGTCGGCGACAACGGTCCGACCGGCTTCGGCCTGGTCGGCCATCGCTGAGACAGCAGCGCACTGACCCTGTACGTCCAGGCGTCTTGCTGTCGCGCGCGCTCGTCCGCGTTTGCCCGGACGCCAAGCTCGCGACCTCTCTGCAAAGGAACGAGTCCCATGAAGACATTTTTCTCCCGGCTTCCGCTGCTCGCCCTGCTGTTGTTCACGCCGGCATTTGCCCAGCTGCCACCCGGCATCAGCGGAGCCTGGTACAACCCTGAGCAGAGCGGCCACGGCCTGTCGATCCAGATCCTCGATGAGCAGCGCGCGCTGGCCTTCTGGTTCGTCTATGACCTGCAGGGCGAGCCACTGCATTTGTATCTTGACGGCCGCATCGAAGGGCGCCGCATCGAGGCCACGGCCTACGTGAATCGCGGCATGCGCTTCGGCAGCTTCCAGCCGCGCGACCTCAGGCGAGGCACCTGGGGCACGGTGAGCATCGAGCTGATCAGCTGCGAGCACGCGCTTCTGCGATGGCGGAGCACCTGGGCGGGCATGGGCAGCGGCAGCACCCCAATCCGCAGGCTCACGCGAGTCAGCGGGCTCGGCTGCGATCTGCCCGACCCAGCGTCCACGCCTACTCTCCTGTCGGGCGTTGAGCTCCAGTTCCCCGGCAGCAGTCCTGCAGCTGCCTTCGCCAGCGTGGACGAGCACGGTGAGCTGCGGGTGCTGACAGCGCTCGGCGGCACCGAGGACTCGGTGCCGGGCCCCAGTTTCGTCGGGCACGTCGGTTGGGTGACCCGCGCGACATACTCCGACGACTCGGCGCTTCAGTTATCGCGACACGGGAGCAACTGGACGGGCGGCCATCCGAACGGGCTGGTCCCTACCGAGCTGGAGGGCACGTTCAGCACCGGCGGCGGCGCCTTCCGGCTGCGCACGCAAAACGGGCGCAGCTTCCAGCTTTCGCTGACGCCGAGCCCGCAGGAGTTTGTATCCCCTGTGTCCACGCAGCGCGTTGGCGGCGTCTGGGAAGTGCGGATGGGTGGGCAGTTCATCGACCATCACGCCAGGCTGCAACTCACTGATGAAGGCCGTCTTTGCCTGCGCATTCTTCGCGGAGCCGAGCCTGGCCCCTGCCGTCTCACCGGCGATCTGGTTCCCCTTGCGGAGTCGCACTACTTCCTCGGCTTCGAACTGCGCGACAGCGAACACCCCTCGCAAGCGCCCTTCACCGGCCGCGCCTGGGTGCAGCGCGGTGACGGCATTGAGCGCCTGATCCTGGTCGGCGACAACGGCCCCATTGGCTTCGGCCTGGTCGGTCGACGCTAGAAGCGTGGTGCTGAATACGGATGCAGGCCCGCGCCCGTGCGGCCTGCATCCGCTAACGTGGGGCGGTCTGCCACTGCCGCTTCGAGATCACCATGCCTCTCCGCTTCGGCCTCGCCGCCAACCGCCGCCACCACGAAGGCCCGGATGCCCTGCTGTTCCGCTGGCTGCGGCGCTCGGGCCCCAGCCTGCGCGCGCTTGAACTCGGCCTGCATGCGGTCGGCCGCACCTTCGACGTGATCGAGTCGCGGCGCGCGCTGGCCGATCACCCGGGGCTGGTGCGCTACCCGATGGGGCGCGAGGGCGGCCTGATGAAGCTGGTCTCGGGCATCGCCGGCGGCACCGAGATCGCGCCCGCGCTGGACGGCGCCATCTACCTGATGGACCCGGTCGACCCGTCGTCGATCTATCCCGAGGCGCAGGCGCTGAAGCGCCAGTGCGTGACTCACGACAAGCCCTTCGTCTCGACGCTCGCGGGCGCGGTCGAGTGGATCGAAGTCGAGCGCGTGCTGGCGGGCCTCGGCAGCACTGAAGACGCCGATCCGCTGTTCGCGTTCGAGCAGCAGACCGTTGCCCTGATCGCCCATGACTCGCGCAAGCAGACCATGGTGGAGTTCGCCGATCGCCACTTCGACCTGCTGGCGCGCTTCGCTCGCCGCATCGCCACCGGCACCACCGGGAATCGCTTGAACGAACTCGCCTGGTCGAAAGGTTGGCCGCGCGAACGTGACTTCGTCGACCGTTACCAGAGCGGCCCGCTGGGCGGGGACGCGCAGATCGCCGAGCTGGTGCTGGCCGACCGCTGCCAGCGCGTGGTGTTCTTCGAAGACCCGCACGTCGCCCGCCAGCATGAAGCCGACATCCAGCTGCTGGAGCGCGCCGTGCGCGTGGCCTCCGAGCGCGCGGTCTGTGTCACCTCGCCAGCCGTCGCCGAGCGCTGGTGCGCAGCGGCGGCGCTGCGCGCGCAGCGGCGATAGACCCAGCGCACCTCCGACACACGCGAGGCGAGCAGCTTGTCGAAAAGCTCCCTTCCGGGGAGCTTTTCAAGTCGGCGGTCCGGCGCAGGTCCGTACCGACTCACGACACATCCATCGCTGACGCGCTTGCTTCGTCGTCCCGGCCATCCCTGGCCGCGCTCGCAAGCTGTTTTTCTACAGCCTGCGAGCTCTCGCGACTAGCGCTCGTGCATCGCGCCCCCGCTCTAGGCGCGCGCCCTGCCTTGTCCGCGCGGCGCAAACGCCACGCCCGCATCGGCGACAGAACCCGGTGCGTGCGCCCGTACGCCCCCAACACGCCGTCGCGCGGACTCGCCGAAGACGCGCCCGCGGCCGGCGTCTCGAAATCGCGCTGATACGGTTTTCGCGGAGCCTCCGTTCTCGATTTCGTCAGGGCACTGCATCCAGTGACTGGCGCAATCCAAACCACGAGAACTCACGAGGACACCGTCATGCAGAACATCGAAAACGCTCCGAACGCTTCCCTGGACGTCGTGCTGGGCGACAGCAGCGTTGAGAACCAGATCACCGCCGAAGGCGTGACCGCCAACGCGTCGGGCTGTCTGGGCACCGCCGGCTGCGCCGGCACCTTCGGCTCGGCCAGCGGCACCGCCGGCACGCTCGGTTCGCTCGGCACCTACGGCTCGGCCACCGCCCAGCAGCAGAAGTAAACCTGACCGGGCCGGACCTGCGCGCTGGCCACGCGCAGGTCCTCCCTGCCGACCGGCCTGGAGACTCGCCATGCAAGTTCCATTGATCCACGTACAGGAAGTCAGCCTTGCGTATGGCGAGAAGCTCGCCCTCGACAAGGTCAGCCTCATCTGCAGGCCGGGGGAGATGGTCGGCCTGCTCGGCCCCAACGGCGCCGGCAAGACCACGCTGCTCGAAATGCTGGAGGGCGTGAACATTCCGCAGTCGGGACGCGTCGCCGTCTGCGGCAGCGATCCGCGCCGCTTCAGTGCCAGCCACAAGCGCGAAGTCGGCTTCATCTTCCAGCGCTCCGCCCTGCCCAGCCACGTTCGGGTCGGTCAGCTGGTGAGCCTGGTGCGCAGCAGCCTCGAGGCGGCGGATGACGCAGCCGCTCTGCTGGAGGCACTGGGCCTTGATGCACTCACACACCAGACCATCGGCGACCTCTCGGTGGGGCAGCAGCAGCGTCTGTCCGCCTTCGTTGCGCTCTACGGTCGCCGCTCGACCCTGGTGATGGACGAGCCCACCGCGGCGCTCGACATCCGCTCCAAGCGCGCGATCTGGGACTGCGTGAAGCGCAAGAAAGAGCGCGAAGGCACGGGCGGCCTGATCGCCACGCACGACATGACCGAAGCGATGGAGCTCTGCGACCGCGTCTACTTCATCGATCGCGGCCAGATCCGCGGCAGTGCCGAGCGCGACGAACTGCTGGGTCGAGGCAGCGATCTGACCTTCCTCTCGCTGCGCGCTCCCGCGAGCTTCTACGCGAGCTGGACCAGCGTGGCCGAGATCACGCCGCTCGGCGAACCCGATGCCGGACGCCGGGAATTCCGCGTCCACAAGACCCTGCTGCCGCGGATTCTCGAAGAGATTTTCGAAGCCGAGCGCGCCGTGGGATTCAACGCCGAAGTGATGCTCGGCGCACGCTCACTGGAGGCCCTTTATGTCGACAACATCGCCTCGGTCAATTGACATGTCCAGCCCTCCCTCTGATTTGCGGGCGGTCAAGCAGTTCAGCGGCATGTCGGTGACCTACTTCCGCCGCAACGTGATTTCGCTGGTGATGACGCTGGCGATTCCGGTGGTGTTCCTGCTGCTCTACTCGTACGCCTACTACCTGAGCGCACCTGCCACCCGGGTCGGCATCGTCTTCGACACCACGGTGCCGCTGCTCGCCAGCGAGCTCAAGCTCGATGAAGAAGCGTTTTCGCTGCGCCACGGCGTCGAGGACGCCGCATTGGAGGTGAAGCAGGAGAAGGCGCGCATCGGGATCAGCCGAACCGATGGCGAGACGCTGCAGATCTCGGCCTACCGCATGGATCGACCGCTGGTCGCCGTGCTCACCCAACAGATCATGGCGCTGCAGCCACAGCTCAAGGTGCAGACGGTCTGGGTGGACGGCGAGACCAGTCCGCTGTTCTTCCTGCCGGCCATCATCATCATGAGCCTGCTCAATCTCGGTTTGTTCACCACCGGAGCCAAGGTTCTGCAGGAACGCTCCGCCAGCACGCTTCGGCTGTACCGCATGCTGCCCTTGCCGTTCTGGACGTATTTCGCGGCCGAGTTCCTGACCAAACTGCTGCTGGCGATTGGCATCACCCTGGTGTTCCTGCTTTGCGCTGTTGCGCTTCTGGACACCGGCCTCAGCCTCGAACGCTGGCTGCTGACCTTGGCGGTTTCGATCCCTGTGGCAGCGGCCTTCGTTTCCTTCGGTTTGGCGATCGCCTGCGTCCTGCCCAGCTACTCCTCGGGCGTCCATGTGTTCACCGTCGTCAATCTGGTGATCGTGTTCTTCGGCGACCTGTTCTTCCCGGCCAGCAAGTTCCCGCTGACCGAAGCGATCGCTCGTGTCATGCCGACCAGCTACAGCGTCGACCTGTTCAAGGGACTGATCCTGAACACCGAGTTCCGGATCGACCCCTGGGTGTCGGTGGGCTTCCTGCTGATCTTCTCCGCGGTGATGTTCCTCATCGCGATCACCTCCTTCAAGTACACCGCCAAGGAGTAAGCCCATGCGCATCGAACTCCCCGATGTCGATTTCGTTGACCACGCGGCTGCAGCAAGCCCCGAATCGACGGTCATCGCCTACCGTCTCAGCGTGACCGCCGGCATTCGGCACACCCCGCTTCTGCGCTTGGCTCACCGTCTGCGGGCAGCTGCACGCCGCGAAGCCTGCGAAGTCATCGACCATCACTTCGTGTGGCGCAACGGCGGTCCGGTTCTGGTGGTGGACCTGCAGGCGCCAGACACACTCCTGGCCACGCGCAACCGGCTCTATGGCTGCACCGAACAGCTGCTGGACGAAGCCATGTTCAACCTACCCTGGGACACGGTTCCGTTGATCTCGGAAGGTACATCCAGCGGCATCCGCACGGGCAACGGGCTGGTCGTGCACATGGAATGCCTACTGAAACCTGAGCCCTGCGCGCTCAGTGGACTGGCGCTGGATGCCCTGGAGCGTGCAGTCGATACCAAGCAGCTGGCGCTTGCCCTATGCACGCGGGTTCTGGCTGCAGCACCTGCAGACGCGGCGCTCGATGCGCTTCTGCAAAGCCGCTTCAGCAGCCGTGAACTCGAACTACTGCGCCGACGGGCCGCAGGCCTTGGCGCCCCGCAAGACCAGCCGGAGTCCAGCGCGATGCTTGCCGTTTGGGGCGAAGCGCAGCCTCTCGACTTCCTCGCCAAGGCGCTCAACCGGCTTGGCTTCACCGAACGCGAGTCGGCTTATCTGCTGCTGCTGGCAGATCACCTCGCCCGCGCTTCGCACAAGGAGATCGCCGCATGAGCGTGCACGCGCTTTCGCAGGGCTTCCTCGGCACCATCGGCCGAACCGAGCCCGTGCATCTGAACAGCTTTCTGGACCGCGCCTTTCATGTGGTCCAGTGCCGGACCTCCAACTTGGGCCGCCTGTTTCCTTACGTTCGCGACTGGTCGGGACGCGAGAGTTGGAACTTCGGGCTGTACGGCGCGGCTTCAGAACCCGAGCCTGCTCTCGCCGACCTCAAGGCGATCGCAGAAGCCGCCGAGCGCTACAGCAGCGCCGTGCTCGACGAAGGCGAGTATCTGATCGCCAGCGCCGACGATCTGGGCGAGAGCGCTTTCGACTGGCGGGCCCTGCCCAGGCTGTCGGCGGAAGAACTGGCGGCACCCGGCCAGATGCTGCACAACTTCGAACCCGCCGAGGCGATTCGCTGGGTGCAATCGGTGCGTCTGTCGGACCAGGCGATCCGCCTGATACCCACCGTCGTCACCCATCTCTATCCGCGGGCCTGGAGCAGCGAGCGCTTCTGGAATCCGATCTCTACAGGGGTGGCGGTACACGTTGACCGCACGCGAGCCGCCGTGTCTGGCCTGCTGGAGGTGATCGAGCGAGATGCGCTGGCCCTGAATTGGCTGACCTGCCGACCGCTGCCGCGGATCCATCTGGATACCCTTGCGCTCGACGCACTCTCACCCGCCGTGGCTGAGGTGCTCTCAGCCGGCGACATCGTGCTGTACCGCGGCACGACTGACCTCGGCGTGCCGGTGGTCTACGCCCGCCGCCATCGCCCGCGGCATCCGCGCGTGGTCAACGTCGTCGGCTGCGCAGCGGACTTCCGCTACGCCCGGGCCGTCGACAAGGCGGTCAGCGAGATGGTGATGATCGGCGCAGCGCTGGAGATGACCAGCCATCGCCCGCCTGAAGAGTTGAACGAGTTCCAGAGCCTGCTGGACGGCGCCGTGCACATGATGCACCCCGCCCGCGCGCCTGCGTTCGGCTTTCTCGATCGCGGCGGCGACATCGACGCCCACGCCCTGTTCGAGCTCGATGGCACTGCCCCCGACACCCCGGAAGCTGGCTTCGCGCACCTGCACGCCCTGCTGGGCGCGCACGGCAAGGACGCCTACCTCGCCGAACTCACACCCGATGAACTGCGCGACTGCGAGCTGGTGTCGGTACGCGCCTTCATTCCGGGCCTGATGCCGATGAGTTTCATGCATGTCTCGCGCTTCCTCGGGGCGCGACGGCTGGCGGAGTTCTCCCGCTGGCTTGGGCTTCGCGGCCCGCAGTCTTCCTGGTTGAACCCCGCCCCCCAACCCTTCGCCTGAGGTCGACATGTCCGCCGTCCTTTCTCCCGTCTTGCACGGCCCTGCGATCAGCGCGCGTGGACGCTTCGGCGAAGCCGTTGCGGCCCTGCTGCAGGGACGCATCGAAGGCCATGGCCCGGAGCTCGCGCTGCACTTGAGCGCCGCCCCCGACCTGCATCTGCTGGAGCAGCTGCAGGCGCGCCACAGCCGAGTCATCGGCGCTTTTCTGTTCGAGCGCTACGCGGTGATCACGCCCTTGCTGGAGGACGCCAGCGCCTGCGCCAGCTGCTTTCGGCGCCGCTTCGTCAGCGCACCGCCGCCGCCCTACAGCGTCGAGTTCTGCGAGTCGGTGATCGCCAACAGTGAGCGCGATCCACAGTTCGAGTACGAGGGCTTTCTGCCAAGCACGGCGCGACTGGTCGCCGAGCTGGTGCTGAAGTCGCTGGAGTCGCCGCAGGCCGGCGCCACCGTGATCGACCAGTTCGGGGCTCAGCACCAGGGCGCCCCGCTGATGGCCGTGCACGGCTGCCGCTGCCGACGCGTGAGCGGACGCAGCCACGCCGGCCCCGAACGTTTCACCCGCCACCTGCTGGGAGACCTGCCATGGCCTTCGCATTGACCGGCGACCCCGAGATCGACGCCGCCGTCCCCGCCTATCCCCGCGTCCTGCCCGAGATCCGCTGGCATCAGCTCGACGCCGACAAAATGGCCGCTTTCGGCGGTCTCTACGGATCGATCTTCCCGGCACAGTACGCTGGCAAACCGCTGCGCAGCCTGCTCAACGAGATCAACGGCCGCACGCCGATCGAAGCGTTCGGCCACTGTCCCGGCAGCATCTACTACCTCCGCAATCTGTTCCGCGCGGGACTGCTGGAGAACGCTGCGCGTGCCGAGACGCCGGCCATTGGAAGCGAACCGGCAGCGGTCGAGAGCTTCCTGGCACGCAGCCTGGACCAGACCCGGCTGCACGGCGACCGCGACACCGCGATTCGCGCCTACCGTCAGCCGCTCCGGTTGCTGCGCAGCCATCCGCTGCTGGAGGGCGCGATCCGCGACGGTGGCGGCCGCGTCGAAGTCAGCGATGCCGATCTCTCGGGCGATGACTTCGCTTTTCTGCCGCTCACGGTCAGCGATCCGCTGCCGGATATAGAAGCGCTGCTTGCGAGAGGCGGCAAGCTGATTCCGGTGCTGCTGGGCGGCGACGCGGTGTCGATCGGCCCCTTCCTGATGCGAAGAGGCTTGGCGCTGCAGGACGTGATCGCCAGCTTCGGCAGCAGCGCGGGCACACCTGAGCCGCTGCTGTTGTCCGCAGTGGTTCATCAGATGCAGCTGCTGGCTGCGCGTGCTGCGGCTCCGGCCTTCACCCAGAGCCTGCTGCGTTTCGCGCTGCGTGCAGGTCGCCTGCAGGTGGAGCGCGTGGCGGCGATCAGCACGTCCCAGCGATTGGCAGAGGACGCCCTGCGCGACTGGGCCGAGCAGGCCGCACTCGTCGCCGTACCGTCAAAGGCACTGGTAGGCAGCAAGCCTCACGAGGTCCACTACCAGGCCTCCAATCTCGCGGCCAGCCTTGAAACCGTGCAGCCTGCGCTGCCTCCGCAGCGGCTGTCGGAGCTGTTGCCAGAGGCGTTCGCTGAGCGCCTGCAGGCAGCGATGCAGCAGGTGTTCGGAGTGCGCCACGAGCAGGATCGGGTGGTGCGCAACTGCCCGAGCGGCGGCAACCTGGGCTCACCGGAACAGTTGATCTCGATCCGCGACGCCACGCGCAGCCTGCTGCTGCGCTTCATTCCCGAGCGCGGCGACTTCGAAGTCGTGGCGGCAGGCCCGGGCTTGGCGGATGCGCCGACCGAGGTACATCTCGTGTGCCTGGGCAACCACGAGCGCACCAGCCGCAAATACGGCTTCTTCGGTCGCAAGCTGGTCTGGCTCGACGGCGGCGTGGCCTTGGCCTACTGGCGGCAAGCGCAGAGTGCGCACGGCCTCGTCGGCCAGCCTGCTGACGCACCTCCGCTGCTGATGCCTTTGCTGGAGCGGCGGCGCCACTACTACGAGCTGAGCTGGTGCCAGCGCATCGAGCCGGCAGACGCGCCGGATCCGCAGGCCATCGAGACCCTGCAGGCGCGAGTTCGCGCGCGCTGGGCGGTGCGTCACTACCTGCCCGACGCTCTGCCGGCGGCACGCGCCCAGCAGCTGATCGACGCCACGCGGCCGCACGATGTCGATCCCTCGCTGCAGCTTCTGCTGGTCCAGCGCGAAGGCGGTCATCTGCGGCGCTGGCTGCGCAGCGCGCAGGCTGCGGACTGGCAGCTCCTCGACGCACCGCGCGAAGACAGCCTGCCCGACCAGGGCCTCTACTACTCGCAGCACACCCTTGACCAGGCCGGACAGCGGATCTTCGTCCTCGGCCCCGGCCCGGGCGAACATTCCGCAGAGCCGCTAGCCGACTATCACCGTCGGGTCCGGGCTGCGGGCGAGTGGATGGGCGCACTGTGGCTGTCGCTCTCCGCCCACGGCTTGAGCGGCTGCCCCTGCGGCGCGATCAGCGAGCGCGAGTTGGCTGCAAGCCTGCCGCACGAGTCGCTGTCGAAGCACGTGCTGTTCGGCTTCGCGTTCGGCCTGGCCCAGCCGAGCACTTACGGCGCCGAGATCCGCGCGCTCGAGGCGACGCCGTCATGAAGCCGCTGCTGACGCTTGCCTTGCTCGGCTGCACGGCGCTCGCCGCAGTCGCCGGTAGCGCGCAGGCGTCACCTTGGCTGCTGTTGGCGGCGGCGGCGGCTCTGCCGCCCCTGGTGCTGATGCACGAGATCGCGCACTGGGCGGTGGGGCGCTGGCATGGCCTTCAAGGGCGCCTGGAGTGGACCGCCGGCGGACGCCTGAAGCCCCGCTATCGGGCGCCCGCACAGCCAGGCCTGAGCCCAGGCGTGCAACGTCGTGTGCTGATGGCGGGGCCGGCCGCCGACGCGACGGGGCTGCTGTTGGCGGCGCTGGCGGTGCTGCTGCTAGCGCCCGGGCCCTGGGGCGATGTAGCGCTGGGATTCACCCTCAGCGCTGCCCTGATGTTCGCCAGCAATGCGCAGCCGCAGGGAGACACCGATGGTGGACAGCTGCAGCGACTGCAGCACGTTTCATCCGATGCACTGGATCGCCAGCTGCTGAACCTCGCGGTGTCGCTGCTGGCGCTGCTCGCACTCACCGGCGCCAGCCTCGCCCTGGCCCGTCAATTCTGGCCCCACAGTTTTGGAGGTGTTGCATGAAGCTCAATCCGCAAGCCCGTCTCGGGGTGATCCTGGGCGCCCTCTGCTCGTTCGTCGGTACCGCCGCCGGCTTCTACGTCGGCCTGCTCAAGCCGGCGCTCGATCGCGGCGAGAGCCTGCTCGATCTGCCACCCGGCCTGCTCCTGATGAGCGCGGCGTTCCTGCTCGGCACCGCGGTCGTGCTGTTCAAGCTCCTGCGCCCCGAACCGGCGCCACGGCCCGAGGAGTGGTAAGCCCATGAGCGCACAGATCACCCTCACGTTGCCGCAGCAGCTGAGTCGCTTTGCGATCGACAACGCCGCCGCCTGGCAGGCGCTGGATCGACGCCCGCGGCCGCTGGCTCCGCTGCTGATTCTGCTGGGTTCCGCCGTGCTGCTGTCGGCGCTGTACTACCTGCAGGTCGATATCGAGTGGCTGCGCTCGGACATGGCCGAGCGCTATCCGGGAGCGCCCGCTGAAGCTTTCGACTGGATCAATCGTCGCAGCCTCATCACCGCGTCCATCGTCAGCCTGCTGCTCAGCTTTCCGCTGATGATCGGACTGGAAGCACTGATGTTCTTCCTGATCGCGCGGCTTCGCGACGATCTGCGCAGCTTCGGGCACTGGTTTGCCTTCGCAGCCTGGTGCGGCCTGCCCGGTGTGCTCGGCATGCTCGCCGGCCTGATGATGGTGATCGTCGGCGGCGATCAGCAGCGTTTCGAGGATGTCTTCAACGCGCTGTCACTGCTGGCGCTGCTCGGTATCGACAGCCTTCCTGACAACGTGGCCGCAATCGCAGGCTTGTTCTCTGCGCCGCTGCTGCTGAAGCTGGCCGTGTGCAGCTGCGGTCTGCGCCAATGGTTGGGCCTTGCCTGGCCTGGCGCGATCGCGTTGGCGCTGTTGCCGACCGCCGCCCTCATCGGATTGGCGAGCCTGTCATGAACGCCAAGCGCACCACTCTGATCGGCATCGCCCTGGTCGGCCTGATCTGCCTTCCCGCGCTGCGGCCCTGGTTCAGCAGCGAGCGCGTCGAACGCGCGCAGACCGTGCAGGTGCAGTCGCGCGTGCTGACGCCCGGCCGCGAGTTCGAAGGGCGCCTGGTTGCGCGCGAGACCGCGGGCCTTGGCGCGGGTGCGTTCGGTCGGGTCCTGGCTGTCCATGTGCGCGAAGGAGACGATGTCCGCCGCGGCGAGCTGCTGTTCGAGCTGGACGACAGCCAGGTGCAGGCCGACCTCGCGGCGACGCGCTCGGAGCTGCACGGCAGCGCCGCCCTGTTGCAGCGTGCTCGCGCCCAGCAGGCACAGGCGCAGGCACATCTGCAGCGCGGCCAACGGCTCGCCGCGCAGGGCTGGCTGGGCGCCGCCGACCTGACCCGGCTGGAAGTGCAGGCTAAGGAAGCGGATGCCGAGGTTCAGCTCGCGCAGGCGCGGTCGGAGCAGCTGCGGCAATCGATCGGCAAGCTCGACGCCGCGCTGGCCCAGACGCGGGGCTACGCGCCCATCGACGGCCGCGTGCTGAAAGTCAGCATCAAGCCGGGCGAGTTCGTGGCGCCGGTCGGCGGCTACGAGCAGGGCGATCTCGTGCGCCTGGCGGACATGAGCACGCTGGAGGCCGAGCTGGAGGTACCCGAGGCGGAGATCGCGCGGCTTGAGCCGGGTGACGCCATCGATCTGCAGCTGCCCGCGCTGCTCGACGTGGATCTGCCGGGTCGGGTGCGCGAGCTGGGCGCCGAACCCCTGCAGACCATGATGATGGGCAGCAACAGCCGCAGCGGCGTGCGCTATCCCGTGCGAGTGGCCTTGAGCCGGCCCGTGCAAGAGCTGCGTCCCGGCATGAGCCTGCGCGGCAGCTGGCACGAAGACAGCGCGCCAGCGCTCAGCCTGCCGCTCAGCGCCGTGCAGACCAGCAGCGAAGATCCGGCCCTGGGCCATGCCTGGATCGTCGAGGACGGTCGCGCGCGGCGACGCGCACTGACGCTCGGGCAGAGCGACGCCGACTACATTGAAGTGCGCGAGCCCGCGCTGCTGGATGCGGTCTTCGTGGCCGGGCCGCCGGCGCTCCTGAGAAAACTCGAAGACGGCATGCGCCTGCAGGCCGAAGAACCTGCGCTGCCAACGAGCCCGGCGGTCGCCGGGCTGACAGGAGTACGACCATGAGCGACCAGCCTTTGATCCAGCTGGAGCAGGCCTGCAAGCGCTATTCGCTGGCGGGCGCCGAGCCTTCGGTCGAGGCCCTCGCACCGACCGACCTGCGGATTGAAGCCGGCGAGTTCGTTGCCGTCACCGGCCCGAGCGGCGGCGGCAAATCGACCTTGCTCAATCTGCTGGGCTGCCTTGCGCCGCTCAGTGCGGGGCGCTACCTGCTCGGCGGTCGCTGCGTCGGCGGGCTCGACGAGCGGTCGCGGGCGGAGGTGCGCAATCGTCGGATCGGCTTCGTCTTCCAGGGGTTTCAGCTGCTGCCGCAGCTCAGCGCGCTGGAGAACGTCGCCCTGCCCCTGCTCTACCAGGCGCTGCCGCAGCGGGAGCGCCTGCAGCGCGCCCGCCGGCTGCTCGAACGTCTGGGCCTCGGCGAGCGTCTGCAGCACCGCCCCGACAGCCTCTCGGGCGGGCAGCGCCAGCGCGTGGCGATCGCCCGTGCGCTGGTCTGTTCGCCCGAGCTGATCCTGGCGGACGAACCCACCGGCAGCCTCGACCCCGAGGCCTCTGCCGAAGTCATGAGCGTGCTGCGCGAGCTGCATGTCAACGGCAGCACACTGGTGCTGGTCACCCACGATCCTGCGATCGCAGCGAGCGCGCCGCGCCGGCTGCGTATCGAGCGCGGTCGCATCGAGCAGGACCAAAGACAGATCCGGCCGCATTTGGCGGAGGCCGCGTGAACGCCGGGGCGCTGCTGTGGGCGGTGCGCTATTCGCTGCGCGGGCGGGCAGCACGGGCTGCGGCGATCGCCGCCGCCTGGGCGCTGGCAGTCGCCAGTCTGCTCGTCCTGATCACGCTGGCCGCAAGCCTGCGTCGCCACACCGAACAGCAGTTCGATGCGCTTGGCGCGCGCTCGGTGAGCGTGCGTCTGGCGCTGCCGCCGGGACAGCGGCAGAGCGGCGCCGAGCAGCTGGGACCGCAAGACTCGCGAGTCCTGGCCGATCTGCCCGGCGTGGCGCACAGCGCCGCGGCGCTGGCACTCGATGCAAGCGATGCCAGCGACGCCCGCGGCGAGTCCGTGGAGGCGAGGGCCCTGGCGGCCGAGCCCGACTTCGCTGCCATCACCGGACTCAAGCTCGCCGCCGGCCGCCCACTCGACTGGAGCGACGAGCACCAGCGCCGGCAGGTGTGCGTGGTCGGCGCCGATCTCGCCGGCGGCGACCCGGCTATCGAGGTTCTGGGCCGTCATTTTCACGTGGCCGGCCACTGGTGCCAGGTGGTTGGCGTTGCCGAGGCCCGCGGCGAACTGTTCGGCATGCCGCAGGACACCCTGGTGTGGTTGCCACTGACGTTGGCGCTGGAGCATCGACGCAGCGATCCCGCGCTGATGCTGCTGCTGGGACTCAGCGAGAGCCAGTCGATCGGACAGCGCCTCGATCAGCTTCGCGACGCATTGGTCGCGCGACACGGCCCGACCCTGGTGGATCCGCAGCGTCTGCGAATCGACTCCGCCGCCGCCCTGCGCGACAGCCTCGATGGCGTCAGCCATGCGATTCGTCTGCTGCTGCTGGCGTTCGGACTCATCCTCTTTTGTGTTGCAGGCTTTGGCGTTTCGGCCCTGACGCTGTCGGCGATTGCCGAGCGCATCCGCGAGATCGGCGTGCACAAGGCGCTGGGCGCAAGCCGCGGCGCCCTGCTGCAGCAGATCCTCGCCGAGACAGCCTTGGTGTCCGGTACCGGCATCGCTGCGGGGGGCGCCGCAGCGCTGCTGCTGAGCGGCCTGCTGAGCCAGGCGCTGCCCTTCCTTCCCGCCCTCAGCATGCCGCCCGCTCTGGCCCTGCTGGTCTGCGTTGGCGCACTGATGATCGCGGTGTCATCGGCCATCGTGCCGGCCGCGCGCGGCGCCGGCCTGGATCCGATCGAGGCGTTGCGCGAGGTGCGCGGCTAGAGGATGCGCGGCGCGTGCGCGCACGCGCCTTGCGTCTTTCACGGGCCGGTCGATATTCTCCCTAGCCGCTCTGGGGGGAGACAGAAGATCGCCATGAACGTTTCTATCACCGAGTCTCTGTCGCGCTGGACTGCGGGCGACCGCAGCGTCGAAGCCGAGCTGATGGCGCATGTGTATCCGGTGCTGCGCAGAGTCGCGCAGCGCCAGCTCAACCAGTCGGGCCCGCTGACCCTGCAGGCCACCGAACTCGCGAACGAAGCCTTCATCAAGCTGCGCCAGGCGAACGCCATCGAGGTCGAGAGCCGCGATCAGTTCACCGGCCTCGCCGCGCGCGTGGTGCGCAACCTGATCATCGACCGCATCCGCGAGAACCAGGCACAGAAGCGTGGCGGCGAGTTCGAGCGGGTGGATATCGAAGAGCTGCATCAGCTGCCCGGCCAGCTCGATCGCAACTCGCAGATCGACTGGCTGGCGCTGGATGCCGCGCTGCAGGACCTCGAACGCGACGAGCCCAAACATGCGCGCCTGGTCGAACTGCGCTACTTCTTGGGAATGAGCATCGAGCAAGCCGCCGTCCAGCTGGGTGTGTCGGTGCCCACCGCCAACCGTCTTTGGCGCTTTGCACGCGCCTACCTCGCCGAGCGCTGCAACCCCGTGCTGAACTGAAGCGGTGACCGCTGCAGCCGCCACCGAGCCTCTGAGCGCGCTGTTCGAGCGCTGCATCGAGCTGACCCCGGGCGAGCGCGCAGCCCTGTTGGCTTCGCTGGCGGAGACCCATCCCGAGCGCGCAGCACAACTGCAGCGTCTGCTCGATGCCGATGCCGGCATCGTCGAGGAGGCCGAGCTTGCCGTGCCGCCCGTGTTGGGCAGGATCGCCGGGGAGATCGGCGCGCTCGGCGACGTCGGCGGCTTTCGCCTGCTGCGCGCGCTCGGCCACGGCGGCATGGGCGAAGTGTGGCTGGCCGAGCGCGCCGCCGGCTCGGGGCGGCAGCGGGTCGCGCTGAAGCTGCTGCGAATCGGCGTGGACGATGCCGCGCGACGCCACTTCATCGAAGAGCAGCGGATCCTGGCCAGCCTGAATCATCCGCATGTCGCGCGGCTGATCGACGCGGGCATGCTGCCCGAGGGCCTGCCCTGGCTGGCCATGGAATACGTCGAAGGCGCGCCAATCACCGACTATTGCGCGCGCGAGCGCTTGTCGATCGAGGCACGTCTGCAGCTGTTCCTGGCGGTTCTGGGGGCCGTCGGGCACGCACACGGCAATCTGGTCGTGCACCGTGACCTGAAGCCCAGCAATGTCTTCGTCGATCCCAACGGACAGCCGCGCCTGCTCGACTTCGGCATTGCCAAGGCGCTGCAGCCCAATCTGAAGGCGACGGCAACCGCCGACCGCTACTTTTCGCTGTCATCCGCGGCACCGGAGCATTTCAGCGGTGAGCCCTGCAACGTCGCCACCGATGTCTATCAGCTGGGCCTGCTGCTGTACGAACTGCTCTGCGGCGTCTCCCCCTACCGTTTCGACCGCCTGAGCCCGGCCGAGATCGAACGCCAGGTGCGCGACGAGTCACCGGCGCTGCCCAGCCTGCGCAGCAGCGATGCCATGGCACGTCAATGTGGCCTGCTCCACGCTGGCCAGCTCGCGCGACGCCTGCGCGGCGATCTCGATCGCATCGTCCTGCATGCGCTGCGCAAGCGCGGCGACGAGCGCTATCGATCGACACTCGATTTCGCCCTCGACATCGAAGCCTTCCTCGAAGGGCGCCCGGTACGCGCGGTAGGTCAAGGCCGTGCCTACCGCATGCGCAAGTTCATCGCCCGCCACGCGCTGCCGCTCAGCGCAGTCGCGGTTGCTCTGCTGTTGATCGTCGGCCTGCTGGTTCAGCTGCTGCTGCGCGACGCCGAGCTGGCGCGCGCGCATGCGGTTGCGATCGAGGAACGCGACAACTCCGAACGGGTCAATCGGTTTCTGCTGGACATGTTCCGCGCCGCCGACCCCTTCGCGGGCCAGGGCCCGGACCTGCGCAAGATCGTGCGCCAAGCCTGGGAGCGGCAGCTTGCCAGCGGCGGCTTCAGCGACCCCCGCGTTTCGCTGGCCTTGATCGAGGCGGCGATTGGACTGGGTGAGCGCGAGGCGGCGCGGCAGATGATCGACGCGCTTTCGCAGCGCGCGGACTGGCCGCTTGACGTGCGCCGGGAGCTGCTGCTGCAGACCGCGCGCCTGCAGTCGATCGAGAACGACACCGCCGCCGTGCGTGCAACCATTGATGCGCTCGCTCTGATCATGCCTGGCGCCTCCGAGGCCCAGCAGGTGCAGTACGTCGGCCACCTGGCGCAGCTGCTCATCGCCACCGACCCGGGTCAGGTCGTGGCGCTCACGGAGCGCAACCCGGTACCTCCAGCCTGGGTGCGTCTGCGCGCCCGCGCACTGATCGCCCTGAATCGGCACGAGGAGGCCGAACGACTCCTGCTGACCGCGCGCGGCGGTACGGAACAGACCGGCATCGAACGTCTCGCCATCGCCCAGGCGCTGCTGCATCTCTACCTGTCGACCGCGCGCGCGGAGGCGGCGCAAGCCACCGGCGCCACCATGCTGCGCGAGGCTCGCGAGATGCTGGGCGATGGCAATGCCCGCCTTGTGCCCTACGCCAATTCCCAGGTCATGGCGCTCGCCACGAACAACAAGCTTGAAGAGGCGGCAGAGCTGCTCGACGAAATGTTGGCTTGGCCCGACGTCGCCGACTCCACGCGCCAGCGTCTGCTCACCAATCGACTGCTCATCGGCACCTCGCAGGGTGAGCGCAGTCGCCGCCTGAGTGAACATGCCGAAGCGGTGCTGCTCAGCTTCCCCGCCAACAGCAATCTGCGATTGCTGGGCCTGCTCGCGCGTCTTCGAGACGCTTCCGAAGGCGGCACTTCGAGGCGAGAAGCGGAGGCACTGCGCGCAGCGCTGCAGGGCGACGAAGACGCCTCGTCGAGCCTGCGCACTCTGGCCACGCTGTGGCTGCGCAGCATGGAGCCCCTGACCGCTGACGAACGCGCAGACCTGCATGCGCAGGCCAAGGCAGTCGACCCCGTGGACCCGCGCCTGCTGCAGCGTCTGCAGGCACCGCCGTAAGCCCCACACGAAAGTCCGCTGATACGGTTTTTGCGGACTCTCCGTTCCCGGAAGCATCCACCCAACGAGGATGCCCCGATGATCCGTATCGCCCGCGCCGCCCTGCTCAGCCTGATCCTCTCCGGCCAGGCCCTGGCCACGCCGCTCGGCCTGTGCGAGATCTTCGAAGATCCGCTGCCCACCGGCGGCAGCGCCTCGGGCAGCCTCTGCGACGAGAAGTCGGCGCTGGTGTCGGGCAAGTCGACCAACGGCCTGCCGGCGACCGAGTGGAACACCGTGGGCCTCAAGCAGACCCGCTTCGGCCTGTTCGACGCCGGCGGTCTGCGCCTGAACCTCGGCTTCAGCGGCGAACCGCTTGAGCGCTCCACGGTCCTCGCCCGGATCGTCGCCACCCAGCCGGCGGGCGACGTGCAGCTGCGAGCGGTGGAGGACAGCCGGCAGTGGATGCTGGTCGTGCTCGAACGCGATGCCCAGGGCACTGCGAGCCTCGTTCTGCGGCGCTACGTCTTCGAGGGCGCGGATGTGGTGCGCAAGGAAGAGGCACGCTCGCAGGCGCTGCCGAAGGGCGAAGCCGGTGCGCTCCGCCTGAGCGTGGACCGCGTCGGCAACAGCACCCGCCTTGTCGTGTCCAGCGCGTCTGCGGAGGTGAGCCTGGATGCCCCGTCCTTCGGCAGCCTGATCCCCTGGATCCAGCTGCGCGGCCCGAACAGCCTGCAGCCCGCCGGGATCAGCGCATCGAGCTACAGCTTCGGCAGCGCCTGGATCCACGACTGACGGTCGCCACACACAGGCGTCGCGCCCCGAGCCCGGTGGCCGCTCTGCGGTCACCGGGCTCGGTCCGTTCAGGGCGGGACCTGCGTCGCACGAGGAGCGCTCGCCTCGTCCTCAATTTCTGCGAGTGCGCAGCCGGGCGGACGGCATCGGCCCATCGCTGGCGCCGCACCTTCCAGTCAACACGCCGCCGCAAGCACCGGGGATCGGCCGCAGGGCTAGCCGGCGGCCTTTGCCAGAGCTTCAGCGCGTCAGGTCAGCTCCCCTCGGCCTACAGCGCGCCGCGCGTCCGCGCCAGCACGCTGACCGTCTCGCGATCGCGGTACAGGTGGCTGCTGTAGCGGAAGGGCAGCTCGTCGAACAGGATGTCGGCCTCCAGCACGAAGTGGCTGGTGTAGACGCCGAGCGCAGCGTCCTCGGGCTGCGGCGGCAGGCCCAGACGCTCCAGCTCGCGATTGACTTCGCCGAGGTCGCGGTAGCGCGCGCGCCCTTCGCGCGACAGGATCTCCGCCTGCCGGCGGGTGATCGCGTCGTCCAGGCTCATCCACAGCTCGACCGAGGCGGTGTTGAGGTTGATTGGCACGCCCTGTGGCAAGGCACACACCTGCGGGCGCAGGCGGCGGTAGCCCTCGCCGTCGAGCGCCGGCAGCAGGCGCAGCTCCGAGACGTGCAGCAGCGGCCGGTTGGCCGCACGGCGCGAGGGCGTCTGCGCGAGGTGGGCGCCGTCCTCGGCACCGCCTCCCTGGGTGTCGATATCGGCGTCGATGTAGTCCAGCGCCTGCGCTGCGACCAAGGGGTTCAAGTTGAGTGCGCGCAGCAGACGCTCGAAGCGCTTGCGCGCGGGTTCGTCAGGCTCGTCGCCGCGCAGCAGGCTGTTGATGTTGAAGCAGCCGCCCTGCTCGCGCAGACGCCCGACGATGCGACCGCCGGGGATGTCCAAGGGCGGCAGCGGCTGCGCCCACAGGTCGTCAAAAGCGTCGACGTTCGGCTCGGCACGCTGGTCCTCGCGCAGGGCCTGCGCCGCCCAGGCCTCCAGGCCGCGCTGCAGCTGCCAGGTCTGCTCGGCGCGCAGGCTGTTGCGGGTGCGGGCCTGGGCGATCTCGCCGGCATCCAGCAGGCCCACCACGATCACCGCTGCGATCGCCAGCACCAGCACGGCGACAATCAGGGCCACGCCGCGCTGGCGCTGCGGAGGCGAGGCGCCGAGGCGCGCGCGCAGGCTCACAGCCGCGCCTCCGCATCGGGCAGCTCCAGCAGACGCTGGATGCGGCCGAAGCCCGCGAGCTCGATCTCCACCTCGACGCGCACCGGCAGCAGCTCGTTGCTGCCCGGCGCCGGCCAGCGGTCGTACTCGCGGCCGCTGCGCGCGAAGTAGCGCAGCCGGAAGTCACTGACACCCTCCAGCAGTTCGATCTGCTCCGGCAGCGTGCCGGGCGCGCGGTCCAGCACCGGCCAGCGCAGTCGCTGCAGCCGATCCTCCACGCGCCGGTAGGCCGCGCGCTCGATCTCCGCGCGGCTGGCATCCAGCGCATTGGCATAGCCATAGCGGCTCAGCTCAATGCCGGTGCTGCTGCCGATCAGGGCCAGCTGGCGCTGGCCGAAGCCGTCGCGCACGGGCCGCGCGGCGGCTGCACGCAGGTCGCGCTCGATCTGCCCCACCGCGAACTGCAGGCGCGCCAGCTGAGTGGCCTGGGCCTCAAGCTGCCCGCGCGCGCGCAGCACGCTGTCGAGACCACCGTAGGCGAGTGCCGCGACGACCGCGAACAGGGCGACCGCGACCACGACTTCGAGCAGGGTGAAGCCGTGCTGTCGCGCGCGCCTGCGCGCGCCGCGATCGGGGAGTGAACAGGCGCGCATGCGGACCACCGGCCCGCGCGCAGAAAGCGGCCTGAGCGCTGCGCCCGAATGCAAGGAATCGGGACTCGGCCAGCAGGCCAGGCGAGACCTGCGGACGCGAGACAGCGCGATGACCTGGCCTGACGAATTCGGCGCGGTGCTGGCCGAACTCGCCTCCGAGCTGGGTTCCGGAGTGCCGTCGAGGATCATGGCGTCGCGAACGCGGTCAGACGTGCGACCGGATCGGCGTCGCCCCCTGCGAGGCTCTCGCTCTCCGCGGCGAACACGCTGATCTCCATGCGCCGGACGCGCTCGACATCGGTGTCGCTGGTTTCGGCCTGCCAGCGCCAGCGCTGCGGGCCCATCCGCATCTCGCCCTGCTGGCGGCCCACCGGCGGCGCGCCCTGAGCGCGCAGCTCGGCCGCCACATTCGCCGCCACCCACTGCGCCAGAGTGCTGTCGCGATGGTGAGTGAGCGCCTGCGCCTGCAGCCCGGCCGCGCGGATCAAGGCGACCAGCACCAGCGACAGGATCAAGAGGGCGATCAGCACCTCGAGCAGGGTGAAGCCTCGCGCGCGTCTGCGCGCGCTGGGATTCGGGAGCGAAGAGGCGCGCCTGCGGACCACCGGTCCGCGCGCCTGTGAGCGCTCGAGCGCTGCGCGCGGGGGCAAGGATTTGGGATTTGCAGGCTCGGCATCGCAGGTCGACGCATGCGCCACCCCGACGGCATGGCTTCCAGCGCTTGCGACCCTGGGCGCAGTCCATGCGCAGCCGGGAAGACCAAGGGCACGCAGCCGCAAGGATCGGAGCGCCGCTTCTCCGAATCCCCAATCCCCAATCCCCAAACCCGGCTTCTCACCCATCCCAGCGCTCCCGCAGCACCTGCCCGTCCGGGCGGCCTTCAAGCCGCCAGCGCTCCGGCACGTCGGTGCGCGAAAGCTCGATGCGGAAGGGGCTCAGCTCGCCGCTGGAAAGACACAGCAGCTGCGGATCCGCGGGCGCATGGTCGAGCAGGCCCAGCCGCTCGCCATCGCGCTCAAGCGTCCACTCGATGCCGGCATCGAGCTCGCGCGAGCGCAAGGGTTCGCGCGGGGCATCGGTGAGCGGGTACCAGCGGTCGGGGCCGCGCCAGGCGAATTCGATGCGGCGACGGCTGAGGAACATGCCGAGGTCGCGGCCGGTCAGTTCGGACTGCTCGCAGCCCAGGCGCAGCAGGGCCTGCAGGCGCGTGGCCTGGGCTTCGAGCTCACGCGAGGCGCCACCGCCGACCGACAGCGCCACGGCGCCCACCACAACGCCGAGGATCACCACCACCACCAGCACTTCAATCAGGCTGAAGCCGCGTGTGCGAACGTTCCTGACGAAGGAGCGTGGCAGCGCTGTCCGCTCCATCGCGGATCAGCGGCCGATATCAGCAGCCGCGCCCTCGCCGCCCGGCGCGCGATCGGCGCCCAGCGAGTACAGATCGAAATCGCCGGTCTGACCGGGGCTCAAGTAGACGTAGTCACCGCCCCACGGGTCTTTCGGCAGTTCCTTGATGTAGCCGCCGCTGCGCCAGTTCGGCGCTTCCGGCCGGCCGCCCGGCTTGGCAACCAGCGCCCCTAGACCCTGCTCGGTGCTGGGGTAGCTGAAGTTGTCCATGCGGTAGAGATCGAGCGCCGTGCGCAGCGACTGGATGTCCTGCTGGGCGCGGGTCACGCGCGCCTCGTCGGGGTAGCTCATCAGCTGCGGCACGACCAGGGCGGCGAGGATGCCGAGGATGGTCACCACCACCAGAATTTCGATCAGGGTGAAACCACGCGCCGGGCGCGAGGCTGACAGGCGCGCAGGGGCGGCAGCATGGACGCGGGAGGAGCAGCGAAAGATCATGGCGGGCTGGTGATCCGGCCCCTGCGGGCCGCCTGTGAAAACGAACCGCGCGAGTGTAGCAAAGCGATGTCGACAGCCCCTTCCCTGCAAGCCCACTGGCGCCAGCGTGATCTCGAGGTGCTCTGGCACCCCTGCACGCAGATGCGCGAGCACCACAACGACCTGCTGCCGCTGGTGCCGATTGCGCGCGGCGAAGGCGCCTGGCTGATCGATTTCGAGGGCCGCCGCTATCTCGATGCGGTCAGCTCGTGGTGGACCAACCTGTTCGGCCACGCCGAGCCGCGCATCGGCACCGCCATCGCGCAGCAGGCGCAGCAGCTGGAGCAGGTGATCCTAGCCGGCTTCAGCCATGCGCCGGCGATCGAGCTGGCGGAAGCTCTGCTGCGCCTCGCGCCGCGCGCCGAGGGCACGCCGCCCTTTGCCAAGGTGTTCTACGCCGACAACGGCTCGGCCGGCGTCGAGGTCGCGCTGAAGATGAGCTTCCATAGCCATCGCAACCGCGGCGACGTCCAGCGCACGCGCTTTGTCGCGCTGTCGAACAGCTACCACGGCGAGACGCTCGGCGCCTTGGCGGTGTCCGACATTCCGCTGTACCGGCGGGTGTACGCGCCACTGCTGATCACGCCGATCTTCACGCCCTCGCCCGATGCCTACGAGGCCCTGCCAGGCGAGAGCCCGCGCGACTGCGCCGAGCGTGCAGCGCAGGCGCTGGAATCGCTGCTCGAGCGCGAGGGCGACACCCTCAGCGCGATGATCGTCGAGCCCCTGGTGCAGTGCGCCGGCGGCATGCGCATGCACCACCCGCACTACCTGCAGCGCGCTCGCGAACTCTGCACCCGCTACGGCGTGCACTTCATCGCCGACGAGATCGCGGTGGGCTTCGGCCGCACGGGCACGCTGTTCGCCTGTGAGCAGGCCGGCATCGCGCCGGATCTGATGTGCGTCTCCAAGGGACTCACCGGCGGCTTCCTGCCCTTGGCCGCAGTGCTGGCGCCGCAGCACCTCTACGAGGCGTTTCTCGACGACAGCCGCGAGCGCGCCTTCCTGCATTCGCACAGCTACACCGGCAACCCGCTGGCCTGCGCCGCAGCGCGCGCCACGCTTGGCATCTTCGACAGCGAGCCGGTGCTGGAGCGCAATCGCGCCACCGCAGCGCGACTGGCCGCGCTGGCCGCACCGCTGGCCGAGCACCCGAACGTCGCCGAGGTGCGACAGACCGGGATGATCCTCGCCATCGAATTGGTCGCCGACACGGCCACGCGCACACCGATTCCATCGACGCAACGCGCGGGCCTGCGCGCCTACCGCCATGCGATTGAACACGGCGTGCTGCTGCGGCCGCTGGGCGACGTGCTGTACTGGATGCCGCCCTACTGCATCGACGAAGAAGGCCTGGATCTGCTGGCGCGGGTGACGCGCACGGCGCTCGGCGCCGCCATTGAAGGCCTGTAGCGCGTGGATGCACTGGCAGGGAGTCCATACCCCAGCGTTCGAGCGTGTCGGAGGCCGCCGGCTATACTCGCGCCCTTCACGCACGCCCAAGACCGCGCCCCATGAATCAGAACTTCCTCGACTTCGAACAGCCGATCGCCGAGCTGGAGGCGAAAATCGCCGAGCTTCGGCACGCCAGCCAAGGCTCGGCTTTCAACATCGAGGAAGAGATCGTCAAGCTGCGCGACAAGCTGAAAGTGCGCACGGAAGAGATCTTCCGCGAGCTCACGCCCTGGCAGGTGGCGCAGCTGGCGCGGCATCCGCTGCGGCCCTACACGCTCGACTACATCGGCCACATCTGCGAGGAGTTCGAAGAGCTCGCCGGCGACCGCGCGTATGCGGATGACGCGGCACTGGTCTGCGGCATCGGCCGCATCGACGGCAAGCCGGTGACGATCATCGGACACCAGAAAGGCCGCGACACCAAGAGCAAGATCAAGCGCAACTTCGGCATGCCGCGCCCCGAGGGCTACCGCAAGGCCCTGCGCATCATGAAGCTGGCCGAGCGTTTCCGGATGCCGCTGCTGACCTTCATCGACACCCCCGGCGCGTATCCGGGCGTCGGCGCCGAGGAGCGCGGCCAGAGCGAGGCGATCGCGCGCAACCTGATCGAGATGGCCGAGCTGAAGATTCCCGTGGTCTGCACCGTCATTGGCGAAGGCGGCTCGGGCGGCGCGCTGGCCATCGGTGTGGGCGATCGCACGCTGATGCTCGAATACAGCACCTACTCGGTGATCTCGCCCGAAGGCTGCGCCTCGATCCTGTGGAAGTCCGCCGACAAGGCCCGCGATGCCGCCGAGCAGATGGGCATGACCGCACCGCGTCTGCTCGAGCACGGCCTGATCGACAAGATCATCAAGGAGCCGCTCGGCGGCGCCCATCGCGATCCCGCCGAGGCGGCGAAGCGCATCAAGGCGGCAGTCATCGGCGAGGTCGAGGCTTTGGAGCGGCTCGATCTCAACGCGCTGCTGGAGCAGCGTTACGCGCGCCTGCGCCGCTACGGCTCGCACCAGGCGGCCTGAGCGGAGGCCGCTGCACGGCGCGTCAAGTTTTCGTTAGCCACGGCGCGCAAAGCGACAGAGGCGCCTGCAATCGGTTGCTTGCACCACTGTGCAACGCGGCTTGCAGCGCGCGCAGTCTTCGCAAATACATTCTTTTAAATCAATCAGATAGAAGAATTCTCGGGCGCTGCTCGGAGCGCCGAGAATGCGTCAGCCCTCCGCTGTCGAGCGACGTGGCATGCGTCCTGCACTCGCTCACTCGGCACTCAACAGCCGGAGCCCCGACGTGATCAAACCCCTCTGCTGCGCCCTCACCCTGGCGCTGATGTTCCCCGCCGTCGCTGACGCCCAGGTCCGCTTGAGCGGATTCGGCCAAGTGATGGCCGGCACCACGCTCGACGACAACCCGATTCCCCTTCTCGGTTACGACGACGAAATCGACTTCAAGCCCGAGTCCCTGTTCGCGGTGCAGATCAGCGCCGATCTCGCCGAGCAGTGGTCGGCCACCGCCCAGGTAGTGGCGCGCGGCCGCGAAGACTTCGAACCCGAGTTCGCCTGGGCCTACCTCAACTGGAAGTCCGGCAACTGGTCCGCCAAGCTCGGTCGCCAGCGCATCCCGTTCTACCGCTATTCCGATTTCCTTGAGGTCGGCTACGCCTACGCTTGGCTGCGCCCGCCGCGCACGGTGTACGGCGGTACGGGCTTCGACAACTTCGACGGCATCAACCTGAACTACAGCCGCTTCGACGGCGAGCTGTTTTCGAGTTTCCAGGTGATCTACGGAGGCACGGACGTCACGGTCGTGCGGCCGCAGGTGACCTTCCAGCAGTCGCTCAACAGGCTGTTCGGTGTCGCTTGGGACGGCAGCTACGCGGGCTGGCTGAACATGCGCGCCGCCTACATCGTCGCGAAAACGGACATCAACTCGCCCCTGCTGAATCCCCTGCTGACGGCACTCACGAGTAACGGGTTCGGGCGCGTCGCCACCAGCATCGACGTCGTCAAGGACGACGGCTACTTCTGGGGCGTCGGCGCCGATATCGATCGCGGCAACTGGGTGGTCGGATTCGAGACGATCGGTCGCGGTATCGACGGCTCGATTGCGCCCGATACGCGGGAGTCCTACGTCTCAGGCGGCTATCGCTTCGGCGCTTGGCAGCCCTACGTCGTGTATGGCTGGGCGAAAGCCGAACCCGACTTCAGCCTGGCTGACCCGTTGCGCGTGGCCCCGCCGCTGTTCAATGCGACGCTGGGAGCACTTCAGCGCCAAGCCTCGGACTACACCTACACCTCGGTGGGGGTGCGCTGGGACGTTTCTAGCAACGTGGCGTTGAAGGCCGACTACAGCCGCTTCAATCCGGATGTCGCGGGCCAAACCGACGGCGACGCGCTGGTTCTCGGCGCAGTCTTCAGCTTCTAAGGAGTCATGAGCATGAAAAGCCTCTCTACCCTGCTCAGCTGCGGCGTGCTGCTTGCGGCTTCGCCCCTGGTCAGCGCCGGTGCCGTCATCGTCGGCGCCGACTCCAGCCAGGCCGCCATGGACAAGTCCGCGGTGCAGGCGGTGTTCCTCGGTCAGGAACAGCGCGTCGGCGGTGCACCCGTCGTAGTCGTCTTCCAGAAGGCGGGCGCTGCCCGCACCAAGTTCGATGGCGATGTCCTGGGCAAACCCGGCGCGCAGCTCACCTCGCACTGGTCGCGATTGATCTTCACCGGCCGCGCCAAGAAGCCTGAAGAAGCCAACAGCGACGCCGATGTCGTCGCCAAGGTCGCAAGCACGCCGGGCGCCATCGGCTACGTCGACAGCGTGCCGGCCGGCGCCAACGTAAAGGTGATCTTCGACTTCTGATGCGCTCCCTCCCCGGGGCCTGAAGACACGAAGGGCGACCGTGCGGTCGCCCTTCGTGTTTGCAGCCCTGTGGCGCGGCGATCAGCCCGGCGGCCACGTCATCTGACGGCCCGCCAGCAGATGCAGGTGGATGTGGTACACCGATTGGCCACCGTCGCGGTTGGTGTTCATCACCACCCTATAGCCCTTGTCGGCAAAGCCCTCGCGCTTGGCGTAGTCGGCGGCGGCCTTCATCAGCCGGCCGGCCAGCAGGGTGTCGGCCTCGTCGAGATCGTTGAGCGTGGCGATCGGCTTCTTCGGAATGAACAGCACGTGCACCGGCGCCTGCGGATTGATGTCGCGAAAGGCGAGCACGTGCTCGTCCTCGAACACAACGTCGGCGGGAATCTCGCGGCGGATGATCCGGTCGAATAGGGTCTCGCTCATTCCGATGCTCCTGTGCGGGGTGTCTGGGCGACCGCCTGACGCGAGCCAAAGGCATGCGCCAGGGTGCCGCGATCGATGTACTCGAGTTCGCCGCCGAGCGGCACGCCGTGCGCAAGCCGGCTGGCGCGCACGCCGTGCTTGGCAGCGAGCTGGCTGAGGTAGTGGGCGGTGGCTTCGCCTTCGACGGTGGCGCTGGTGGCGATGATCAACTCCTGCACCTGCCCTTCCGCCAGACGCGCATCGAGCTGCGGCAGGCCGAGCTCGCGCGGGCCGCGGCCGTCGAGCGGTGACAGTCGCCCCAGCAGCACGAAGTACAGACCACGGTAGCCGGTGGCGGCTTCTATCGCGGTCTGGTCGGCCGGCGTTTCGACCACGCAGAGCTGGCTGGCTTCGCGGCTGGCGCTCGCGCACACCGCGCACAGGCTGTCCTCGCTGAAAGTGCGGCAGCGCTCGCAGTGGCCGATACCGCGCATGGCCGCCTCCAGCACCGCGGCGAGGCGCCGCCCGCCCTCGCGATTGCGCTCCAGCAGCTGGTAGGCCATGCGCTGCGCGCTCTTCGCGCCGACGCCCGGAAGCACGCGAAGCGCGTCGATCAGCTGTTCAAGCAAGGCCATCGGCCGTCCTGTTCAAAGTGCAGACTCAGAACGGCAGCTTCATGCCGGGCGGCAGCGGCATGCCTGCCGTGGCCTTGGCCATATGCGCCTGCGAGGCCTCGTTGGCGCGATTGACAGCGTCGTTGAAGGCGGCGGCGATCAGATCCTCCAGCATCTCGATGTCGTCGCCGATCGCCGAGGGATCAATCTGCACGCGACGCACGTCCATCCGCGCGGTCATCTGCACCTTGACCATGCCGCCGCCGGCCTGGCCGCTGACTTCGATCGCGCCCAGCTCTTCCTGGGCCTTCTTGATGTTGTCCTGCATCTTCTGGGCCTGCTGCATCAGGCCGGCGAGAGGTCCGCGCATGGAGGGTCTCCGAGGGGGTACGTGAATGTCAGCCGCAGGTCGCAGGCTGAAGAGTGGCCTAGTGTAGCGGCCCGCATGGGCGTGCCGAAGCGTGAAGGGCGGTCCGAGCCCTGCGGTCGCCAAACGACACAAGGCCGGCGCAAGCGCCGGCCTTGTGGGTGTTGCCGCGTCACTCGCGCGCAGGCAGCGGACCGCCTGCACGCGTGTTCCGGGAGCGACGATCAGAACGTCACGATCGCGCCGACGCGGAAGAAGCGGCCGACGTTGTCGTACAGACCATCGTTGGCGCCGGTGCCGAAACGCGCCGGCGGCAGCTGCTTGTCGAAGGCGTTGTCGATGCCCGCGTAGACCTCGACGCCCTTCTCGAAGCGGTAGCCCACCTGCAGATCGTGGTAGGCCGCCGAGCCGTTGCGGATCGGCGCGACCTGGCCGGGGTTGCTCTGGAAGCTCTCCAGGGCAACGCGCAGCACGCCGTCGACATGACGGGTTTCCCAGCTCGCCCGCCACGGGCCGTGGCGATAGCTGGCCGAGAGGTTGGCGCGCCAGCGCGGGTTGCCTTCGGTGGTCAGCGCCTCGACGAACTCCTGCGGGAAGTCCTGGAAGGCGTAGCTGCGCACCTTCAGCAGACGCGTGCCGAGGAAGCGCACGTTGGCATCGCCGCCAAACGCTTCGAAGCGGTAGTCGGCCTCGATGTCCACGCCTTCGCGCAGCGAACGCGCGAGGTTCTCGCTGAACGCGGTCCAGCTGTAGATGGCGTACGGCGCCCAGGCGCGGCCGGCCGAATCCACGAAGCCGTTGGCGCCCGCGCGCTGGATCGCCGCACAGAACGGATTGTTGATTCCGCCCGGGGCATCCACGCAGCGATTGGCGTTGATCTGGGCCGTCACCGCGCCGATGGCGTCGGTCAGGTCGATTTCCCACCAGTCGAGGCTGAGGCCCAGCCCTTCGACGAACTCCGGCTGCCACACCACGCCGAGCGAGGTGGTGGTGCCGACTTCCTCGTTGAGGTCCGGGTTACCGCCCGAGAAGCCGGGACGGCCGGAGCTGACCGCGTCCTCGAAGCCCGCCGGCACGCCCAGGGCGCGGCAGTTGGCAGCGCGCTGGGTCGGGTTGGCAGCGTTGGGGATGTTGCGCGCGCTGCAGGGATCCGCAACGACGGCAAAGTTCGCCGACTGCGGATTGAACAGCTCGTTGATGCCGGGGGCACGCACCGAGCGGGCGCGCGTACCGCGAACGCGCAGGCCGGGGATCACGCTCCAGTCGAGACCGAGGCGCCAGGTGCCGGTGGAGCCGATGGTGTCGTAGTGGGAGAAGCGACCGGCAAAGTCGAAGGTCAGCGACTCGACCGCCGGCAGGTCCGCGAGCACGGGCAGGCTCAGCTCGGCGAAGGCTTCCTTGACGTCGTAGCTGCCGCCGCGGCTGGGAATGGCGTTGAGGAAGGTCAGGCCCAGCGCCGACAGCGGATCGGTGTTCTCCGAGCTCGCCTCGCGACGGTACTCAACACCGCCCGCGAAACCCGCACTGCCCGCCCAGGTGTCGAACAGGAAGGGGTTGTTGACCGAGCCGCCGAGCACCGTCTGGCTCAGGCTGGCCTCGTTCAGCGAGCGCGCGTTGAACCACTGCGCGGCTTCGGCGCTGACGGCGCCATTGCCGAAGATGCTGAACGGCACGCAGCCGGTGCGCGCGAACGCGGAGTACACCGAACCGGTGTGCGGGTTGATCGCGTTCGGATCGACCGTGGTGCGGCAGACGAGGTTGCCGCTGCTGTCGCGAACCGCGTCCAGACCAGCCTGGAAGCGCTCGTTGATGCGATTCGCCGAGTTGATGCGATCGACCGTGGTGCGGCCGTGGACCGCCGCCACTTCGTAACCCCAGCTCTCGCCGAAGTAGCCGTCCACACCGGCGACCACGCGGAAGGTCTGGCGCTCGGCTTCTTCACCGCGACGACCGGCGTCTTCGTTGAAGCGCGCAACGCGGATCAGCTGGCGGCCCGCCTGCTCGTGCAGCTGGCGCAGCTCGTTGCTGACGTAGGCGTTGTCGAGACGGACAACCAGGCCGCCGGTGCTGCCGTCGGCGCTGATCTGATCGAACGAGGGCTGGCGCTGCGACTCGGAGTTGCTGCGCGAGTACTTGCCCTCGAAGAAGGCGCGGTGGTTCTCGTTGATCTGGAAGTTGAAGAAGCTGTTCAGGCTGAAGCGATCCAGCGCAGGCTGCAGCTCGGTGGTCGAAGCGAGATCGAGGTAGTCGCAGTTGACGCACTGGCCGGTGTCGCGGGGACCGTCGAAGCGCTGGCGACGGAAGCTGCCGTCCGCATCGAACACGTAGGACGTGCCGCCGACCACGAAGCGGCCGCCATTGGTCTGGGTGAACAGGCCACCGGGGCCCTGCAGCACGCGCTGCGGGTTGGACTCACTCACCGGCCGCGAGGGATCGAACGCCGGGTTGGGCACCAGCACGAGGCTTTGGCGACCGACGCTGCGCTCGGTCAGGCCAAGGCTCGACTGCGTGCTGAACTCGGCCGAGAAAGCCGCCGAACCGCGGCCATCAGAGAACGTGTTGCCGCCGGTGAAGCTGGCGAAGCTGCGCTCGAAGCTGCCTTCGTCGGCCGCGCCGTGCTGAGCACGCGCTTCAAAGCCCTGGAAGTCGCGCTTCATGATGAAGTTGACCACGCCCGCGACGGCGTCGGCACCGTACACCGCCGAAGCGCCGCCGGTGATGATCTCGATGCGCTCGATCAGCTCCACCGGAATGGTGTTGACGTCCACCGCGCTGGAGCCCGGGCTGGAGCCCACGTGACGACGGCCATTGACCAGCACCAGGGTGCGTGCCTGGCCCATGCCGCGAAGGTCCAGCTGGCCCAGGCCGACGGTGCCGATGAAGCGACCGGAGTTGGCGCTGGTGAAGGTGTTCTGCAGCGCCGGCAGCGAGGCCAGCAGGTCGGACGCAGTTTCGGCGCCGGTGGCGCGAATCTCTTCCGAGCTGATCGCCGTGACCGGCGACGGGGTGATGAAGCCCTCGCGGGTGATGCGCGAGCCGGTGACCTGAATCTGATCCAGCACCAGTTCGGCTTCGTCCGCGGCGTCTTGCGCGCGCGCGGCCGTGGTACCGAGGCTAAGAATGGCGAAGGAGAGGGCAAGACCGAGCTGGCTGGCGCGCAGCTCAGCGACGTACTTCAGAGTGTTCTGCATGGGGGCTTTGTACCTGGGGAGGGACGAACTCCCAACGCCATGGGACGCTGGGGGGCGCGCAGTCTTAAAGCCCAGGCGTTAACTCGGTCTTAATGTCTACCGGTGGACTGGGACTTTCGTCCTTGACTTTTCTCAACCTTGCTGAACATCAGCGACCTCGGCGCACGAGCGCCCCGCGCCGCGCCCGTGTCTCAAGAGATTGAACGACGCCTACGCCTACGCCTGCGTCCGGGCGTCGCGACCGCGCTACTCGCGAGGCGCCACACACCCACCCGGGCGGTTGTTCTGAACACATCGCCCCATGCACCGCGCGGCCCGGCCGCTGGCCTGCCGCGGCGCCCGCAATCAGCGAGCCGAACTGCAGGCTGTCAATCGAGCGGACGAATGGAATCCGGCACAAGGCGCAGGCCGTGCTGCTCGATCAAGCGACGCACGGCGGGGTGGTTCTGGAAAGACTCTTCGGCCGCAGCCTGGCGCTCGCCGCGCTGGCGATGGGTGCGGGCATGCAGGCTTTCGCGCTGCAGCTCCTCGCTGACGAACTCAATGCGTGGCGCTTCGCCCAGCGCCTCGCCGAGCTTGGCCGAGAGCGCGGTGACGGTGCCATCGAGACGCAGATGCTCAAGGCGCGCGGGCAGGCTGAGCTTCAGGCGGATGCCGTCGTAGCCGGCAAACACCGAGTGCGCTGCCAGTTCACGGACCGGGCCGCCTAGACCGCAGCGGGCCTGCAAATCGAGCCAGTCCTCGTGGTCGAGTAGGCGCGCGAGCGGAGCCTCGACGGCCTTCAGCACGACTCGCGCGGGCTCGGCATCCGGCTCAGGCGCGGGGGCACCCGAGCCCGCGTGCGGGCCTGGCATCGCACGCGGCGAGGCATCTGCCTTGGAAGCGTCCGGCGCGCCGGCCGCTGTGTGCCACGGCGGCCGCTCATCCGCATGCGCGGCTGTCGCAGATTTCATCGACGCCGCCGCAGCCGCTACCGCCACATCCACGGATTCCCGCCTCACCTCGGCGCGCGCGGGAGCTGAGGCAGGCGGCGCCGGTTCGGGCTCAGGCGCGACACGTAGCGCGGCCGCACCCGAGCGCGCGGCGAGCGCGGTCATCACCGGCGAAGCGAGCTGCGCGCGGGCGGGCGCCACCGCTTCGGCGGTAGGACCGCGCGCGCGCGCGGATGAATCGTCGAACACTGCGCTGAGCCGCGCGATCGCATCCGAAGCACCGGCCAGCGAGCGCGGAGCGACAGGATCGGCCGCGCGCACCGCCGGATCGACACGCGCAGGGGCGGTGCGCGCAGGCTCGCTGCGTGCAGCCAGGCCGCCCGGCCGCGCCGGCACGGCATCCGGATCGAAACCCGCGAACGCCAGCATGCGCAGCAGGGACATCTCGAAGCCGATGCGCTCGCTGGGCGCCATCGGCAGTTCCCGGCGGCCCTGCAGGGCCATCTGGTACCACAGCTGCACGCGCTCGGCCGGCACGCGCTGGGCCAGCGATTTCAGATCGACGCGCTCGTCCTCGATCGCCGCCGACGGCACCAGCTGGGTCAGCTGCAGGCGATGCAGCGCCTCGGCCAGGGCATCGAGCGCAGCGCCGAAGTCCGGCGCGAAGGAGGCGATGCTGTCGACCGTGGCCAGCAGGCGCTCGCCATCGGCGGCGACCAGCGATTCGATCAGCGCACCCACCTGGGCCCGGTCGACCGTGCCGAGCATGGCCCGCACCTCGGGTTCGCGCAGGGCGCCGCCGCCGTAGGCAATGGCCTGATCCAGCAGGGACAAGCCATCGCGCAGGCTGCCGTCAGCGGCGCGCGCCAGCTGGGCCAAAGCGGCAGGCTCGGCCTCGATACCCTCAGCACCGAGAATGGCGGTCATCTGGGTCTGGATCTGTTCGACGGTGAGCCGCTTCAGGTTGAACTGCAGGCAGCGCGACAGCACCGTCGGCAGCACTTTGTCCGGGTCGGTGGTGGCGAGCAGAAACTTCACATGGCCCGGCGGCTCTTCCAGCGTCTTCAGCAGGGCGTTGAAGGCCGGCTTGGACAGCATGTGCACTTCGTCGATCAGATAGACCTTGGTGCGGCCGCGCGCCGGCATGTACTGGGCGTTGTCGATCAGCTCGCGGACATCGTCGACGCCGGTATTGCTGGCCGCGTCGATCTCCAGCAGATCGACGAAGCGACCGGCATCAACGTCGCGGCAGACCGAACACTCGCCGCAGGGCTCGGCGCCCTGCCCGCTCTCGCAGTTGAGGCTCTTGGCAAAGATGCGCGCAATGGTGGTCTTGCCGACGCCGCGGGTGCCGGTGAACAGAAATGCGTGGTGCACGCGCCCGCTTTCCAGCGCATGCGTCAGCGCCCGAACGACATGCTCCTGCCCCACCAGTTCGGCGAAGCGGCGCGGTCGCCATTTGCGGGCGAGGACAAGGTAGGACATGGGCGGAGCCTGCTGCGTGGAGCGGGCTGGGATTGTGCCATGGCCGGCCCTTTGGGCCGGCCCGGGATTGGGGATTGGGGATTCGACCGAAGGGCGCCGTGCATGGTCGAGTCGCTGCGCGCGGCTTCGCTTGCCTATGCGGCCGGACGGTGAGCGAAGTCGAGTCAGCAGGTCTGCCGCCAGTTCACAGCCGTCGGTCGAATCCCCAATCCCGAATCCCGAATCCCACGCATACAACAAGGCCCGCAAAAGCGGGCCTTGTTGTATGCGAAAGGGTGGCGACTCCCGCCAGCGTTACTCCGGCACCCGAGTCAGCTACTACCGTTGCTCCCTTCCGGGCCTGGCGGGGTTTGCAGCCTATCGTCGCGAAGGCACCGACGGGAGCCACCATAGCGGGGCTGCCGGGCAGCGGCCGTGGCCTCGGTTCAGGCGCTACGGCTGGGCAGAACGTTCAGTGTCGGAAACTGGCGGAGAGAGAGGGATTCGAACCCTCGATACGGGGTTTAGCCGTATACACACTTTCCAGGCGTGCTCCTTCAACCACTCGGACATCTCTCCGGAGTCTCACGCACGAACGCTGCGAAGCGCGGCAGAGTAGCGGCTCGGCAGAATTTGCACAAGCCTTGCAGGCCCGCTCACTCGACTCCGGGCAGAGTCGAGGGGGAGGGTGGCGCGAGCGCCAAGCGCTCGCCCGGGGCGAGCACACGGTAGCCGCGTGCGCGCATCGCGCCGCCGTCCGCGGCCGAGCCGTAGTGGTACAGGGCGAGACGTTCGCGCCAGGCCCGCGGGTACTCGCGCTCGATGTCGTCAAGCCCGGTATGCGAAGGATTGCCAAGCAGTCCGCAGTCGTGGGCCAGAGTCTCTTGGGGATAGCGCGCCAGCTGTTCGGGAATCGGCCGGGTATCGCCGCTGTAGACGAAGCTGCCGCGCAGGGCCAGGCCGAAGGCCGAATCGGGAGCGTGGTGGCGGCAGGGGAACACCTCGAACTGCCGGCCGGCATGCCAGAAACCGCGCGAGACCGGGATCAGCTGGAAGGCATCCCACCAGTTGGCCCCACCTTCGGCGAGCACGCCGGGGTAGTCGGCCAACCGCGCCTGCAGCAGGGGCACCACGGGTGCCGGCACGTAGAGCCGGCAGCGACCTCGGCGAGCCTCGTCGAAGTACAGGCGGAAGAACAGCCGCTCCATGCCGCCGATGTGATCGAGGTGGGCGTGGGTGATGAACAGGGCCAGCGGCGGCTCGGCGTAGCGCTTCAGATACGCGGTCAGCGCCTCGCCACCGCAGTCGATCATCAGCAGTGGCCGATCGTCCTGCTCCAGCACCGCCGAGGCCGAACCCAGCTCGACCGCCGCACTGCTGCCCACGCCCAGAAAATGCAGGGCCCAGACGCTGTCCACGCTCATCCGGACGTGAGCTCGCAGGCGGCCGCGCGACCGCCCGCTTCGACATAGCCCGCGCCGACCGCTGACCACGCCTGCGCCAGTGCTGCGCCCTCAAGGCCAAGCTTGCGCAGCGAGCGCGCAAGCCGCTGCAGATTGGCGCGCTGCCAGTCGAGCGCGGGCGCGCGCAGCTCGCCGCGATCAAAATCGATCAGCCACAGTGCACCGTCGCCATCGCGCATGACGTTGTGCGCATTCAGGTCGGCATGGAAAGCGCCGGCCGCGTGGAAGCGCGCCAGCAGACGGCCCAGGCCGGTCCAGTCGAAATCCGCGCCCTGCCCTGCCGCCAGCCACTGCGCCAGGGTGCGGCTGTCGGGAATCGCCATAGTCATCAGGTCCGCCCGGTAGAAGAGCCCGGCACGGGCATAGCCGGCGGCCAGCGGCGCGGGCACCGGCAGCCCAAGCTCGCGCAGCCTGGCCAGCAGACGGAATTCGCGGAAAGCGCGGTTGGCGTCCTCGCCGGTCCAGAGATAGCGGTCGCGGATCACCCGCCCGACCAGGCCGCCGCGGCGGTAGTGGCGGATCACCGCCTCGCCGAACTCGCCGCGCACGAAGCAGACGGCGCCGCGGCCGCCACGCGCAGCCTCCATGCGGCCGCGACCGGCCCAATGCTGGGGATCGAGCAGCAGGCGATCGGCCTGGGCGATGCGTCGGCGATCGAACAGCAGGGCGCCGCGGGCGTCGGTGACGCGCGACTCCTCTACGCGTTCGCTGGCCGGAGTGTCGGTCTCGCTGCGGGTCACGATAGTCGTTCTGCACGGGAGGGCGCGGCAGTGTAGCAAGCGCCTTCGAAGGGCCCATGCAGCACCGCATGTAGAATGCAGAGCCTTGCAACCACACCGATGGCGAGCGCAAACAGCGATGGAACCGGTCAACGTCCTGTGCATCAAATGGGGCCGCAAGTACGGCCCGGAGTACGTCAACCGGCTGCGCTCGATGGTGCGCAGGCATCTCAAGCGACCGCACCGCTTCGTCTGCCTGACCGACGACCGCAGCGGCATCGAGCCGGACATCGAAGTTTTCGATATCCCGCAGGTCGGCTTCGCCGATTTCGACCAGCGCCTGCCCTGGACCTTCGCCCACGGCTGGCTGAAGCTCACGAGTTTCAAGCGCGAGCTCTATGACCTGAAGGGCACGACTCTCTTCATCGACCTCGATGTCGTGATCGTCGACAGCATCGACGCCTTCTTCGAGCCGCCGGGCGAGTTCGTGGTCATCAAGGAATGGGACAAGCGCGACGGCACCGGCAACACCTCGGTCTATCGCTACACCATCGGCGCGCATGCGGACGCCCTGGAGTACCTCGCCGCCAACAAGGACAAGGCGCTGTCGGAGGTGCGCAACGAGCAGGAGTTCATCACCGGCTATCTGGGTCGCCAGGGCAAGGTCAGCTACTGGCCCGACAGCTGGTGCCGCAGCTTCAAGCGCCACTGCGTGCGGCCGGGAATCCTGTGCTGGTTCCAGCCGCCGCGCCTTCCCGAAGGGGCAAAGATCATCGCCTTCCACGGCAAGCCGAACCCGCCTGACGCGATCGCGGGGGAGAGCGGCAAGTGGTACCGCAAGGTGCATCCCACCGCCTGGGTGGCCGAGCACTGGCGCTGAGCCTTGAAGTTCACCGCCGTCCGCCGAGCGCTCGACGGCGGACGCGGCGCGGGACTTGCATCCGTGGAAGCCAGTTTCGACGGCCGCCACGGGGGCGACCATGTTCAGCACCGCCAGCCAGCCCTCTGCAGCCCGCCAATCCCGGGGCTCGCACGCGTGAAGGCTCTCGTCATCGAGGATTCGCGCACCAGCCAGGCGATGATCGCCCACCTGCTGCGTGAGATCGGCATCGAACCCATCCAGGCCGAGACCGGCGAAGCGGGGCTTGCCCTCTACAGCCAGCGAAGGCCCGACCTGATTCTGCTGGATGTCGTGCTGCCCGACATCGACGGCATGGACGTGGCCCGCCGCATTCGTGCCCACGAAGGGCCCGGCGATTGGACACCCATCGTTTTCCTCACCGGTCGCGCCAGCGATGCCGATCTGGAAGCCGGCATCGAAGCGGGTGGCGATGACTATCTGGTCAAGCCGATCAACCCGATTGTGTTCGCGGCCAAGGTGCGGGCGATGTCGCGCATCGCCCAGATGCGCGACAAGCTGCTCGAAACCACCCACCAGCTCGACCAGGTCAACCGCGAGCTGATGCGGCTGTCGGCGATGGACGGCCTCACCGGCCTCGCCAACCGCCGCCACTTCGACACCGTGCTGCGCAGCGAATGGGACCGCGGCGAGCGCCAGCGCCATCCGCTGTCGCTGCTGATGTGCGACGTCGACTACTTCAAGCTGTACAACGACAACTACGGGCACCTGCAGGGCGACGAGTGCCTGCGCCGCATCAGCAGCGCGCTGCAGTTCGCCATCCGCCGCCCCTGCGAGCTGGCGGCGCGCTACGGCGGCGAGGAGTTCGCCGTGCTGCTGCCTGAAACCACCGCAGCGCATGCCCTGGAGATCGCCGAGTCGGTGCGCTCCAACGTCGAACGACTGGCCATACAGCATGGGCATTCACCGAAAGGCCTGGTCAGCATCAGCATTGGCGTGGCCACCCGCGTACCCAGCGGCCAGCTGTCGCCTGAGCGCCTGATCGCACTCGCCGACAAGGCGCTCTATCTGGCGAAGAAGAGTGGCCGCGACCGCGCCGCCCAGGCCGTCGGCGGCAGCGAGGCGCTGGCAGGCTGAGGGCCGCAGCGCGCGCATCCCTCGCCCCGGCTGAAATCCACCGAACAAGCGCTCGCGCGATCACCCGCCCGCGCCACCGCCCTGGCTGCCGCCGCGGGTCAAGGCGAGCGGATCCAGCAGTTCCTGCAGGCGCTCGCGCGGCACGTCGGTCAGCTCTGCCGCCACCTCGATCACTGAACGCCCTTCCGCGTACGCGCGCTTGGCGATCTCCGCGCCCTTGGCATAGCCGATCACCGGGTTCAGCGCGGTCACCAGGATCGGGTTGCGCGCCAGCGCCTCATCAATGCGGTCAGCGCGCACGCGGAAGCCTGCGATCGCGCGTTCGCCGAGCACGCGCATCGCGTTCGAAAGCAGTTCAATCGACTGCAGCAGGCTGTGGGCGATCAGCGGGAGCATCACGTTCAGCTGGAAGCTGCCGCTCTGCGCGGCAATCGTCACCGTGACATGCGCGCCCATCACCTGCGCGCAGACCATCGCCACCGCTTCGGGAATCACCGGATTGACCTTGCCCGGCATGATCGAGCTGCCCGGCTGCAGGGTCGGCAGCTCGATCTCGCCCAGCCCAGCGAGCGGGCCTGAATTCATCCAGCGCAGATCGTTGGCGATCTTCATGAGGATCGTCGCCAGCCCGTTCAGCTGCGCCGACAGGCCCAGCGCCGCGTCCTGCCCAGCGATGCCGGCGAACAGGTTGTCGGCCGGGCGGAACTTGATACCCGTCAGCGCCTGCAGGGCACGACAGGCGCGCTTGCCGAACTGCGGATGCGCGTTGATACCCGTGCCGATGGCGGTGCCCGACAGCGGCAAGAGGCGCAGCCGCTCGGCCTCCTGCTCGATGCGCTCGCGCGCGCCGGCGAGCTGCGCCGCCCAGGCGCCCAGCTCCTGGCCGAAGCTCAGCGGCATCGCGTCCATCAAGTGGGTGCGGCCGGTCTTGGGCACGTCGGCGAGTTCGTCGGCGCGCCGCGCGATCGTCTTCTTCAGCGACTTCAGCGCCGGCAGCAGCTGCTCGCGCAAGGCCAGCGCCGCGGCCACCTGGATCGCGCTCGGCACCGCATCGTTCGAGCTTTGCGCCATGTTGACGTGGTCGTTCGGCGAGACGGCGCGGCGGAATCGCTTCTTCGCCAGTGCGGCCAGCACCTCGTTCATGTTCATGTTGCTGCTGGTGCCCGAGCCGGTCTGGAACACGTCGACCGGAAACTGCTGCGCATGCCGACCCTCCACGACTTCCGCTGCCGCTGCCTCGATGGCCTCGGCAAGCTTGGCGTCGAGCAGGCCCAGCTCGCGGTTGGCGCGCGCCGCCGCCGACTTGATCAGCGCCAGCGCGCGGAGGAAGCCCGCCGGCATGCGCTGGCCCGAGATCGGGAAATTCTGCACCGCGCGCTGGGTCTGCGCGCCCCACAGGGCCTCGGCGGGGACTTCGAGCCCTCCGAGGCTGTCGCGTTCGATCCGGGGCTTGGCCATGGGAGTTCTTCCTGGCGGGAAAGCCCCGATGCTACGCCCGCGCGAAACCCCAAGTCCGACGCCAGCGGCCATGCAGCGTAAAATCCGCGGCCTTCCCTCCCCGCCCGCGCGAGCCCCATGTCCACTGCCCTCTCCCCGCTGACCGCCCTGTCTCCCGTCGACGGCCGCTACGGCGCCAAGGTCGACGCCCTGCGGCCGGTGTTCTCCGAGTACGGCCTGATCCGCGCCCGCGTGCGGGTCGAGGTCGAGTGGCTGCTGGCCCTGGCCGCGCACCCGGGCATCCCCGAGCTCGCGCCTTTCTCGGCGGAGGCATGCACGCGCCTGCGCGCCCTCGCCAATGGCTTCTCGGTGGACGACGCCGAACGCGTCAAGGAAATCGAGCGCACCACCAACCACGACGTCAAGGCGGTCGAGTACTTCATCAAGGAGCGCCTGCGTGGAGACGCCGAACTGGGCCCCGCGCTGGAATTCGTGCACTTCGCCTGCACCTCGGAAGACATCAACAACCTGAGCTACTCGCTGATGCTGGCCGAAGCCCGCCGCGAGGTGCTGCAGCCAGCGCTGCTGAAGCTCGATGTCAAGCTGCGCGAGCTGGCGCACGCCCATGCCGAGCTGCCCATGCTCTCGCGCACGCACGGCCAGACCGCCTCGCCGACCACCGTGGGCAAGGAAATCGCCAACGTGCTGGCACGCCTGCGTCGGCAGCTGAAGCAATTCGATGCGGTCGAACTGCAGGGCAAGATCAATGGCGCGGTCGGCAACTACAACGCGCATGTGGCGGCCTATCCCGAGGTCGACTGGGCGGGGCTCGCGAAGACGCTGGTGGAAAGCCTCGGCCTGAACTTCAACCCCTACACCACCCAGATCGAGCCGCACGACTGCATCGCCGAACTCTGCGACGTACAGCGGCGTATCAACACCATCGGCATCGACTTCTGCCGCGACGTCTGGGGCTACATCTCGCTGGGCTACTTCAAGCAGGCGGTGAAGGCCGGCGAAGTCGGCAGCTCGACCATGCCGCACAAGGTCAACCCGATCGACTTCGAAAACGCCGAAGGCAACTTCGGCATCGCCAACGGCCTGCTGGAGCACTTCGCGTCCAAGCTGCCGATCAGCCGCTGGCAGCGCGATTTGACCGACTCCACCGTGCTGCGTGCGCTGGGCGTGGCCTTCGCCCACAGCCTGATCGCCATCGATGCCCTGATGCGCGGCCTGAACAAACTGTCGACCGATCCGGAACGCCTGGCCGCCGACCTCGACGCCGCCTGGGAGGTGCTGGCCGAGCCGGTGCAGACGGTGATGCGCCGCCACGGCCTGCCCAACCCCTACGAGCAGCTGAAGGCCCTGACCCGCGGCCACGGCATCACCCAGGAGTCGATGCGCGCCTTCATCGCCTCGCTGGACCTGCCGGAACACGACAAGTCGCGGCTGTTGATGCTGACGCCGGGCGAATACACCGGCCTTGCCGCCCAACTGGCGAAGGCGATCTGAGATGGCGATCGCTCCCCGCAAGCGCGCTGCCTCGTCCGCGCCGCCGATCGAAGTGCAGGCCAGCGCAAAGCAGCGCCTTGGCATGGCGCCAGCGGCCTTCCTGCGCGACTACTGGCAGAAGCGTCCCCTGCTGATCCGCGGCGCCTTCGCCGACGTGGCTTGTCCGATCACGCCCGAGGATCTCGCGGGTCTCGCCTGCGAGGACGGCGCGCTGTCGCGCCTGGTGCTGCACGATCGCCGCAAGGACCACTACGCGTTGGAGACCGGCCCCTTCCCCGAGGAGCGCTTCGCAGGTCTCGGTGAGCGCGATTGGACCCTGCTGGTTCAGGACGTCGACAAGTGGGACGCCGATGTCGCGGCACTCAAGCAGCACTACGGTTTTCTGCCGCGCTGGCGCATCGACGACATCATGATCAGTTACGCGGTGCCCGGCGGCTCTGTCGGCCCGCACGTCGACCAGTACGACGTCTTCCTGATGCAGGGACTGGGCGAACGGCGCTGGCAGATCGACCTCGATCCGGCTGCGCCCAAGACGTTCCGCGAGGGCGCCCAGCTGCGTCTGCTGCAGCAGTTCACGCCCAGCCACGACTGGGTGCTCTGCCCCGGGGATGTGCTCTACTTGCCGCCCGGCGTGCCCCACCACGGTGTCGCGGAAACGCCCTGCCTCACCCTGTCGCTGGGCATGCGCGCACCGTCCATCAACGAGCTGGTCACCGACCTCGCCGATGAGCTGGGCACGCAGCTGTCGGAAGAGCTGCGCTATGTCGATCCCGACCTCGCGCCGGTCCGCGATGTCGCCGAGATCGATGCCGCCGCACTCGCCCGCGTGCGCGGCGCGCTGGCCCCGCTGCTGGCGATGGACGACGCCGCCTTGGGGCGCTGGTTCGGGCGCTTCATCACCGCCTACCGCAACGCCGGCACGCCGCAGCCGGGCCCGCGCCTGCCCAGCCGGGCCAAGCTCGAAGACACGCTCGCGGCCGGCGGCCAGCTCGGCTGGCATCCCTTCAGCCGCAGCGCCTGGGCGCGCCAGGGTCGCGGCGCCCTGATGTTCGTGCACGGCGAGTCCTACTCCTGCAGTCTGGCCGGCGCCAAGCGGCTGGCACGCGGCGATGCAGTGAGCATCGCCGACTGGGCTGCATTCAAGGCACAGGACCGCGAGAGCGCCTGGGCGCTGGTGCAGGCCGGGCATCTGATCCTGCAGCCGGCGCGCAAGTCGCGCGCGCGCTGATCCTGTCGCGCCGACACCATCGAGCTGATCCCACCCGCGAGACCCGCATGAGCGCAAGCATCCCCGAAGGCTTCAGCGTCGAACCCGCTGACTACCGCCGCGACTTCGACAGCCTGCGCGCCATCCGCGGCGAGGTCTTCGTGCGCGGCCAGAAGGTGCCTTTGGAGATCGAGCTCGACGCACTCGATCCGCTGTGCCAGCACGTGATCGCGCGCAGCGCTGACGGCGTGGCGATCGGCACCGGCCGGCTGATGCCCGACGGCCGAATCGGCCGCGTGGCAGTGCTGGACGCCTGGCGCGGACGCGGCGTTGGCGGGTTGATCCTGGAGCGGCTGGTCGAGATCGCCCGCGCGCGCGGCCTGCAGCGGGTCGAGCTGCATTCGCAGATCCATGCGCGCGCCTTTTACGCGCGCCATGGCTTCGAGGCCTACGGCGACCACTTCCTTGAGGCCGGCATCGAGCACGTGCACATGCGTCGCGCCCTGAACGAAGCCGTGATTCCGCGCAGTGCCGGCCTTGAGCAGCTCAATATCGACAGTGAGCACGAGGCCCGCGAAATCAGCCTGCAGCTCGTCCAGCGCGCGCGACATCGCATGTGCGTGTTTGCGCGCGACCTCGACCCGGCGCTGCTCGGCACGGCGGACGCGGTGGAAGCCATGCGCCAGCTGCTGGCCCGCGGTCGCGGCGTCGAGGTGCGCGTGCTGCTGCAGGAGCCCGCCAGCCTGCAGCGCGTCCAGCACCCCTGGCTGCCGCTGATGCAGCGTCTCACCAGCCTGATCCACGTACGCCAGGTCAGCGAGCCGATCGATCAGCAGAACCCGATGGCCCTGCTGCTGAACGATGCCGGCGGCTTCTTCCTGCGCCCGCTGGCCAGCCGCTTCGAGGGCAGCGCCAGCCTGCAGGCGGAAGGGCGCCGTCGCCAGCTGCAGAACGCATTCGACGAGCTCTGGGAGCGCGGCCAGCCCTGCACCGAGCTGCGTGCGCTGAGCGGGCTGTAGTCTCCGAGGGCCTGCGCCACCGCCCTGCGGCACATAGCCAAGCGCGGGCGAATCCCCGAAACTAGCGCCCCTTGAAGCGGCCCCCAGCCCCGCGGGCCGTGCGAGACGCGCCCGCATGCCCTTCGCTTCCGTCCTGATCGCCAACCGCGGCGAGATCGCCTGCCGCATCATCCGCACCTGCCGCCGCCTGGGTATTCGCACCGTGGCGGTCTACTCGGATGCCGACGCCGGCGCCCAGCATGCGCGGCTGGCCGATGTGGCCGTGCACATCGGCGGCTCCGCGCCGCGCGAGAGCTATCTGCGGCCCGAGGCGATTCTGGAAGCCGCGCGAGCGACAGGCGCCGAGGCCATCCATCCGGGCTACGGGTTTCTCTCCGAGAACGCCGACTTCGCGGATGCCGTCGCCGCCGCAGGTCTCGTCTTCATCGGCCCCTCCGGCAGCTCGATGCGCAAGATGGGCTCCAAGGCTGGCGCCAAGGATCTGATGACCGCCGCCGGCGTGCCGGTGGTGCCGGGCTACACCGGCGAGGACCAGTCGCGCGAGCGCCTCGCCGCCGAGGCCGAGCGCATCGGCTATCCGCTGATGATCAAGGCCGCCCACGGCGGCGGCGGCAAGGGCATGCGCATCGTGCGCTCCACCGCCGAGTTCCTGCCCAATCTGGAGAGCTGCCAGCGCGAGGCGGCCAACGCCTTCGGCCGCGATCGCGTGCTGCTGGAGCGCTATGTCGAAACCCCGCGCCACATCGAGATCCAGGTGTTCGGCGACAGCCGCGGCGACGTGATCCATCTGAACGAACGCGAGTGCTCGGCGCAGCGCCGCTACCAGAAGGTGATCGAGGAATCGCCCTCGCCTTTCCTCACTGCCGAACGCCGAGCCGAAATGGGCGCGGCCGCCGTGCTGGCCGCGCGCGCCATCGACTACGTCAACGCCGGCACCGTGGAGTTCATCGTCGGCCCGGCCGGTGATTTCTACTTCATGGAGATCAACACCCGCCTGCAGGTCGAGCATCCGGTCACCGAGGAAGTGACCGGCCTGGATCTGGTCGAATGGCAGCTGCGCATCGCCGCCGGCGAGCGCCTGCCGAAGTCGCAGGAGCAGATCGAAAGCCGCGGCCACGCCATCGAAGTGCGCCTGTATGCCGAAGACCCCGAAGCCGGCTTCCTGCCAGGCTCCGGCCGCATCGAGCGCCTGCAGCTGCCGCAGGGCCTGCCCGGCGTTCGCATCGACGGCGGCGTGATCGAGGGCGATACCGTCAGCGTGTTCTACGACCCGATGATCGCCAAGCTCATCGTGCATGCGCCCGACCGCCCGCAGGCGCTGGCGCGACTGGCCGATGCGCTGGCGCGCTCGCGCATCGAGGGCCCGAAGTCGAACGTCGAATTCCTGGAGCGGCTGATCCGGCACCCGGCCGTGGTGGATGCCACCATCGACACCGGCTATTTGGATCGCCATCTCGACCAGGTGCTGCCGGGGCCGCGCACGGCAGGCCCCGCACTGCTGGCTGCCGCCGCCAGCGCATTGCTGCTCGGCGAACACGCGCAGGTGCATGCGCAGGCCGCGCGCAGCAACGAGCCGGATTCGCCCTGGGCGCTCGCCGACAGCTGGCGCGGCGGCCATACCGGTGACCGCCTGCTGGTACTGGACGCGCCCGGCGGCCGCGTCGAGCTGCGCGTCGCCGGCAGCGCGGGCAACTACGAGATCCGCATCGGCGACAGCCGCGTCGAAATCCGCGATGCCCACTTGAGCGCCGACAGCCTCAGCCTGCGCATCAACGGCCAGCTGCACCGCTTCCTCTGCCAGCTCGACGGCTCGCGCGCGCTGCTGCACGACGGCGTCGAGCGCTGGAGCTTCCAGCAGCGTCCGTCCTTCGAGTTCGAGGGCGAGGCGAGCAGCGGCGATGCAGACCGTCTGCGCGCGCCGATGCCGGGCCGCATCGTGCTGGTCAACGTGGCCGCCGGTGATGCGGTCGAAGCCGATCAGGTCCTGCTGGTGATGGAGGCGATGAAGATGGAGCTCAGCCTGCGTGCCCCGCGCGCCGGCGTGGTCGAAGCCGTCCAAGTCGCGGCCGGTGACTTCGTCGAGGCCGATGCCGTGCTGCTGCGGCTGGAGACGGCCGAGTGATGCGCCCCCTGCTACTCGCGCTCTGTGCGCTGATGCTCGCGGGCTGCGTCGAGACCCGCTTCGAGTCGCCACCCGGCGAGCGCATCCAGCGCTGCGACGAAGGCTGGAAAGGTGTGTGGCTGGACCGCTCCGAGGACAGCCAGGTCGCCGGCCTGCTGGTCGACGAGCAGTGCCGCAGCTTCCTGCTGTCGCAGCTGGAAGACGGCGGCCCGCTGCGGCAGGCGCCGGTGCCGCTGAACTACGTCGAGCACCGCGGCCAGCGCTACGTGGTGGTGGCCGATGCCGCGCTGGAAGATCTGGTCACACTGCCGCCCGTGCACGGCGTCGACCCGGTGCCGACGCGAAACTTCTTCATCGCCCGCTACCGCCTGCGCGGCGCGAAGCTCGAGATCCACAAGGTCGACGACCGCGCCGCCGCACGCATGATCATCGACGGCGTGCTCGAAGGCACCGTCTCATCCACGCTCAACGAGCTGCACGTCTACGTGCGCGGCACCCGCGAAGACACCCTGCGCATCGTCGAAACCCCCGGCCTGTTCGAGCGCAAGGCCTCGATCGTGCTGGAGCGCAGTCGACGCAGCTTGGCCGAGATCGAGGCTGAGTTGATGCGGGCACGGCGCTGAAGCAAGGAACTCGAATGGACCACGTACGCATCGTCGAAGTCGGCCCGCGCGACGGACTGCAGAATGAGAAGACCCTGCTGCCCGCCGCACTCAAGATCGAGCTGATCGAGCGCCTGGCCGGCAGCGGCCTGGAGACGGTCGAGGCCACCAGCTTCGTCAGCCCGAAGTGGGTGCCTCAGCTGGCCGATGCCGCCGAGGTGTTCAGCGCGATCGCGCGACGCCCCGGCGTGCGCTACCCGGTGCTGGTGCCGAACCTGCAGGGCTACGAGCGCGCCAAGGCGGTCGGCGTCGAGGAGATCGCGGTCTTCGCCGCGGCGTCCGAAGCCTTCTCGCGGAAGAACATCAACGCCAGCATCGAGGAAAGCCTGCAGCGCTTCGCGCCGGTGATCGAGGCCGCGCGCGCCGACGGCATCGCCGTGCGCGGCTACGTCTCCACCGTACTCGGCTGCCCCTACCAGGGCGAGGTGCCGGTGGCCGATGTCGTGCGCGTCGCCCAGCGTCTGCATGCACTGGGCTGCTACGAGATCTCGTTGGGCGACACCATCGGCGTCGGCACGCCGCGGCGCGCACGCGCCGTGCTCGAAGCCGTCGCAGCCGAGCTGCCGATGAGCGCGCTGGCCGTGCATTTCCACGACACCTATGGCCAGGCCATCGCCAACATCGCCGCCTGTCTTGAGGCCGGCGTGCGCGTGGTCGATTCGGCCGTCAGCGGCGCCGGCGGCTGCCCCTACGCCAAGGGCGCATCGGGCAACGTCGCCAGCGAGGATGTGCTCTACCTGCTGGAAGGGTTGGGCTTCACGCATGGCGTCGACGCTGATGCCCTGGCCTCGACCGGCGACTGGCTGGCCGGGGTCTTGGGGCGACCCAACGGCAGCAAAGCGGGACGGGCGCGGATCGCCAGTCGCGCCAGCTGATCGATCACGGAGGCGGGGGAGGCCATGGCGGCAGAAGCGGAAAATCCGGCGACACGCGCGCTCGATGCAATGCCCCGCCCCTGTGTCCCCACCGACGCGCCCGATGGCATCGGGTTCGATCGCCACCGCAGGCGGCCATGCAAGCAGGACCAGAGTCCTCGCGTCCGCTCAAGGCGCGCCCATGATGGCGAGCGGCGAACGCCGACGACGCACCGCGCGATCGCAAGGAAGCGCTGAGTGAACTGGATCGCGTGGCCGCTGCTGTTTCTCTGCGCTGCATGCAGCGCGTGGCTGTGGCGCAGCCGGCAGCAGCTCCGCAGGCACCACGAAGCCCAGCGAACGCTGTTCACCGAACAGGCCAGAACCGAACGCGCCCGCGTTCGTCAGCAGATTGCGCTGGAAGAGCGCGAGCGCATCTATCGCGATCTGCACGACGAGCTCGGCTCGCAGCTGCTGCAGATGATCTACGCTGCACCGACACCCGGGGATGCTGGCCGCGCGCGGGCCGTGCTGCAGAACCTGAGAGACGTGGTCAGTCGCTCACGCGGCGAGCCGGGCCGGTTGTCCGACGTGCTGGCTGAGATCGAAGCGGAAGCGCGGCAGCGGCTGTGGGCCATCGAGGCCGAATTGCTGTGGGAACAGGCGGATGACCTGCCCGACCCGCAGCTTGATTCGGGTCAAGCCCTGCACCTCAATCGCATCGTGCGCGAGGGCATCGGCAACGCGATCCGCCCGGGCCGCGTCCGACGACTGCGCCTGCGGGTGAGGCCTGACGGTGCCCAGCTGCTGCTTGAGGTCATCGACGACGGCTCCGGTGGCCCTGACACTTCGCGCGAGGATCGCCGCATGGACACCCTGCGCGGCCGCAGCGCCGATGCGAAGAGCCGCACCGATTCGAAGACCGGTACCCGCGGGGGCACCCGGATCGTCCTGCGGTTTCCGCTGCCGGAGAGTGACGCCTGAGCATGCAGACCCTCACCTCTGTCGCGCCAAACACCGCCCTGCTGATCGATCACCTGGCGCCGGCCCGCGCCTGGCTGGGTGCGTCGCTGCGGGCGGCCTATCCACAGCTGTCGATCGTGGAAGCCGGAAGCCTCGCGGAAGCGCGGGCTGCGCTCGCGGGCGCAACGCAGGCGCCGGATCTCGCCATAGTCGATCTCGGCCTGCTCGACGGCGGTGGCCTGCGCCTCATCGAGACGCTGCAGCGCGACTGGGCCTCGACGGTCTGCATTGTCAGCACCGTATTCGACGACGATGCGCATGTGTTTCCGGCGCTGCGCGCTGGCGCCCAGGGCTATCTGCTTAAGGATCTGCCGATCGTCGAACTGGCGCGGACACTGCGTGGCATTCTCGACGGACGGCCACCGCTTTCGCCAAGCATCGCGAGAAGGCTGCTCAGGCAGTTCATGCAGACCGCAGTGGCTGTTCCCGCCGTGCGGTCGCAAGCCCTGAGCGCACGCGAAACGGAAGTCCTGCAGTTGATCGCGAAGGGCTACACCGTGGAGCAGACCGCGGCGGCGCTGGGCCTGTCCCCGCCGATGGCATCCGGGCACGTAAGGGACGTCTATCGCAAGCTCAGCCTGAATTCGCGCGCCGAGGCGGTGCCGGAGGGGGCGAAGCTGGGGCTGGCGTCGCGCACTTGAGACTTGGCGAACGGAGCGCGCAGGGCGTCTTCGAGCCCGGGCCAAATGCATCACGGCCGGGCAAAAAAAAGCCGGTCGATTGCTCGACCGGCTTTCTCTTGTGTGGCGCGCCCGGAAGGATTCGAACCTCCGACCCCCAAGTTCGTAGCCTGGTGCTCTATCCAACTGAGCTACGGGCGCCTAGAAGCGAAATTATGCGGAGTAGCCTTCGTCTCGTCAAGCCCTTGCGATGCACATTCTGAATCGCGTTGAGCTGGGCGGCGCAGCATCACTCCTCGATGCTTCAGCAAACGAACAAACCTGTTGGGCAGGTTCGCCGATGCTGAAATCGAAGGGGGCCTTTCGGCCCCCTCGATGTGCATCTGGCGGAGAGAGAGGGATTCGAACCCTCGATAGAGCTTTTGACCCTATACTCCCTTAGCAGGGGAGCCCCTTCGGCCTCTCGGGCATCTCTCCGAATTTGCAGGTGCCGCGCAATGAGCCCGGCACCGCAGAGCGCGCAACTATAGACGAGCCGCGCGCACTGGTAAAGCCTGATCAAGCGGACTGTTCGCCATCGGCTGGTGTCTTCTGCGCGTCAGCGCCCTCCGAGCGGATGCGCTGATAGATCTCTTCTCGATGCACGGCGACATCTTTGGGCGCACCGATTCCGATACGGACCTGGTTGCCCTTCACGCCCAGCACCGTCACGGTGATCGAATCACCGATCATCAAGGTTTCGCCTACGCGGCGAGTCAGAATCAGCATGCCACCTCTCCTTGCGCCTGTTTCGCAGGGCCTTGGGCGCATCACCCCCGACGCGACACTCTCTGCGCTCGAACCTGTCGCGGTGTCTTGCGTCGCCCTACGGCCATGCCGGCCTTCCCTAGTGCACACGCAGCGCGTGTGACATGTCCGGGGGACTATAGCCAAGCGGTTCAGGCTTAGCAATTCCTGAACAATGCGCCGTGAAGCGGGCTAGAGACGGCTGTAGCTCCAGCTCTGCATGCGCCCTTCGCTGTAGGGCATGACGCCGTGAAAGGGGCGCAGATCGGCGTCGAAGACCAGCGGAAGAAAGTGGCGGTCGCCCTCCCACATCGGCAGCTCCATCAGGCGCTCACGCTCGATCCATACGAGATCGCCCTCATCGTTGCGTGGTGGCACTTCACCCTGGAAACGGTCGATGAGAAAGATGAAGCCCAACCAATCCTCTCCCCGCTTTCCGAAACCCGGCCAGTTGAGGGTGCCGCGCAGCTGCATCGACACGCATTCGATGCCGGCTTCCTCGCGGATCTCGCGGCGCATGCCGGCAGCGATGTCTTCCATCGGCTCAAGCTTGCCGCCGAGACCGTTGTACTTGCCCAGGTGCTGATCGTCGGCACGCGCGTTGCGGTGGACCATCAGCACGCGGTGACCGTCGGGCGAAAGCACATAGCCGAGCGTGGCGACGATGGGGGTGTAGGGCATGCACAGATCCATGCGAGAAGGGCGGCCGCCAAGCATAGCGGCCCGTGCAGACCCCGCGAATGCGAACGCCCCGCGCAAGGCGGGGCGTTCGGACGCGTTGCGGAGCCTGGCTTACTTGATCAGCCGCAGGATGTACGGATAGCGATAGGCGACGCCCTCGTTGGCCTTGATGCCGCCGAGGATCGCCAGGATCAGCCAGGCCACGCACAGCGCCAAGCCCAGAGGCGCCGTAATGAAGATACCGAGGCCGAAACTGATCACCGTCAGCACCACCAGAGCCAGCCCCACCAGGAACAGCGTGAGATTGAAGTTCACGGCTTCTTTGCCCTGGTCGTCGATGAAGGCGGACTCGTTCTTCTTGATCTGCCAAAGCACCAGCGGCGCCAGGATGTTCGCCAGGGGAATGAAGAAGCCCAGCAGCGCCGACAGATGCACAAACAGCGCGAACTGCTTCTCGCTGTTGTCGGGGCTCAGGCCAACCGGCGGCTCCGGCGGCTGAGCGAAGGGAATGTTCGAGGATTCGGGCGCGTCGCTCATCGTCAGCTCCTTGCAAGGGGGTGGTTTCAACCGGGGCGGTATCCCTACAGCCCGTACGTTGTCGCGCTCGCGGCCACGGATGTCAAGGAAAGCTCAAGAAGAGGATTCCCCGCCGCCGGCGACCGTCATGCGCCCGATCAGGATGGAGCCAGTGCGGATATGTGACCGCGGGTCGACATCGGAACCGACTGCCTCGATATCGCGATACATCGACTTCAAGTTGCCGGCGATAGTGAACTCGTCGACAGGCCATGCGATTTCACCATTCTCGATCCAGAAGCCCGCGGCACCGCGGGAGTAGTCGCCGGTGATGGTACTGGCACCCTGCCCCATCAGCTCGGTGACCAGGAGCCCGCGGCGGATACCGCCCAGCAGTGCTTCGAAGCGCTCGCCGCGACCTTCGACGATGAGGTTGTGCACGCCGCCGGCGTTGCCGGTGCTGGACAAGCCCAGCTTGCGCGCGCTGTAGCTACCGAGGATGTAGCGCGTCAGCACGCCATCGCGCACAAGGTCGGAATCGACCGTGGTGACGCCTTCGGCGTCGAAGTTGGCCGAGCGCAGTCCGCGCGCGATGCGCGGGCGTTCGCGCAGCTGCAGCCAGGCCGGCAGGATCTGCTCACCGCAGGCATCAAGCAGAAAGGAGGCGCGGCGGTACAGGGCGCCTCCCGAGGCCGCCGACAGCAGGTGACCGATCAGGCTGCGCGCTACTTCGGGTGCGAACAGCACCGGAAACTCGCCGGTCGGCGCCTCGCGCGGATCGAGCCTGCGTAGCGCGCGTTCGGCCGCGCGACGGCCGATGCTGGCGGCGTCCTCAAGGTCCGCTGCCGCGCAGGCGCTGCTGTACCAGTAGTCGCGCTGCATGCCATCACTCTCGCCGGCAATCAGCGAGCAGCTGATCGAGTGGCTGGTGCTGCGCTCAGCGCCGAGGAACCCATGGGAGTTGGCGTAAATGCCGAGGCTGGTACCGGTGCTCACCGAGGCGCCATCCGAGTTCGACACCCGCGGATCCAGCGAACGGCCTGCGGCCTCGCAGGCCAGCGCGAGCTCAACCGCGGCATCCGCACTCAGGCCCCAGGGGTGCCAGAGATCGAGATTGGGGAACTCTCGCGCCATGCGGTCGGCATCGGCCAGGCCCGCACAGGGGTCGGACTCGGTGTGGCGAGCAATGGCACAGGCCTGCTGCACGCTGGTCTCGATCGACGCGAGATCCAGATCGGCCGTGCTCGCGCTGCCCTTCCGGCCGCTGAAGTAGACCGTGATTGACAGCCCGCGATCACGCGTGTGCTCGACGGTCTCGACCTCGCCCATGCGCACGTTGACGGAGAGCCCCGAGTCTTCACTGACTCCGACTTCGGCCTGATCCGCGCCGAGCGCCCTGCAGCGCTTCAGCGCGTCCTCGGCCAGCTCGGCCAGCCGCGCCATCGATGCATCGATTGAAAGAGCTTGTGCGCCCACTCACGTATCCTTGCTGGTTTGGACCCCGCCGGCGCCCGCCATGAACCGTCACGACGACAGCGAAGAATTTGATCTGGAAGACCGCGGCCCCAGCCGCAGCCAGCAGCGCCGCGACGCCCTGGCCGTATTCGAACTGGCCGAGCGGCTGGTCACATTGTCCGACACCCAGCTCAAGAAGGTGCCGCTCGACGATGCCCTGCGCGCGGCCGTGCAGCATACGCGACGCATCACCCAGCACATCGCCCGCAAGCGGGAGACCCAGTACCTGGCCAAGCTGCTGCGCCGCGACGAGGACGCCGTTGACGCCATCCGCGCCCACCTGGAGATCGACCGCGACACCCAGCGCCGCGAGAACGCCCGCTTCCATCGCCTCGAAGCCCTGCGCGACCGTCTGATCGACGACGAGTCGGCACTGACCGAGGTGATCGAGACCTATCCCGAGGCCGATCGCCAGCAGCTGCGCCAGCTGATCCGCAAGGCGCGCGACGAGCGCGCCGCCCAGCGGCCACCCGCGGCCTACCGCGAGCTGTTCAAGCTGCTGCGCGGCCTCGATGACGCCCAGCTCAAGGCCCAGCAGGACAACGCGGATGACGAGGCCGAGGACGGCGAGGACGCGCGCGACTGAGCCCAGCCCCAAGCTGGCCCCACCTCGCGCTCGCACATGTCGGCTGTGAATCCCCAATCGCCAATGCCCATGCTCCGCACCCACTGCCCGCAGTTCGCTGCTGCGCGCTGTCGCTCCTGCGCCTGGATCGAGCGCAGCTATGCGGAGCAGCTGGCCGACAAGCAAGCGCTGGCGGAGTCGCGCATCCAGGGCCCGCGCCTGCGCTGGCTGGCGCCGATGGCCAGTGCCGCAGGCGGCTTCCGCAACAAGGCCAAGATGGCGGTGGGCGGGACGATCGATGCGCCAGTGCTTGGTTTGGTGGATCTCAAGGACCATGCGGTCGACTTGGCCGACTGCCTGCTCTATCCAGCGGGTCTGCAAGCAGCGTTCGCGCCTTTGCGCGACTTCATCCGTTCGGCGCGAATCACGCCCTACTCGCTGTCCGCGCGCCGCGGCGAACTCAAGTATCTGCTGCTGACGATCGCACCTTCGGGCAAGCTGGGGCTGCGCTTCGTGCTGCGCTCGCGCGAGCCGCTGTCGCGCATCGAGAAGCATCTGCCGGCGCTGCGCGAGGTGCTGCCCATGCTCGGCCCAGTCTCGGTGAACCTGCAGCCCGAGCACAAGGCCGTGCTGGAGGGAGACACCGAGATCCTGCTGCCAGGGCCCGACAGCCTGCGCATGGTCCTAAACGGCATTCCGCTGCATCTGCAGCCACGCAGCTTCTTCCAGACCCACACGGAGCTGGCCGCGGCGCTGTACGCGCGGGCGGCGCGCTGGATCGCCGAACTCAAGCCCCTGCGCCTGCTGGACCTGTACTGCGGGGTCGGTGGCTTCGCCCTGCACTGTGCAGCGCATGCGGGCGAAGTCATCGGCCGCGAGATCAGCGCCGCGGCCATCGCCAGCGCCCAGCGCTCGGCCGCCGAGCTGGGCCTTGCCAACATACGCTTCGAGATCGCCGACGCCAGCGCGGCGGCGGCCGTGGCCGGTACGGTCGATGCCATCCTCGTCAATCCCCCGCGGCGCGGGATCGGCGCCGAGCTGTGCGCTGCCATCGAGGCCAGCCCCGCAAGCACACTGATCTATTCCAGCTGTAACGTCGACAGTCTCGCAGCGGACCTGGCCCGCCTGCCCTCGTTCGAGGCCGTCGAAGCGCAGGTGCTGGACCTGTTTCCGCATACGGCGCATTTCGAGACGCTGGTGCTTTTGAGCAGGAGTGAGTGGCGGAGCGACAATTGAGGAGTGAGAGACGCAGTCGGTCACCGATACGCTGCATCTCCAATCGCCGCCGCCCCCAGAGGCTGACTACGCCATGCCGCAGCCGTCCAGTTGCTGCGCTTTGCCGACGGGTTCTCCGCGATGGAGATAACGAACCTCTCCATCGCACAGTCTTGCGCCGCGCCACATCGCATCCCTCTCACTTGTCACTCCTCGCTGCCCCCCTCACTCTTGCCCCTTGAATTCCCCCCAATCCCGCCCCATCCCGCTCCGGCTGGCGCGAACGCGCCCATGATCCCCACCTGAACCCGGAGGCCCCATGAGCCAGGTCGAGACCCACGCCTTCCAGGCCGAGACCCGCGAGGTCCTGAAGCTCGTCATCCATTCGCTGTACTCGCACAAGGAGATCTTCCTGCGCGAGCTGATCTCCAACGCCTCGGACGCCTGCGACAAGCTGCGCTTCGAAGCGGTCACCGACGCCAGCCTGCTGGGCGGCGACGGCGACCCGGCGATCGAGTTGGTGGTGGATGCCGAGGCCCGCACGCTGGAGATCCGCGACACCGGCATCGGCATGAGCCGGGAAGAGCTGATCGAGCACTTGGGCACCATCGCCCGCTCGGGTACGCGCGCCTTCATGGCGCAGCTGTCCGAGGCGCAGAAGGGCGACGCCCAGCTGATCGGCCAGTTCGGCGTCGGCTTCTACTCGGCCTTTATTGTTGCCGATCGCGTCGACATGATCAGTCGTCGAGCCGGCAGCGACCACGCCTGGCGCTGGAGCTCGGACGGCAGCGGCGAATTCACCGTAGAACCCGCCGAACGGGCGCAGCGCGGCAGCTCGGTGATCCTGCACCTGAAGCCCGAAGAAGACGAATTCCTGCAGGCCTGGACGCTGAAGTCCCTGGTGCGCCGCTACAGCGATCACATCGCCTTTCCGATCCGCATGGCCAAGCCGGTCGAGGCCAAGGACGGCGAGGAAGCGACCGCACCCGAGCTTGAAACCCTCAACGAGGCCAAGGCCCTCTGGACTCTGCCCAAGGCGGAAATCCAGGACGCTGAGTACCAGGCCTTCTACAAGCACATCAGCCACGACTTCGCCGACGCACTGGCCTGGACCCACAATCGCGTCGAGGGCAACCAGAACTTCACCAGCCTGCTGTTCGTACCCGAGCGCGCCCCCTTCGACTTCCAGTTCGACCGCGATCAGCGCAAGGGGCTGAAGCTCTATGTCAAGCGCGTCTTCATCATGGACGCGTCAGAGCAGATGCTGCCGAGCTACCTGCGCTTCGTGCGCGGCGTGGTCGACTCCGACGACCTGCCGCTCAACGTCTCGCGCGAACTGCTGCAGAACAACCGCCAGATCGAGAAGCTCAAGTCGGCGGTGACCCGCCGCACGCTCGACCTCCTGGACCGCCTGGCCCGCGAGGAGGGCGAGAAGTATCTGAGCTTCTGGAACGCTTTCGGCAGCGTGCTGAAAGAGGGCGTGAGCGAAGACACGACCAATGCAGAGCGCATCGCCAGGCTGCTGCGCTTTGCCAGCACCAAGAGCGCCAAGGCCGATGAGCTGCATTCGCTCGAAGACTACGTCGCGCGCATGCCCGCGGGGCAGAAAGCGATCTACTTCCTCACCGCTGACGGCTGGGCTGCAGCCTCGAACAGCCCGCAGCTGGAGGCGCTGAAGGCGCGCGGAGTTGAAGTGCTGCTGCTGCACGAACGCATCGACGAGTGGATGAGCGGCTATCTGCGCGAGTTCGACGGCAAGCCGATGAAGAACATCGCCAAGGGCGAGCTTGACCTCGGCGACCTGCCCGACGCGGAAGAGGCGAAGAAGCAGCACGAGGAAGCCAGCAAGGCCGCCGCTCCGCTGGTCGACGCGCTGAAAGCCGCACTCGGCGAGCGCGTGCGCGAGGTGCGGGTGTCGCAGCGCTTGACCGAGTCGCCCTCCTGCCTGGTGCTGGAGGAGTACGACATGGCCCTGCACCTGCAGCGGATGATGCGCGCGGCCGGTCACGAGGTGCCCGTGGCCAAGCCGATCCTCGAGATCAATCCGCAGCACGCGCTGCTCAAGCGCTTCGAGGCCGAAGCCGAGGGCGAGCGCCGAACCGAGCTGGCGATGGTGCTGTTCGAGCAGGCCCAGCTGGCCGAAGGCGCGCCGCTGGAGGACCCGGCCGGCTTCATCCGCCGCGTCAACCGTCTGCTGCTGGCGGCGTGAGCGGGGCGAGCATGACACCCGACGTCGGAGCGGACAGCGTCCGCCTCGACGTCTGGCTGTGGGCCGCGCGCTGGTTCAAGACTCGCGCGCTGGCCAAGGCACAGATCGAGGCGCACCGGATCGAGGTTGACGGCCAACCCGCCAAGGCCTCGCGCAGCGTGCGCATCGGCACGAAGCTGCTGATCGAACGCGCGGGAGAGCGCTACGAAGTCGAAGTGCTCGGGCTCTCGGACACCCGCGGCCCGGCTCCGATCGCGCAGGCTCTCTACCTCGAATCCGAAGCCTCGAAAGCGCGTCGCCTCGAACTGGCCGCGCAGCGCGCCGCCGAGCGCGCCGGCTACCAGCCGCCGGAAAAGCGCCCCAACAAGAAGGCGCGCCGCCTGATCCGCGCGCTCGGCGACATCGAGATGCTCTAGGGTGGGCGCTGCCCCACCCTGAGCCGGACACCACCGCACCCTTGACGCATCACGCTTCGCGCGTATGGCGCGTGAAACCCTTGCGCCGCGCATCCCTCATCCAGAGCCGTGACGGCGTGGAGGCCAACCGTCCCCGCGCCCATTCACGAAGCGTGGTCGAGTCCGTGGTGGGCCAGGGCCCACCCTATGGCTCGATGCAGGGCCGTCACTTGCCGACGCCTGCCGGCATACCGCTCACGAAGCCCCCGAAAGGTCCAACCCGGCCCCATCTTCTTCGCATTCCCTGCACCGCTGTGCAGCAGAGATCGTCGTGAACCGCTAGAATGCGGCGGTTTTGTGCCGCCGGAGAGCCCCAGTGAACAGCGCCCCCCTGAAGTATCGACGCGTCCTGCTCAAGCTCTCCGGTGAAGCCCTGATGGGGCGCTTCGACTACGGCATCGACCCTGAGGTCATCCGCGGGCTGGCCCAGGAGGTGCTGGACGCCAGCCGCGCTGGCGCCGAGATCGGCCTGGTCATCGGCGGCGGCAACATCTTCCGCGGCGCGGGCCTCGCCGCCGCCGGTATGGATCGCGTTACCGGCGATCACATGGGCATGCTGGCGACGATCATGAATGCGCTGGCGATGCAGGACGCGATCGAGAAGATCGGCGGCTATGCCCGGGTCATGAGCGCCATCAAGATCAACGCGGTCGCCGAGGACTACATCCGCCGCCGCGCCGTACGCCATATCGAGAAAGGCCGCATCGCGATCTTTGCGGCCGGCACAGGCAACCCGTTCTTCACCACCGACTCCGCCGCCGCCCTGCGTGCGGTCGAAATCGGCGCCAACCTGATGCTGAAGGCGACCAAGGTCGACGGTGTCTACGACTCCGACCCGAAGAAGAACCCCGATGCAAAGCGCTATGAGCGCCTGAGCTACGAGGACGTCATCACCCGCAACCTGCAGGTGATGGACACCGCCGCGATTGCCCTGTGCCGCGACTACGGCATGCCGATGCGGGTCTACGACATGGGCGTGCCCGGCAATCTGATGCGCATTCTGCGCGGCGAACCGATCGGCACCCTGGTGGATCGCGGCGCCTGAGGCGCTGGTTGCACTGCGGATTGCCTGTGCGCTTGCCTGCGCCTATAAACCATCACCCCTTCTGAACAGGCGAGCGCCCTGCCGCCCGCCGACCGAGGTCACCGCCATGCTGAACGACATCAAGAAAAACGCCCAGGACCGCATGCAGAAGAGCGTCGAAGCCCTGCGTTTCGAGCTGACCAAGCTGCGCACGGGTCGCGCCACGACCGCGCTGGTTGACCACCTCAAGGTCAACTACTACGGCTCCGACATGCCGCTGACCCAGGTGGCATCGGTAGCCATCGCCGACGCGCGCTCGATCACCATCACGCCCTGGGAAAAAGCCATGGTCGGCCCGATCGAGAAGGCCATCCATGCATCCGACCTGGGGCTGACCCCCAACACCGCCGGCACGGTGATCCGCATCAACCTGCCGCCGCTCACCGAAGAGCGCCGCAAGGAGCTCTCCAAGCATGTGGCCGGGGAAGGCGAGAACACCAAGGTGGCGATCCGCAACATCCGCCGCGACGCGATCCAGCAGGTCAAGGAGCTGCTCAAGGCCAAGACCATCAGCGAAGACGAAGAGCGTCGCGCCGAGACCGACATCCAGACGCTCACCGACCGCTTCGTCAAGGACGTCGACGGCGTGGTCAAGGCCAAGGAAGACGAGCTGATGGCGGTCTGAGCGGGCGCCCCAGGCTCCCGCCGGCATGTTCGCCGCTCCACCGACCGAGGCTGCCGTCGCGACGGTGCCTCACCATCTGGCCGTCATCATGGACGGCAACGGCCGCTGGGCGAAGCAGCGCGGCCGCCCGCGCACGCTTGGCCATCGCGCGGGCGCGCGCGCCGTCAATCTGTGCATCGACTGGTGCATCGAGCGCGGCATCGGCGCGCTCACCCTGTTCGCCTTCTCCAGCGAGAACTGGCAGCGCCCGGCCGAGGAAGTCTCGGCCCTGATGGGCCTGTTCCTGCGCGCGCTGGACCGCGAGGTCGAGGAGCTGCACAGGCGGGGCGTGCGCCTGCGCTTCATCGGCGAGCGCAGCCACTTCAGGCCCGATCTGCAGGCGCGGATGGACCGGGCGGAAGCGCTGACGGTCGCCAACGCCGGTCTGCAGCTCAGCATCGCCGCCAGCTACGGCGGCCGCTGGGACCTGAGCCGCGCGGCGCGACGCTTGGCCGAGCGGGTGGCGCGCGGTGAGCTCGACCCCGCGCAGATCGACGAGACCTTGCTGCACACCGAGACGTCTCTGGCCGACCTGCCGCCGCCGGATCTGTTCCTGCGCACCGGCGGCGACCAGCGCATCAGCAACTTCCTGCTTTGGCAGCTCGCCTACACCGAGCTGTACTTCACCGACACCCTGTGGCCCGACCTCAGTCGCGAGGTGCTTGACGAGTCGCTGGCCGCCTACGCCAGCCGTGAGCGCCGCTTCGGCCGCACCAGCGAACAGCTGAAGGAGACCCTCCCATGAACCAGCGCGTGATGACCGCGCTGCTGCTGGCACCGCTGGCGATCAGCGCTGTGCTCTGGCTGCCCACCTCGTTCCTCATGCCGCTGGTGGCTGTGGTCTTCCTGCTCGCTGCCTGGGAGTGGGCCGCCCTGATCGGCATCGAAGGCGCGGCTGGGCGCGCGGCGGTGCTGCTGCCGCCGGCCGCACTCATGGCCTGGCTATCGCACCAGAGCAGCCATTTGCACAACCTCTATCCGCTGGTCGCCCTGATCGGCTGCGCCTGGTGGCTGCTGGCGACGCTGTGGCTGCTGCGTCCGCGGCTGCTGGCCGGCGATGCACCGGCAAAGCGCGGGGTCAAGCTGCTGATCCTGGTGCTGCTGATCGTGCCCGCATGGACCGGCCTTGCCCTGCTGCATGCCGACGAACCCGTTGGGCCGCGCTGGGCCCTGTTCGCCATGGCCCTGGTCTGGGCCGCCGACACCGGCGCGTTCTATGCCGGCACCCGAATCGGCGGACGCAAGCTCTGCCCCTCGATCAGCCCGGGCAAAACCTGGGCGGGCTTCTGGGGTGGGCTGGCTGCAGCCCTGCTGCTGTCAACCGTGTGCTTCGCACTGCTCGGACTCAGCGTCGCTCAGCTGCCGGCGCTGCTCCTGCTGACCCTGGTGACCGCGCTGGCCTCGGTGCTGGGCGACCTGTTCGAGAGTGTCATCAAGCGCCAGGGCGGGGCCAAGGACTCGGGTCGTCTGATTCCCGGCCACGGCGGCGTGTTCGACCGCGTCGACAGCGTAGTCGCCGCCCTGCCGGTGTTCGCGGTCGGCAAAGTCTGGCTGGGCCTATGAGGCGGGTCGCGGTTTTCGGCGCGACCGGGTCGATCGGCGGCAGCGCGCTCGACGTCATCGGTCGGCATCCCGAACGCTTTCGGGCGACCGTGCTCAGCGCGCACAGCCAGGTCGATGCGCTACTGGCCCTCTGCGAGCGCCACCGACCTGAGCTCGCGATCATCGCCGACCCGGGAGGCTTGCCCGCGCTGACGGCCGGGCTGCGGGCCCGAGGCCTCAACATCGAGGCCGCCGCCGGCCCGGACGCTCTGGAAGCTGCGGCCCGCTCCGAGCTCTGCGACACCGTGCTGGCCGCGATCGTCGGTGCCGCCGGGCTGCCCTCCACGCTGGCCGCCGCCGAAGCCGGCAAGCGCCTGCTGCTGGCCAATAAAGAGAGCATCGTCGTCGCTGGCGCGCTGCTGATGGACGCGGTCCGCCGCAGCGGCGCCGAGCTGATCCCGGTCGACTCCGAGCACAGCGCGCTGTTCCAGTGCCTGCCGCAGCCTGCGGTTGGGCACGGCTTCGATGCTCGGCTCCGGCGGCTGGTGCTGACCGCTTCAGGCGGCCCGTTCCGCGGCCGCTCGCGCGCGGAGCTGACGCAGATCACCCCCGAACAGGCCTGCGCGCACCCGAACTGGAGCATGGGCCGCAAGATCTCGGTCGACTCCGCCAGCCTGATGAACAAGGGCCTGGAGGTCATTGAGGCGCACTGGCTGTTCGGCGCGCCGGCCGAACGCATCGAGGTGGTCGTGCACCCGCAAAGCATCATCCACTCCCTCGTCGAGTACCTCGACGGTTCCCTGCTGGCCCAGCTCGGCCCACCCGACATGCGCACCGCGATCGCCTGCGCGCTGGCCTGGCCGGAGCGCGTCGAAGCCGGTGTCTCCGCGCTCGATCTGATCAAGATGGGCCGGCTCGACTTCGAGGCACCCGACACCGAGGCCTTCCCCTGCCTGCGCCTGGCCTTCGAGGCGCTGCGCGCGGGGCCGGCGGCCACTACCTGCCTGAATGCAGCCAACGAAGAGGCGGTTTCAGGCTTTCTTCAGGGCCGCTTGGGCTTTCTAGGCATCCCCGCGCTGATCGAAACCAGCCTTGAGCGATTCGGGGGTGAGCGTGCCGGCACCCTGCCCGCCCTGCTCGAACTGGATACCCGAGTGCGCCAACATGCGCGCAGCAAGCTCACCTGAAGCCCTCACCGTAGGACGCGAAGACCGCACATGCAGGACATCGTCGGTTCCATCTGGTGGCTGATCGTCAGCCTCGGCATCCTGGTGACCTTCCACGAGTACGGCCACTACTGGGTCGCCCGTCGCTGCGGCGTACGCGTGCTGCGTTTTTCGGTGGGCTTCGGAAAGCCGCTGTGGAAGCGCGTCGGCCGTGACGGCACCGAGTACGTGATCGCCGCCCTGCCCCTGGGCGGCTACGTCAAGATGCTCGACGAGCGCGACGCCGACGTACCCGCGGACCAGCTCCACGAAGCCTTCAACCGCAAGACGGTGTCCCAGCGCATCGCCATCGTCGCGGCCGGCCCCGCCTTCAACCTGCTGCTCTGCCTGCTGCTGCTGTGGGTGATGTTCCTGGTCGGCAAGGGCGACTACCAGCCGCTGGTCGGTCGCGCCGACAAGATCGCCGCCGAGGCCGGGTTCGAACCGGGTGATCGGATCGTCAGCATGGACGGTCAGACGATGGAAACCTGGACCCACGTTTACATGGGCCTTATCGCCCCCGGTCTCGACCGCCGCAACGTAGACGTGCAAGTGGTCGATGCCGAAGGTAACTCTCAGGAGCGACGCCTCGAACTATCTCGGCTCCCAGAAGGAACTCGCGAATCAACCCTTCTGCGGGAGATCGGCCTTGTGGCGCAGCAGCTGATGCTGCCGGCGGTGATCGGCAAGGTATCGGGCGGCAGCCCGGCGGAGCGTGCTGGGCTGCGGCCAGGTGACCGCATCCTGAGCATTGATGGGCACGAGCTCGACTCGTTCGACCAGATCGGCCCAAGGGTGCGCGCGGCAGGCTCTGAAGGGCGCGTTCTCGCTGCAACGATCTCGCGCGACGGCGAAGTCTCCGTCGTTAATGTCAAACCGATGCCCGAAGGCGAAGGCGCTTCCGCGACGTGGATTCTCGGAGTCAGCCCAGCCGAAGCCACCGCGCAGCACGACGCCTTGCTGCGGTTCGGGCCTCTAGACGCGATCGGGGCTTCGGTTCGTGAAACCTGGCGGCTGACAACAACCACCCTTGGCATGATGCAGCGGATGATCACCGGCGTCGCTTCATTTCGCGAGAATCTCAATGGGCCGATCTCGATCGCCCAGATCGCGAATGAATCCGCACAGCGCGGCGTCGCCGGATTCCTTTTCTTCCTCGGCATCCTCTCGCTGAGCCTGTGCATCATGAACCTCCTGCCCATCCCGATCTTGGACGGGGGTCATCTGCTGTATTACCTTATCGAAGCGATTAAAGGCGCGCCGGTCAGCGAGAAGTCCCTGATCCTGGGCCAGTACGTCGGCTTGGCAATGCTGGGCGGCCTGATGGCCCTCGCGTTCTACAACGACATCCTGCGCCTGTTCAGTTCTTGAGCCGGAAAGACGCCTCCGCCGAACGGGCCGCCCTACCCGCCCGGCACCCCACCGCCCCCTGCCGGGGAGCCCGTCCAACGGGACTCTCCTACGGGGCATGTATGCCTGCTGCTGCGCTGCAATCGCGGACGGGCGGCCTTGAACGGAAACGGACCCGATGAGCAACCGATATACCGCGCTCCCCCTGCTGGCTTTCATGATCGCCGCGCCCGCGCAGGCCCAGAGCTTCGAGCCCTTCGTCATCACCGACATCCGCATCGACGGACTGCAGCGGATCTCGGCCGGCACCGTGTTCACCTACCTGCCGCTGGAGCTGGGCGACCGCGTCGGACGCGGCGAGGCGGCGGACGCCATCCGCGCCCTGTTCCGCACCGGCTTCTTCAGCGATGTGCGCCTGGATCGCCAGGGCAACGGCATCCTGGTGGTGACCGTCACCGAGCGCCCGGCGATCAACACCATCACGCTCGCGGGCAACAAGGACATCAAGACCGAGGAGCTCATGAAAGGGCTCTCCGGGATCGGACTGTCTGAGGGCGAGACCTTCAATCAGCTGCAGCTGGACAAGGTCACCCAGGAGCTGACCCGGCAGTACAACAACCGCGGCAAGTACAACGTCTCGATCAGCCCTACCGTCAGCCAGCTCGACCGCAACCGCGTCGATATCAAGATTGACGTCAAGGAAGGCCGCGCGGCCAAGATCAAGCACCTGAACCTGGTCGGCAACAGCACCTTCAGCACCGAGGAAATCCTCGAAGAGTGGGAGTCCGGCACCACCAACTGGCTGTCCTGGTACCGCCAGGATGACCAGTACTCGCGCGAGAAGCTCTCGGGCGACCTGGAGAAGCTGACCTCGTTCTACCTCGATCGCGGCTACGTGGATTTCAACATCGAGTCCAGCCAGGTCTCGATCAGCCCTGATCGTCGCGATATGTACATCACCGCCAGCGTCAGCGAAGGCGAGGTCTACACCGTCGAGGACATCAAGGTCTCCGGCGACACCGTCATCCCCGTGGAGGAGATGGAGAAGCTGGTGTTCATCGCTGAAGGCCAGACCTTCTCGCGGCGCCTGCTGGAATTCACCTCCGACGCGATGACCAATACCCTGTCGAACATCGGCTACGCCTTCGCCAGCGTGAACCCGGTGCCGACCATCGACCGCGAGAACCGCAAAGTCTCGATCAACTTCGTGGTCGACCCCGGCAAGCGCGTCAACGTTCGCCGCATCGTGTTCAAGGGCAACACGCGCACCTCCGATGAGGTGCTGCGCCGCGAGATGCGCCAGTTCGAGGGCATGTGGTTCTCGCAGGCGGCGATTGACCGCAGCAAGATCCGCCTGCAGCGCCTCGGCTTCTTTGACGACGTCACCATCGACACCCCACAGGTGGCGGGCGCCGACGACCAGGTCGACGTGGAAGTCAGCGTCACCGAGCGCACCTCGGGCAGCTTCCAGTTTGGTCTCGGCTACTCGCAGTTCAGCGGCCTGATCACCACCGTCGCCGTGCAGCAGAACAACTTCTTCGGCACCGGCAACCAGATCGGCGTGACGGTGCAGAACAACAGCTTCGTCAAGCGCATGGACTTCTCCTACTTCGACCCGTACTTCACTGAAGACGGCGTTTCGGTGGGCTACAACATGAGCTACCGCGAGCTCGACCAGGGCGACGCCAACCTCGCCAACTTCAGCTCCGACTCCGGCAGCTTCCGCGCGATCTTTGGCCTGCCCATCACCGAAACCGACACGGTGGGCCTCTCCTTCGGCATCGACAGCAACAGCATCACGCCGTTCGAGGGCGTCACGCCGCAGGTCATCGTCGACTACATCAACGCGCTCAACCGCCGCACCTTCAACTCCTGGCGGACAGAGCTGTCCTGGTCGCGCAACACCACCAACGCCTTCTTCAATCCGACCCGCGGCACCTTCCAGCGCGTCGCCGCGGAAGCCACGTTGCCGGGCTCCACTGTCGAGTACTACAAGCTCAGCTACGAGTTCAACCGCTACTGGCCGCTCGGTCGCCACCTGGTGCTGCTCACCCGCGCGGACCTCGGCTACGGCGACAGCTACGGCGACCGCGCGGAGCGCACGATCGACGTGATCGGCGCCAACGGCCAGACCACCCAACGCACCCTGGTCGCCGACGGCCTGCCGTTCTTCGAGAACTTCTACGCCGGCGGCGAGCGTTCGATCCGCGGCTTCGAGACGAACACCCTGGGGCCGGTCGGTTTCGGCCTGCTCTCGCCGACCACGCGCCAGCCGCTGGGCGGCTCGCTGAAGACCGTGGGCAGCCTGGAGTTCATCTTCCCGACCCTGCTCGACTCGAACAGCGCCCGCGTCTCGGCCTTCGTCGACTACGGCAACGTGTTCGCCGGCACCGAGAACTTCAGCACCAGCGAGCTGCGCGCCAGCGCGGGCCTCGCCCTGCAGTGGCAGGCGCCGATCGGCCCGATCACCATCAGCTGGGCGCAGCCGCTCAAGTACGACCGCGAGGTCGACCGCGTCGAGAAGCTGCAGTTCACCTTCGGCACCTTGTTCTGAGGACGCCCGGAACGGACTGACGGACCGCCGCCGATGCCCCGCCCACAGCGCGCCACACGGCCGCCGGTCGCCACGGGCGCGCGTGGCGCGTGGGTGCGTGCACTGGCCTGCCTCGCGCTGCTCCTCGGCGGGGCTGGCGGCACCGTGGCGCAGGAGCAGGCACCGACCCGGATCGCCTACGTCGACATGAAGCGCCTGATCGACGACTCGCCGCAGGTGCGCGAAGCGCGCGCCCGGCTGCAGCGCGAATTCGATGCCAGTGTGGCTTTGCTGCGCGAGGACGAGCGCAGACTCGCGAGCCTCGAACAGCGGCTTGCGTCTGCCGGCGAGGCGGATGCCGGCCCACTACGCGCCGAGATCGACCCGCTGCGCCGTTCGGTGGAGCGCACGCGCGAGCGTTTGCGCAACGAGCTGGAGACCCGCAGCGAGCAGGAAGTGCAGCGCGCCTGGCCGGTGCTCAATGAAGCGATCACCAACTACGCCCGCGACAACGGCCTGGACCTCGTGGTGTCCAGCGGCGCCCTCTACGTATCGGGTCGCGTCGATATCACCGATCGCGTGCTCGACCTGCTGGAGCGCGAACGCAGTGAGGACCCGCCGCCGTGAGCGTCCACCGCGGGCTCTCCCTGGCGGAGCTGGCGCAGCGCTTCAGCCTTGAACTGCGCGGCGCCGGCGATTTGCACATCAGCGGCGTGGGCACGCTCGCCACCGCCGGCCCCGGACAGCTGAGCTTTCTCGCCAATCCGAGCTATCGGAAAGACCTCGCCAGCACCCGGGCCGCGGCGGTCGTGCTGCGCGCGGATGACGCCGAGTCCGCGCCCTGCGCGGCGCTGATCGCCACCGATCCGTACGTCGCCTTCGCCGAGATCGCGGCGCTGTTCGAGTCGCGGCCCGACTACGCCGCGGGGATCCATCCGAGCGCGGTCATCGATGCCACAGCACAGGTCTCCGCTGAGGCCAGCATCGGCCCACACTGCAGCGTGGGCGCCCGCACGCGCATCGAGGCCGGCGCGGTGCTTGGGCCCGGCTGTGTGGTCGGCGAGGACTGCGTGATCGGCGCCGACAGCGTGCTGGTGGCGCGGGTCACCCTGGTCACCCGCGTGCGCCTCGGCCGCCGGGTGCGCATCCACCCCGGCGCGGTGCTGGGTGCCGATGGTTTCGGCCTGGCGATGAAGGCCGGACAGTGGATCAAGGTGCCGCAGCTGGGCGGCGTAGAGATCGGCTGCGACTGCGAGATCGGCGCCAACACCTGCATCGACCGCGGTGCGATCGAAGACACGCGGCTGGGCGTCGACGTGCGCGTCGACAATCTGGTGCAGATCGGCCACAACGTGGTGATTGGCGACCATACGGCCGTGGCAGGGTGCGCGGCGATCGCCGGATCGGCGAAAATCGGCCGCTACTGCCTGATCGGTGGCGGCGTCGGCATCGTTGGCCACTTGAGCATCTGCGACAAGGTGACACTGACCGCACGCTCGCTGGTAACCAGCGCCATTGAACAGCCGGGCCAGTACTCCTCCGGCGTGCCGCTGCAGGAAAGCCGGCAGTGGCGCCGCAACGCGGCCCGCTTCCGCCAGCTCGACCAGCTTGCGCGCCGCGTATTGCGCGAAGGCCGCGAAAACAACAACGACAAGGACCCATCGAGCTCATGAGCGAGCCCTACCTGCCCGAACTGCCGGTCGACGTGACCCGCATCATGGGCATCCTGCCGCACCGCTATCCCTTCCTGCTGGTCGACCGCGTCATCGAACTGGAGCCGCGCGCGCGCATTCGCGCGATCAAGAACGTCAGCATCAACGAGCCCTTCTTCCAAGGCCATTTCCCCGGCCATCCAGTCATGCCCGGCGTGCTGGTCATTGAAGCCCTGGCCCAGGCCTCGGGCCTGCTCACCCAGCTGTCCGAGCCGCCGAAGCCGAAGGGCGAGGAAGCGATCTTCTACCTCGTGCGCGTCGACAAGGCGCGCTTCGCCCGTACCGTGGTCCCGGGCGACCAGCTCGTGCTGGAGTCGGTGCAGAAGCGCATGCGCTTGGGCATGGGCCTGTACGAGTGCGCCGCCACGGTCGACGGTCGCGAAGTGGCCTGCTGCGAAGTGCTTTGCGCGGAGCGCGCGTCATGAGCGTGCATCCGAGCGCCGTCATCCACGCGGGGGCGAAGCTCGGCGAAGGGGTCGAGGTCGGCCCCTTCTGCGTGATCGGCGACGAAGTCGAGATCGGCGCCGGCACCCGCATCGACTCGCACGTCGTCATTCACGGCCCCACCCGCATCGGTCGCGACAACCGCATCCACAGCTTTGCGGCGATCGGCGGCGAGCCGCAGGACAAGAAGTTCCGCGGCGAGCGCTGCGAGCTGGTGATAGGCGACCGCAACCTGATCCGCGAGTTTGTCACCATCAATCGCGGCACCGCCGACGACCAAGGCATCACCTCGATCGGCGACGACAACTGGATCATGGCCTACGTGCACATCGCGCACGATTGCCGGATCGGCAACCAGAACACCTTCGCCAACGCGGCGTCGATGGCAGGCCACGTGCACATCGGCGACCAGGTGATCCTCGGCGGCTTCAGCCTGATCCACCAGTTCTGCAAGGTCGGCGACCACGCTTTCACCGCGATGGGCGCCTCGGTCAATCGCGACGTGCCGCCGTACGTGATGGTCGCCGGCGAGTACGCGCAGCCGCGCGGCATCAATGCCGAGGGCCTCAAGCGCCGCGGCTTCAGCGCCGAGCGCATCGCCGCGATCAAGCGCAGCTACCGCACCCTCTACATGGCCGGCCTGCCGCTGGCTGAGGCGCGCGCGAAGATCGCCGAAGAAGCCGGCGAGTCGGATGACCTCAAGCGGCTGCTCGACTTCATCGACGGCAGCACGCGCAGCCTGATCCGCTGATGGACGCAGCATCGCCCGGCCCGGTCATCGCGCTGGTGGCGGGCGAGGCCTCGGGCGATCTGCTCGGCGCCGACCTGATCCGCGCCCTGCGCGAGCGCTATCCGCAGGCCCGATTTGTGGGCGTCGGCGGCCCACAGATGCGAGCCGAAGGCTTCGAGGCCTGGTGGGACTGCAGCGAGCTCGCGGTGATGGGCCTCGCGGAAGTGCTGCGCCACCTGCCGCGCCTGCTCAAGCTGCGCGGGCAGCTGCGCCAGCGCCTGCTGCAGCTTCGGCCGGATGTCTTCATCGGCATCGATGCACCCGACTTCAACCTCGGCCTTGAGCGCCGCCTGAAGCAGGCGGGCCTGCGCACCGTCCACTACGTCAGCCCCTCGGTCTGGGCCTGGCGCCGCGAGCGCGCAGCCAAGATCGGCCAATCGGCCGACCGCGTGCTCTGCCTGTTTCCGATGGAGCCGCCGATCTATGCCGAGTACGGCGTGGACGCGCGCTTCATCGGCCATCCGCTGGCCGAGCAGTACCCGCTGCCGAACGACCGGGCGGCGGCACGCGCCGAACTCGGCATCGAGGCCCACGCGAACGTGCTGGCCGTGCTGCCCGGCAGCCGGCTCGGTGAGATCGGCCGCATCGGCGCCGACTTCCTCGCCGCGGCAGCGCGCCTGCAAGCACAGCGACCGCAGCTGCAGATTCTTGCGCCGATGGCGAACGCAGCCTGTCGTGCGGCCTTCGAAGCGCAGCTTGCGAAGGCTGCCGAGGCACCGCGCATCCACCTGCTCGACGGCCAGTCCGCGCTCGCCCTGCGCGCCGCCGACGCCGTGCTGCTGGCCTCGGGCACGGCCGCGCTGGAGGCCCTGCTGGCCGGCACGCCGATGGTGGTGGGCTACCGCATCAGCGCGCTGACGCACTGGATCGTGCATCGCTTGGGCCTGCTCAAGGTCAGCCACTTCAGCCTGCCGAATGCCCTGGCCGGCCGCGCCCTCGTGCCGGAGTGCATGCAGGCGGACTGCCGACCGGAGGTTCTGGCGGCCGCACTGGCGCCGCTGCTCGACGCGCCTGCAGCCGCAGCGGCCCAGACGGTCGAGTTTGCGCGCATCCACAGCGCGCTGAGGCAAGGCGCCAGCGCCAGCGCAGCGGCGGCGATCGCCGAACTGCTCGATGCGCGCTGAACTCGCCAGCGAGGCCCCCTGCAGCGCGCGCACGCCGGGCATTGCCGGCGTCGATGAAGCCGGCCGCGGCCCGCTGGCGGGTCCACTGGTGGTGGCCGCCGTGATGCTGGATCCCGCGCGCCCGATCGAAGGCTTGGGCGATTCCAAGCAGCTCAGCGAGAAGCGTCGCGAAGCGCTGTTCGATCGCATCGTCGAATGCGCTGCCGCGTGGAAGATCGTGCAGATCGAACCGGCCGAGATCGATGCGCTGAACATCTTTCGCGCCACGCTGGAGGGCATGCGCCGAGCGGTCTGCGGCCTGCCGATGCCGCCGACGCTGGCGCGCATCGACGGCAACGCCATCCCGCCGGCCCTGCCCTGCCCGGCCGAAGCCTGGATCAAGGGCGATGCCCGCGACCCGGCGATCGGGGCGGCCTCGATCCTCGCCAAGGTCAGCCGCGACCGGGTGCTGCGCGCGCTCGACGCGGAGTTCCCGGGCTATGGCTTTGGCGCGCACAAGGGCTATCCGGTGCCCGCGCATTTCGAGGCTCTGCGACGCCTGGGGCCTTGCCCCGCGCATCGCCTCAGCTTCGCACCGGTGCGAGCCGCCAGCGCGCCGCCCGAGCAGGGTCAGCTGCTGGACACCCTGGCCGGCCGCCACTGACGCCGACCGAAGCGCTCTGCCCTGCCCCTGCGGAGGCGGCCCTTGCACACCGCTGGTCGCGGCTGCGCTTCGTGCACAGGCCAATGCATGGTCAAGCCGCGGCCAGCGTCGTAGCATCGCCGCTCACGTGCCGCCAAGGCCCCTGAGTACCGACACGCATGAGGCTGTACCGCCCGTCCATCATCGGACTGCATGGCTGCACGTTCCCACTGGCCCTCGCCCCCAGCGGCTGCTGGGCCGCCGTCGCCGCGCTGGACGCGTCTGCGGGCGCCAGCTTCGGCGCGGGTTTCTGGGCGGGTTTCGCCAGCGCTGCCGCGCTGGGCGCACTGGCCCTGTTCGCTCAGCGGCGGGCCCATCGTCGACAGCAGGTCAACCTGGCAGCGCAGCGGCAGCAAGAGCTCGACCAGGTGGTCGCCCGACGCACCGCTGATCTGCTCAGCGCCAACCGCACCCTGCGCGATCTCGCCGATACCGATGCCCTGACCGGCGTCTCCAACCGTCGGCATTTCGACCGCCTGCTCCGCGAGGGCTTCGAGCGCTCGCTGCTGACCGGACGACGGCTGTCGGTGCTGCTGATCGACGTGGACCACTTCAAGCGGGTCAACGACCACGAGGGCCATCTGGCCGGTGACGAGGTGCTGCGCCAGCTGGGCCTGCTGCTGCAGCGCGCGGTGCGCAGCGACACCGTGGTCGCGCGCTACGGCGGCGAAGAGTTCGCCGTGATCACGCCGAGCGGGCTCGCCGAGGCTGTCGGCCTTGCCGAGCGCCTGCGCCGAGCCGTCGAGGCCGAGTCGCGGATCCGCGTCAGCGTCGGCGTCGCCAGCTTCGAGGCCAGCCTGGATCGCGATGAGCCCGCCCTGCTGGCCCGCGCCGATCGCGCGCTGTACGCCGCCAAGTCAGGCGGCCGCAACCGGGTCGAGTCCGATCCACCTGGCGCCCCGGCTCGACAGCCCGAACGACGCGGCGAGACCGTCGCGCTCGACTGAGTCGGTACGGATCACGTCCATCGTGGACCTGATCCGTGGTCGCGAGTCCGGCGCAGGTCCGGCTCCGCTTCCGCCGGATCAAACGCTGAGGTGCTCGATCCGCGAGCGCGCCCCCTTGGCGCGCCGCATCGCTCAATTCTTCAGCCTTGCTCTGACCTGCTGCGAAAACGCGGGTCGCCTGCGGCAGCGGGCCGGTACCGCTGCGGCCGGCTCTCAGGCCGCCACCACCGCGCTCTGCGTCCGCAGCAGGCCGCTGCGCTCGGCGGCTTCGAAATCGATCTCCGGGGCGCGCAGCGCATCCGCCTCGCCGCTGCAGTCGACCACCGCCACCGCACGGCTGCGTCCACGACTCTTGGCTGCGTACAGGGCCAGATCGGCAAGTCGCAGACGCTCCTCCCAGCGGAGTGCGTCCCGACTGCTGGGCAAGTGATCCAGGCACAGGCCCATGGAGGCCGTGACGCGCAGACTGCCGTTGGGCAGCTCGATCGGCTCGGCGGCGATGCGCTCCAGGATGCGTCGTCCCAGCCCCAAGGCCTGCTCGCTGCGCATGCCGGAGACGTGGAGCAGGAATTCCTCGCCGCCCCAGCGGACGACCAGATCCTCGCGGCGCAGGCAGGCCTGGATGCGGCGTGCCACTTCGATCAGCACCGCATCGCCCGAGGCATGGCCCCAGCGGTCATTGATGCGCTTGAAGTGATCGATGTCGAGCAGAAGCAGCGCGCCGCTGGCGGCGGGCTCCGAGCCAAGGGCCTGCATGCGAAGCTCAAAGGCTCGCCGGTTGCCGAGACCGGTCAGGGTGTCCTGTTCGCTTTCGCGGCGCAGGCGCTCGCGGCGTTCGCTGAGTAGCCGCTCGCGCTCGCGCAGGCGCGCGTACAGCAGCCCCCCCAGCAGCAGCAGCACGGCAAGCAAAGCCAGCAGCAGAAGCCAGATGCGCAGGATCAGATCCTGGCTGGCGATCTCTTCGTTGCGCGTCGCCAGCTGATCTTCAAGCAGGGCCATGTCGCGCTGACGCACCTCGGCATCGAAGCTGGACTGGATCTCGCGCAGAGCGGCATCGAGGTTGTCCTGGCGGATTCGCGCCGACAGCGTGCGCTCCCGGTGGTACAGCTCAAGCGCTCCGCGGGCGTCGCCGGCCGCGGCCAGCGCTTCGCCGAACTCGCGCAGCATGTCGACGCGCTGGCCATCATGGCCCTGGTCTCCCAGCAGCGCTTCTGCAAGAGCCATCTGCGCTCTGCCAGCCTCGATCTGGCCCAGGCCGATGTAGGCGAGCCCAGCGTTGCTGCGGAGCGCGAACAGCACCCTTCGCTCCTTGAGCTGTTCGGCCAGCGGCAGCGCCTCCAGCACCGTGCGCAGCGCCTGCCGGGGCTGACGCAGCCGCAGCTGCGAGTCAGCGAGGTTGTTGAGCAGCATCACCTGCGGACGCTTGAGGTCCGCCGCGCGCGCGAGGGCCAGCGCGCTGCGCAGGCGTGTGGTGGAGGTGCGGGCATCACCGGCATCGATGGCCACCACGGCCTCGTTGACCAGGGTGCGGATGCGCAGCTCAGGGTCGCCAACCTGCTCGGCCGCACGTCTCGCCTCGCGCAGCAGCCGCTGGACCTCGGCCTCGGACTCACCTGCCTTGGAGGCGAGAAATCCCAGCAGCGACCACGTCTGCGCGGATCGATAGCGGTCGCCGGCGGCGAGCGCGAGCGCCAGCCGCCCCTGCGCCATCGCGCGCGCCTGCGCCAGCACGCCATCGACCAGGGCCTGGCGTTCCAGCAGCCGTTCTGCCTGCCAGACGGCGCGGTAATCGCATTCCGGAAACCCCTCCAGACCCGGGCGGCGTGCGCGCGCCTGCGGCGCCTCTTCGAGCACGGACTCGGGCCGCAGCGCCGCCGGCAGCGGACAGGCCGCGCGGAAGAACGCCAAGGCCGCGCGGGCGCGCTCGGCGGCCTCGGTGGGACGGTTCTGCAGCTCCGCCAGCTGGGCCTGCATGAGCGCGAGATCGGCCGCCGCCGCGGGCGCTGTGACATCGATCGGAGCGCCTTCGGCGGTGGCTGCCGCCAGCGCCTGCGCCAAGCCCTCGGTATCGCGCGCCTCGACCCGCACCTGCAGCTCTGCCCGCCACAGGAGGCGCGCGCGCGGATCTGCGGTCGCGTCTCCGATCGACCAGCCGGCGCCGAGCGCGGCCAGCGCAGCGCGTGCCCGATTTGGGTCTTCCGCCGCCAGACGCACGGCCGCATCGACGCGCGCAGCGGGCAGTTCAGGGTCAGCCGAGTTGAAGCCGATTGCGGCGAGGGCTCGCGCATCCGGCGCAGGCGCGTCTGCAGCGAGGGTCTGCCGCGCTTGCGCCGGCGCTTGCGCCAGCGCCAACAGGCCCAGCAGCAGCGTGCAGCACGCCCTGCACCCCCAAGGTGCCCAGCCCACGACCGCCACGACCCCGTGTCGGCGCTTCATGGCAGGGGCTCCGCGCCCACCACCACCTGCAGGCCGATCCGCCCCAGGGCCTCCGCGTGCTCCACGTCGGCGATGACTGCTTCGAAGTTGGCGGCGGCCCCCTCGCGAACCCAGATGACACCGCATGCGCGATGCCGTCCACGCAGCTTGGCGAGATACAGAGCCGCATCGATCAGGCGCAGCGCCTGCTCGAAGGGCAGGCTCAGAGCCGCTGGCGGCAGCGGCAGGGCGGCGTAGCCGACCGATGCGCTGACCGCGATCCGCAGGCCATCGATGAGGATGGGGCGCGACAGCTCGGCGAGCAGGCGCTCTGCGAGATGGGCCGCATCCGCAGGCGACAGCCAGTCGACCGCAAGCAGAAACTCTTCGCCGCCCCAGCGCGCTGCCAGATCCTGACCCCGGCAGATGCTGCGCAAGCGACGCGCGGTTTCCACCAGCACGGCGTCGCCCACGGCATGACCGTAGCGGTCGTTGATCAGCTTGAAGTGATCGAGGTCGATGAGCATGAGGGTGCCGGTGTAGGCCCGCTGGCCCTCGGCATGCTGGACCACCGCCTGCACGTGCCGGCGGTTGGCGAGACCGGTCAGCGGGTCGCGCTCGCTTTGCATGCGCAGCTGGGCGTTGATGCCAGCCAGGTGGAGATTGCTGGCACGCAGGCGGCGCAGGCCCACCACCATCAGCAGCAGGGCCAGAGCCAACAGCAGAACCAGCAGAATCCACACCCACTGCTGCAGCCGATTGCGCTCGAACTCCGCCGCCTTGCGGGCGTTCTCGGCCTCGAGCTGTTCGATCGCTTTCTCGCGGCGCTTGGCTTCCACTTTCTCCTGCAGCGCGAGCACCTCGCGCTGCTGGTCTTCGCGGAAGATCGCATCCTGCAGCTCACGCGCCGAATGCAGGGCCTCGATCGCGGCAGGCAGATCGCCAGCGCGCTCGAGGGCGGCGCCGAGCTCGGCGTAGGTGAGGGCGAGCTCGTTGCGCAAGCCCTGCAGGCGTTCGTACTCGATGCTCTGCGCCACCAGCGCCTTGCCTTCCTCGATCTGCCCGAGGCCGATGCGGGCGAGCCCCAGGTTGACCAGCGCAAGCGTGCGACCGTTCGGGTCCTCGGAGGCTTCCGCGATCGCCAGCGCCTCAAGCGAGAACCGCTCGGCCTCGGCGTACTCGAAGTTCACCAAGTGATAGTGAGCAACGTTGCCGAGCAGCACCGACAGCCCCGTCTGGTCGCCCGCCTGGCGCGCGTGATGGATGGCCGACTGCATCGATTGCAGCAGACCTTCGGAATCGCCGGAAGAGTCCAGCACCACGCCCAGCGTCGTGTAGGCCTCACTCAGCAGGGTGTCATCGCCGAGCTCCTTGGCCAGTTCCAGGGCATCACGCGCCATCGCCACCGCCCGATCATGCTGGCCGAGCTGCGAGAGCACGCTCGCGTAGGCGGAGCGGATGGTCGAGCGCCAGCCGGGCCGGCCCAGTGCATCGGCAAGGTCGCTGGCGGTCTGGAAGGCCTCGACGGCCTCGCCGAACTCGGCATGGCTGCCGAGGCCGGATGCCAGGTTGAACCAGAAGCGCATCCGTTCGCGCGCGCCGAGTTCGGTGTCGACGCGCGCAGCCATCGCCCGCAGTTCGGCGATCTGCACCGTGCCGTCGCCCTCCATCAGCTTGACCCGCAGGCGGACCATCGCCGCGACCAGATCGCTGCCATCCGCGCGCGCGCGCTGGCGATCTTCGAGGGCTGCGGCCACCGCTTCAGCGGCGTCCTTCATGTCGGCGTTGGCGTACATCCGCCCCTGCATACCCAGCAGTTCGCGGCGCAGAGGAGAGCCCTCATCCAGCGCCTGCAGCAGGCCGCCGAGCTTCTCAGCCGCCTCGGCAGGCCGCATCCAGTCACGGTCTTCGATCTCCAGCGACTGCTGCAGAATCTCGGCCTCGTGCGCGCTCAAGACCGATGCGGGGTTCGGCGCGGGCGCGGGGCTTGAGGCCGACGGAACGCCCGTGGCGGCTGGCTGCGCTTGCACGCAGGACGGCCAGCCACCGGCCGCACTCAGCAGCAGGCAGAGCAGGCCGCGGGACAGCACGTGCGTACGAAGGTCCAGGCGTGGAGCCTCTGGAGCGTGGGGCTGGCCAGGCTAAAGCAAGCCATGTGCCGGCCTGCCGTCATCGCGGCCGGGCAGGGTCCGCAGCCGCCCGGGTCGACCCGAACCGCAGCGGAAAGCATGCCTATGGCTGGCACGCACGCGTACCCCAGGATCACGCATGCCCGGCCGACGCGAAAGGGAGCAGACCCGCTGGAGGTCGGCCATGCCCCCGATGAGGCAGCTCGCCAGCAGGCCATCGGGTGGCCTGCGCGCCTGCGCGGCCCGGAGCTTTCGCCGATGCCTCGCCTGCAGCGCCACCACAGGCCGACGAAACGTCGAACCGCCGCTCCCGTGCCTCACGCCTTCTCCTCGATGGCTGCCACCGCGCAGGCGTCTGGCAGCTTGTTGAAAAACTCCCTTCCGGGGAGTGTTTCAAGTCGGCGGTCCGGCGCAGGTCCGTACCGCCTCACGACAAAGCAATCGCTTACGCGCTTGCTTCGTCGTCCCGGCCATCCCTGGCCGGGCTAGCAGGCTCTTTTTCAACAGCCTGCTAGCCGCGCGCCAGATAGTCGCCGCGACCGATCCACTTCCAGCTGGTCAGCTCGGCCGGCCCCACCGGGCCACGCGGCGCCAGCCGGCCTGTCGCCACCGCCACTTCGACGCCCATGCCGAACTGGCCGCCGTCGGTGAAGCGCGTGCTGGCGTTGTGGTACACCGCCGAGGCATCAACCGCATTCAGAAAGCGCGACACAGCGTGCGGATTCTCGCTGAGGATGGCCTCGGAGTGGCCGCTGCCGTGCTCGGCGATGTGCGCGATCGCGGCGTCGACGTCGTCGACCAGGCGCAGGCCCAGCACAAGGCCCATCCACTCGCGATCGAAATCTCCGGACGCCAGGGGCTCGACGCGGGCGCCGCCGGCTGCGAGCAGGCTGGCGGCTTCACCTTCGGCATGGAAGACCACGCCGAAGGCCGACAGCCGCTGGGCCAGCGCCGGCAGCAGACGCTCGGCAGCGCCCGTCTGCACGAGCAGGGTATCCAGGGCATTGCACACGGCCGGACGCTGCACCTTGGCGTTCTCGATCAGGTCGAGCGCGCGCGCAAGATCGGCACTGGCGTCGACGTAGATGTGGACTACGCCGACACCGCCCGCGATCAGCGGGATGCGGCTCTCGCGCCGGCACAGGTCGACCAGGCCCTGGCCGCCGCGCGGCACCATCACATCGATACAGTCGGCCAGCTGCAGCAGCTCGGACACCGCCTCGCGCTCCGGCGCATCCAGGAAGCTGACGAGCGCCTCGGGCAGGCCCGCATCGCGCAGGGCCGCGTGCAGGAGGGTGACCAGGGCGAGATTGCTTTGCCGCGCCTCGCGGCCGCCGCGCAGCACCACGGCGTTGCCGGACTTGAGTGCCGCCGCCGCGATGTCGATGGTGACATTGGGCCGGGCCTCGTAGATCACTCCCACCACACCGATCGGCACGCGCCGACGGACAAGGTGCAGGCCGTTCGGCAGTTCGCGCTGGTCGAACTCCTCGGCCAGCGGATCGGGCAGAGCGGCCACGGTGCGTACGTCGTCGGCCAGCCCGTCGAGACGCGGGCCATCCAGGCGCAGCCGATCGAGCAGCGCAGGACCAAGCCCCGCCGCGGCACCCGCTTCGAGATCACGCGCATTGGCTTCGATCAGCGGCGCGCGCTGGTCGTGCAGCCGCTGTGCGATGTCGAGCAGCAGTGCCGCCCGTGCCGCGCCATCAAGGCGAGTGAGCGCAGGCTGTGCGGCGCGGGCGGCGCGGGCCTGGGCGGCCAGGCGCTGGGCGCGGGAGGTGGCTTCGGTCATGTCAGTGTCTCTGCGGCGCGCGGGGCCAGCACCAGATCGTTGCGATGGATCACTTCGTCGCCGTAGCGATACCCGAGCAGGCCTTCGATCTCCTCGGACTTGCGGCGAAGGAGCCGGGCCAGATCCGTTGCGCTGTAGGCGGCGATGCCGCGGGCGACTTCATCGCCGGCCGCGTCGAGCACCTGCACGGCATCGCCGCGGTCGAAGCTGCCGCTGACCTCGACCAGGCCCACGGGCAGCAAGCTGCCGCCGCGCAGCAGCGCCGCCGCCGCACCGGCATCGATGCTCAGCGTGCCGCGCACCGTACCGCCGGTGATGTAGCGCTTGCGTGCGGCCAGGCGCTCGCCCTGCGGCGCGAAGCGCGTGCCAATGGCCTCGCCGCGCAGCAGCCGCGTGAGCACGTCCGGCTCGCTGCCGGCCGCGATGTGGGCGACCGCACCGCCGCGGCGCGCCAGTTCGGCTGCGCCGAGCTTGGTCGCCATGCCGCCCGTGCCGAGCTTGCCGCTGCCGCCAGCGGCCGCACGCAGCTGCTCGGGCAGGGCGCCGGGCCCGACCTCGCGAATCAGTTGCGCACCCGGATGGCTGCGCGGGTCGCTGTCGTACAGCCCGGCCTGGTCGGTGAGCAGGATCAGGCGATCGGCGTCGACCAGGCTGCAGACCAGGGCCGACAGCATGTCGTTGTCGCCGAGCCGGATTTCCTCGGTGGCGACGGTGTCGTTCTCGTTGACGATCGGCAGCACGCCGTGGGCAAGCATCGTCAGCAGGGCTTCGCGCGCATTGAGGTAGCGCCGCCGGTTCTCGACGTCACTGCGGGTGAGCAGCACCTGCGCCACTTCGACGGCGTGTTCGCCGAACAGGCGCTGATACAGCGCGTGCAGGCGCGGCTGACCGACCGCCGCATGCATCTGCTTGACCGGCACATCGCGAGCCGGCGCCGCATTCAGCGCACTGCGGCCGGTGGCGACCGCGCCCGAACTGACCAGCACCAGATCGTGGCCCGCCGCACGCAGGGCGGCCAGCTGCCGACACAGCTCGGTGAGCCGCGGTAGATCCGGGCCCGGGCCGCCGGCGGTGACGGTGGAGGTGCCGAATTTGACGACGATGCGCTGTCGCGACATGGGCATGCTGCGCTGCGAAAACAGCGGCGGATGCTACCGGATGTGAGGCGCCGCCACGCCCCTGGCCCCGTCCATATGCTGTCAAGGCTTGTTCGGCTTGAGACGCGGCCGTAGGCTGGCCGACCTGCCGGATTGCCCAGCCATGCCCGTGCGTTTCGTTCATCTGCACCTGCACAGCGAGTTCTCGCTGGTCGACTCCACCATCCGCCTGCCGCAGCTGATCAAGCGCTGCGCGGCGCTGGAGCTGCCCGCGGTGGCAGTCACCGACCTCTCCAATCTGTTCGGCCTGATCAAGTTCTACAAGGAAGCGCAAAAGGCCGGCATCAAGCCGATCGCCGGCAGCGACGTGATCGTGCAGGCCACCGATGGCAGCCTCTCGCGACTCACTCTTCTGTGCCGCAACCGCGAGGGCTATCTGAACCTCTCGCGTCTGCTCTCGCGGGCCTTCCTCGATGGCCACCAGGGCGATCATGTCTGCGTGCGTCCGGACTGGGTCGCCGAACATGCGGGTGGCCTGTTCGCGCTGGCGGGGCCAGGCAGCGACATCGGCCAACTGCTGCGCGAAGGCAAGCCCGAGCTGGCCGAGGCGCGCTTGCGCGAACTGCAGCAGCGCTTCGACGACCGCCTGTATCTGGAACTGGTGCGCACACAGCGCGAGGGCGAGGAGGACTTCATCGCCGGCGCCTGCGACCTCGCCATCCGCCGCGGCCTGGGCGTGGTCGCCAGCAATGACGTGCGTTTTCTCGAAGCCGAGGACTACGAGGCCCACGAGGCCCGCGTCTGCATCTCGACGGGCCGTGTGCTGGGCGACCCGCGGCGTCCGCGCGAGTACTCGGACCAGCAGTACCTGAAGTCCTCCGACGACATGGCGGCGCTGTTCGCCGATATTCCCGCCGCGCTGGACAATTCGCTGGAGCTGGCGCGCCGCTGCAACCTCGAACTGCGGCTGGGCACCTACTTTCTGCCGGCGTTCCCGGTGCCGGACGAGCACACCCTCGACAGCTGGATCCGCAGCACCGCGCACGAGGGCTTGAACAAGCGCCTTGAGAAAGCACCGATCGCGCCGGGGCATACGCGCGAGAGCTACTTCGAGCGGCTCGACGTCGAGCTCGGGGTGATCTGCAAGATGGGCTTTCCGGGCTACTTCCTGATCGTTGCCGACTTCATCAACTGGGCCAAGCAGAACGACATCCCGGTCGGCCCCGGCCGCGGCTCGGGCGCGGGCTCGCTGGTGGCCTGGGCGCTGGGCATCACCGATCTGGACCCGATCCCCTACGACCTGCTGTTCGAGCGCTTCCTGAACCCCGAGCGCGTGTCGATGCCCGACTTCGACATCGACTTCTGCATGGACCGCCGTGACGAAGTCATCGACTACGTCGCCCGCAAATACGGCCGCGACCGGGTCAGCCAGATCATCACCTTCGGCACCATGGCGGCGAAGGCCGCCGTGCGCGACTGCGGCCGCGTGCAGGGCCTGCCCTTCCCCGCCGTCGACGGCGTCGCCAAGCTCATCCCCAACACCCTGGGCATCTCGCTGGACGACGCGCTCGGCCGCAGCAAGGCCGCGCAGGAGGACAAGGAGCTCTGCTCAGCCGAGCTGATCGATCGCTATCAGCACGAGGACGAAGTCCGCGACCTGATGGACTTGGCGCTCAAGCTCGAAGACCTCACCCGCAATGCCGGCAAGCACGCCGGCGGCGTGGTGATCGCGCCCGAACCCTTGACCGAGTTCAGCCCGCTGTTCGCCGAACCGCCGCCGAAAGAGCCCGGCGCGCTGCGCAGCGTGGTCACCCAGTACGACAAGGACGATGTCGAGGCCGCAGGGCTCGTGAAGTTCGACTTCCTCGGCCTGCGCACGCTGACCATCATCGACTGGGCGGTGAAGGCCATCAATCGGCGCCTCACGCGCGAAGGCCGCGAACTGCTGGACATCACCGCGCTGGCGCTTGAGGACAAACCCAGCTACGAGCTGTTCGCCCGCGGCGACACCGTGGCCGTGTTCCAGTTCGAATCGCGCGGCATGCGCGAACTGCTCAAGCGCGCGCGCCCGGACCGCTTCGAAGACATCATTGCGCTCGCCGCCCTGTTCCGACCCGGCCCGCTGGGCTCAGGGATGGACAAGGAATGGTGCGACCGCAAGCACGGCGAGACCGCCGTGACCTATCCGCATCCGCTGCTGGAGCCTGTGCTGTCGCCGACCTATGGCGTCATCGTCTACCAGGAACAGGTGATGCAGATCGCGCAGGTGCTGGCCGGCTACACGCTGGGCGGCGCCGACATGCTGCGTCGCGCGATGGGCAAGAAGAAGCCCGAGGAGATGGCCAAGGAGCGCGCCAAGTTCGAGGCCGGCTGCGCCGAGCGGCAGATCGATCCGCAGACCGCGACCTCGATCTTCGACCTGATGGAGAAGTTCGCCGAGTACGGCTTCAACAAGTCGCACTCGGCGGCCTATGCGCTGGTCGCCTACCAGACCGCCTGGCTGAAGGTGCACTACCCGGCCGAGTTCATGGCGGCGGTGCTCTCGTCCGACATGGACAAGACCGACAAGGTGGTCACCTTCCTGGCCGAATGCCGGGTGATGAAACTCGATGTCGCCCTGCCGCATGTGAACCGCAGCAGCTACGCCTTCGAGGCCGACACCCCGCGCTCGATCGTCTACGGCCTCGGCGCGATCAAGGGCATGGGACGGCAGGCCTGCGAGGCCATCGTCGAAGCGCGCAGCAAGGGCGAGTTCACGAGCCTCTACGACCTGTGCTCGCGGGTCGAGGTGCTGCGCCGCAACCGCCGCAGCCTTGAGACGCTCATCGCTGCCGGAGCCCTGGATGGCCTAGGGGCCAACCGCGCCAGCCTGATGGAGCAGCTGCCCGACGTGCTGCGCGCCTGCGACCAGCAGGCCAAGGCGCGCGAGGTGGGCCAGGTTTCGCTGTTCGACCTGGGCGGCAGCGCGCGGGAACCGGCGCTGCCCGCGCTGGCGAACGTGCCCGAGTTTCCGCTGGAGAAGCTGCTGGAGGACGAGTACCGCGTGCTCGGCCACTACATCAGCGGCCACCCCATCGATCCGTGGCGTGACTTGTTGGGCCAGGTCGTCACCTGCGATCTTGGCGGCCTCGACAAGGCCTACGCGGACCGCAAGTTCGCTCGCGGCACCGAGGCCAGCGTGCTGCTGGCAGGCGTGGTGGGCGATGTGCGCCGCAGCGGCGACAGCCGCGCCTTCGTTCAACTGCAGGACGGCCGCGGCCAGATCGAGGCCGCACTGTTCTCCGAGGCCTGCGCGCAGTACGCGCCGCTGATCAAGAGCCGCGAGATCGTGCTGGTCGAGGGCAGCCTGCAGGAGGACCGCATGGGCGACGGCTACAGCCTTCGCCTGCGTCGCCTGCTGACGCTGGAGGAGCTGTGCGCGAAGCACAGCCGCCATCTGCTGCTGAAGGTCGACAACCGCACGCACGATGCCCTGGCCAAGGTTGAGGAGCTGCTGGCCAGCCATCGCCCAGGCCACACCGGCGTGCAGATCGAGCTGATGATTCCCGGCGCGCGCGGGCGCCTGTATGGCGACGGCGGCTTCGCGGTGCGGCCCACGCCGATGCTGCCGCGGCTCTTGCGCGAGATCCCCGGCGTCGAGGTCGAGCTGCGACTGCAGAAGCCCGAGCCCACGCCGATGCCGGAGCGGCGCGCGGCGGGTTGAGCTTTTGGGGCAGGAACGAGGGGAGAGGAGTGAGCGTAGGAGGCAGGAACGAGGGAAGAGGAGTGAGGAACGAGAGAAGAGCGGGGTGCGGCTGGACCCGATGCCGCTGTCGGTGGGTCAAGACCCACCCTATTCACTGTCCGCGCCCATAGGGTGGGTCTTGACCCACCGACGCTCGAACCTCTCCGCTCCCATAGGGTGGGTCTCGACCCACCGACGCTCGAACCCCTCCACGTCCATAGGGCGGGTCTTGACCCACCGATGTCGAAACCTTCCTTGCGGCCAATCCTTTAACGCAAAGGGCGCGCTATCGCGACGAGGGCAGCGCGCACGTGCGGGCTCTGACGCGAGCGCAAGCAGGCGTCGCTGCATTCAATCGGCGAACGGCTGACGTTTCTGCGGAAGATCGTGAAGCCCCTATCTCCAGAACGCGATCCGTCGCGGTGGCGCGGCCGGCCGCGCCTCGCGGTCGACCAGCACGCTATCGCGCGCGGCGACGGGAAGTCGCGCGACTTCGAGCACGTGCTGGCCGGGTGGCAGTTGTGCGATCGGGATCATCGCGAGAAAGGCAGGCAGCTCCGCGTCTGTGCCGATGCGGAAGCTGAGCGGCACCTGCAGCGGCTCGCCGTTCAGGCGCAGCGCATGCAGGCGTGACGCGCAGTCGAGGACGCGGGTGGCCGCCTCGGCCTCGGCGGTCTCGGCGTCGCGCAGGCGCTGCAGCGTTGCAGGGTCGGCATCCAGCGCGCGGTACGCGGCATGACTCTCGGCGGCCGCCGTTCGGAGGTCTGGCTCGGCGCCCGGACAGAGCGCTTCCAGTGCCGTCGGATGCTGCTGCACCTGATAGGGAATGACCAGCCGCAGATAGTCGCCGCGCGCCTGCTGGGACTGCACATAGGGCACCAGCGCGTGCACGAGCGGGTCGCGCTGGTCGCCATAGTGGCCGGGCTGAATCGCATGCGCGCCGTCGAGCTGGGCGACGAAGCGGGCCTCACCGGCCGACAGCCGCGCGCGGTCCCAGAGCAGGTCGGCCACCGCGATGCCCATCAGCGCGTACAGCAGAGCGAGAAGAATCAGCGTGCCGCGCACCGCGCCGAAGCGGCTGCTGAACACCAGCATCAGGCCGGTGCTGAGACGCGACAGCGGCAAGCGCAGCTGCAGGCGCTGCAGGGGCGCCACCCAGGCCAGCCAGGCACCGGCCCGGCCCTTGCGCGACACCCTGCGATCAAGCCAGTTCGCCAGCAGGCTGCCACCCACCCACAGGGACACCAAGGTGAGCAGGATGCCCTCGAAAAAACGTCCTCCGAAAGGCCAGGCCAGCAGCCAGGCCAGCAGAATCAGCAGGGCCGTGGTGATGAGAGAGAACAGCGTCGCCACCACCATCAGCGCCGCCACCGCGAACATCTGGCTGGCGATGTCGTCGCTGCGGTCGATCAGCCGCTTCAAGGTGGGCAGCTCGCGCCGCGCGACGGCACGGAAATGCGGGCCATAGCGCAATCGCCGCCAGCGGATGCCGCCCGGATAGACCGAGCGCAGGCCGATAGCCGCCACCCACAGCGCGCGCGTCATCAGGTGCGCGACCAAGGTGAAGATCAGGGTGTAGGCGATGACCTTGGCGAACATGCCGGCCATGCCGACCAGTTCCTGCAGATCACCGCCCAGCCGCACATCCCAAAACTGCAGCTGCGCGCTGAGCCAGGCGGGCACCTGCATCAGCGTGAACAGGGTTGCGCCCGAGAGCAGCAGTTCGACTTCCCAGGTCGGGGCGGTTTCGCCCGGCAGGCGGAAGGGCGAGAGCGCAGGCTTGTCCGGCCCGGGTCGTGTGCTCTCTCTGCTCTGCTGCTCCGCCATGTCGCGCTCCTTCGTCAAGGGCGCGATGATGCGGCAAGCATGGACGTGAACACAGCCCCGGGCAGCGGCCTGGGGCGGGACACTTGCGAGTGCCTCAACGCTTGGCGCGGGGCGCGCGCGAGGTGTCGTCAGGCTTGGCGATGTGGCGACGGATGAACTCGCGCAGCTTCGGGTACACCGTCTCGCGCCAGCGCCGACCGCTGAAGATGCCGTAGTGGCCCGCGCCGGGCACTTCGTAGTGCTCGCGCATGGACTCGGGCACGCCGGTGCAGAGGCGGTGCGCGGCGCGGGTCTGGCCGATGCCGCTGATATCGTCGAGCTCGCCCTCGATGGTCATCAGCGCCACGCCCTGGATGTCCTGCGGGCGCACCCGCTCGCCGGCCACGTCCCATTCGCCCTTCGGCAGCAGATGCTGCTGGAACACCACGCGGATGGTGTCGAGGTAGTACTCGGCCGGCATGTCGAGCACCGCGTTGTACTCGTCATAGAAGCGGCGATGGCCTTCGGCATCTTCCAGATCACCACGCACCAGATCCTCATAGAAATCCCAGTGCGAGCTCATGTGCCGGCCCGGGTTCATGGCGATGAAGCCGGCATGCTGAAGGAAGCCCGGATAGACGCGACGCCCGGTGCCGGGATAGTTCGGCGGCACGGTGTGGATGACGGTGTTCTGGAACCAGCTGTGCGGCTTGTTCACCGCGAGATCGTTGACCTTGGTCGGCGACTCGCGCGGGTCGATCGGCCCGCCCATCATGGTCAGCGTGCGCGGCAGCACTTCACCGCGGCTCGCCATCAGCGAGACCGCCGCGAGCACCGGCACGGTGGGCTGGCAGACCGAGATCACATGCAGGTTCTTCGCACCGATGTGGCGGATGAATTCCTGCACGTAGGCGATGTAGTCGTCGAGATGAAAGGGCCCAGCCGACAAGGACACCATGCGCGCGTCGATCCAGTCGGTGATGTAGACCTTGTGGTCCTGCAGCAGGGTCTTGACGGTGTCACGCAGCAGGGTCGAGTGGTGCCCGGACAGCGGCGCCACCACCAGCACCACCGGATCGTCCTTCAGATCGTTCACCACCTCCGCGTCGTCGCTGAAGCGTTTGAAGCGCAGCAGCTTGCAGAAGGGCTTGCTGAGTACGCAGTACTCGACGATCGGGATCTCATGTCCGTGCGCCACCACCGAACGGATGCCGAACTCGGGCTTTTCGTAGTCCTTGCCGAGGCGGTACATCAACTCGAAGCCCGCCGCCATGCGATCGGCGCCAGGCAGCTTGGACATCCAGCTGCCGCTGCTCGCGTACATGCGCGCGGTGGCTTCGGAGTAAGCAACCAGCGGGCTCAGCAGCGAGCGCTGGAATTCGTGCAGGTGGTAAAGCATGGGTGCCTCCTCGTGCTGCAGCGGGCCAGGCTGCGGCGCCTCCTATGGCATGGCCCTCTTGCGGGGCGTGGAGGCTGCCGCGGACCGTCAGGCCGGGCGATGGATACGCGGTAGCTGTTGCGTTGCAGCAATCATGCCATGCGGCAGCGGCGCGCACCGTGTGCGCCCGATCACGGACGCAGGCGACGGCCGGAGGCGCCTTGCGCTCACGCGAGGCGATTCTGGTGATGCGACCAGCGCTGGATGTGACGCGCCAGCTCGGCCACACCGTCGGTCAGCGCCGCCGGCCCCGGCTGCAGGATCAGCGGCGACTTTATCTCGACGAGGAAACCGTCGCGCACGGCAGGCACGCTGTCCCAGCCCGGGCGAGCGGCGACCTGTTCGGGCCGGAACTTCTTGCCGCACCAGGAGCCGAACACGATTTCCGGCGCACGCTCGATGATGGCGTCGTCGCTCGCGAGGATGCGCTGCTTCGCCAGCGACTCGGCGGCGAGCTCGGGAAAGATGTCGTCGCCACCGGCGATGCCGATCAGCTCGGAGACCCAGCGGATGCCGCTGATCCGCGGCTCGTCCCATTCTTCGAAGTACACGCGCGGGCGCACCGGCAGCTTCGCGGCCGTCTCCGTGATCGCGTCGAGCCCGGCAGCAAGCCGATCGGCCAGTGCATCAGCCCGCGCGGCCGCGCCGACCAGCGCGCCGAGCCGGCGCACATAGTCGAGGATCTCGGCCACGCTGCGGTGGTTGGCGATCCACACTTCGACGCCGCGTCGGATCAGCTCGGCGGCGATGTCGGCCTGGATGTCCGAGAAGCCGATCGCGAGATCGGGCTTGAGCGCAAGGATGGCCTCGACCTTGGCCGAGGTGAAGGCGGAGACCTTCGGCTTGTCGCGGCGGGCCTCCTTCGGGCGCACGGTGAAGCCGCTGATGCCCACGATCCGATCCTGCTCGCCGAGCAGGTAGAGCGTCTCGGTGGGCTCCTCGGTCAGGCAGACGATGCGGCGCGGGCCGCGCAGGAACTGCGCGCTCACGGATACAGCAGGCGCTTGGCCCATTCGCCGTCCACGCGCTCGTAGCGGTGGCGGTCGTGCAGGCGCGCCGGCACTCCGTACCAGAACTCGATCATGTCCGGCACCACGCGGAAGCCCGACCAGTGCGGCGGCCGCGCGACTTCGCGGCCCTCTAACTCGCGCTCCAGATCGACGATGCGCTGATCGAGCGTGGCGCGGCTGTCCAGCGTTTCCGACTGCAGCGAGGCCCAGGCGCCGATCTGGCTGGCGCGCGGGCGCGACGCGAAGTAGGCGTCGGCCTCGGCAGTGCTCACGGGCTGCACGGCGCCTTCGATCTTGGCTTGCACCTGGTAGCGCAGGGTCTTCCACAGGAACAGCAGGGCCGCCTGTGGATTGGCCTGCAGTTGCCGGCCCTTGCGGCTGTTGAAGTTGGTGTAGAACACAAAGCCGCGCTCGTCGAAGTCCTTGAGCAGCACGGTGCGCGCCGAGGGTTTGCCCGCGGCATCGCAGGTGGCAACGGTCATTGCGGTGGGTTCGGGATCGCCGGCGGACTTCGCTTCTTCCAGCAGATCGCGGAAGGTGATCAGGGCTTCGGCGTAGAGGTCGCTCATGCGGGGCTCCGGGGGCGAGTCGCTGTGAATGTGTACAAACCGTCGCGACAGTGTCGAGGCCGCGCGAAATCCTGCGCTTGAGTTCGCGCAATGCGCGCGCAGCCAGTACCAACGGGGGAGGCGCGCAGTGTAGCGCCGCAGGCACCCTGCACCGTCTACATCGCACGCACGCGTCTCACGAGCAGGAAAGCGCGACGCTGGCGTCGGCCCCGCATTCGCGATCCAAGGAACGTCTGCCGCGTGTTCGCATCGCCGCCATCTCCGCTGTTCGCACTCGGTCTGTTGGCCGCTCTCGTTTCGGCGCCGGTGGCAGCCGCGGAATCCGAGCTGCTGCACACCGACCATCTGCGCTCGCGCCTCGTCGCGGCCAGCGATGCGGCTGTGCCTGGGCAAACGCTCAAGCTTGGCCTGCTGCTTCAGCACGACACGGGCTGGCACACCTACTGGAAGAACCCCGGCGACTCCGGCCTGCCCACGCGGATGGACTTCGCGCTGCCAGACGGCCTCGCAGCCGGCGAGATCGAATGGCCGCTGCCCGAACGTCAGCCGGCGGGCGGTCTGGTCAACTTCGGCTATAGCTACGAGGAGCTGCTGCCCGTCAGCGTCACCCTACCGGCGGACCTCTCTGCAGAGTCGATCGCGATCGCGCTCAAGGCCAGCTGGCTGATCTGCGAGCTGGAGTGCATACCGGGCAGCGGCGAGTATCGCCTGGAGCTGCCGGTCGCTCGGTTCACCGAACCCAGCGCGCATGCCGAGGCGTTCGCGCGCGCCGCCGCGAGGCAGGCGCGGGCGGTCGAAGTCGATGCTCGCTACAGCGCCGAGAAGAGCGGCGTGCGCATCGCCATACCGCTCGCGGGCCCGTTGGCTGAGACCTTCGCGGCCGGCACCGCGGGCTGGACCCTGATGCCGGCAACGCCGCAAGTACTGGCCAATGCCGATCCACCGCGCTTCGCGCTGGAAGACGGCCAGCTCCGCATCGAAGTCGCGCGCTCCGAGTTCTTCGCTGGCGCGCCCGAACGCATCGAGCTGCTGCTGAGCAACGGCGAGCGCGGCTACACGATGTTTGCGCGCCACAAGGCCGACGCAAGCTCTGAAGCCACCGCGGCGGGCGCTGCCTCGACGCCTGATCCAAGCCGCAGCATCGACCGCAACACGAACTCCGGTGCACAGGTCGGTCTATGGCTGGCGCTGGTGCTGGCCTTTGCCGGCGGCCTGGTGCTGAACCTCATGCCTTGCGTGTTTCCGGTGCTGAGCCTGAAAGCACTGGGCGCGATCGAATCCGCGCACGACGCCGCCGAGATGCGGCGGCACGGCTTTTGGTACACCCTCGGCGTGCTCGCCAGCGTGCTGCTCGTGGCCAGCATCCTGCTCGCCCTGCGCGCCGGCGGCGAGGCCATCGGCTGGGGCTTCCAGCTGCAGGAGCCCGGCTTCGTCGCCGCCATCGCCCTGCTGCTGTTCGCCATGGGCCTGTCCTTCTCCGGCCTGTACGAATTCGGCGCCGGCATCACCGGCCTCGGCCAGCAGCTCACCGAGGGCGGCGGTCGCCGCGGCGCCTTCTTCACTGGCGTACTGGCCTGTGTAGTCGCCAGCCCTTGCACGGCGCCCTTCATGGGCACGGCGCTGGGCGCCGCGCTGGTGCTGCCGGCGCATGAGGCCCTGCTGGTGTTCGCCTTCCTCGCGCTGGGGCTCGCCTTTCCGATGCTGCTGCTGGGCTATGTGCCGGCGCTGGCGAGGCTCCTGCCGCGGCCGGGCGCATGGATGCAGACCTTCCGCGAGCTGCTGGCGTTTCCGCTCTATCTCACCGTGCTCTGGTTGGCCTGGGTATTTGGACGGCAGACCGGGATGCTGGCGCTGACCGCTCTTGGCGCCGGTTTCATCGCCGTCGCCTTCGCCCTGTGGTTGCTGCGGCGCGCGCAGGGCCGCGAGAGCGGCGCCCTGCCCCTGCACGCACTGGCGGTTCTCGCGCTGATCTCCGCGCTCGCGCTGCCGCTGCTCGCGCCGCGCGAAACCGTCGCCGCGAGCGGATCGGAGGCCAAGGCCCTGCACGAGCCGTGGACGCCCTCGCGCTTCGCCGCACATCGCGCCGAGGGTCGGCCGGTGCTGGTGAACATGACCGCTGACTGGTGCATCACCTGTCTTGCCAACGAGCGCGTGGCTCTGTCGTCCAGCGCGTTTGCGGAGGCACTGGAGGCGCGCGGCGTGGTGTATCTCAAGGGCGACTGGACCCGTCAGGACGCCGACATCACGGCCTATCTCGAATCCTTCGGCCGCAGCGGCGTGCCGCTGTACGTGCTGTATCCCGCGCAGGGCGAGCCGATCGTCCTGCCACAACTTCTGACGCCCGCGATCGTGCGCGAGGCGCTCGAAGCCCTGCCCCCGGCAGCCGCCGGCGGCTGATTCCACCCACCCAGCAACGCAGCAGGAGACCCGCATGAACCGCATCGCCCTGTCCCGCCTCGCCTTCGCCAGCCTCGCCGCCTTCGGCTTTGCCGTCGGCAGCGCATCGGCCGCGCCGGAAATCGGTGCCGCAGCCCCGTCCTTTACTCTGACCGACGCCGAGGGCAAGACCCACTCGCTGGAAGACTTCCGCGGCAAGACCGTGGTGCTGGAGTGGACCAACCACGACTGCCCCTTCGTCAAGAAGCATTACAACGGCGAGAACATGCAGAAGCAGCAGCGCGACGCCTCCGAGGGTGGCGTGGTGTGGCTGACCATCAACTCTTCGGCCCCCGGCAAGCAGGGCCACGTCAGCGCCGATCAGGCCAAGCAGATCGCCGCCGGCTGGAATGCCGCCAACGCAGCCTATCTGTTCGATAGCGACGGCACCGTCGGCCGCGCCTACGCCGCCAAGACCACGCCGCACATGTACGTGATCGATGCCGAAGGCGTGCTGCGCTACAACGGCGCCATCGACAGCATTCCCAGCGCCGATGTCGCCGACATCCCGAAGGCCACCCAGTACGTGCCGACCGGGCTGTCCGAGCTCGCCGCGGGCGGCAGCATCAGCACCGCAGTCACCCAGCCCTACGGCTGCAGCATCAAGTACGCGGATTCCTGACCCGTGCGCGATCGGGGGCGGTGATCGAACCGCCCTCCGATCGGCTTGCACGCAGCGCTGTAGAGACTCTCGCCCGCGACTTGCGGCGAAGCTCTCCGCCGGTGCAGCTCGCGTCAGCCCGCGTTGGCGCGAGCCTCACTAGACTGCCGCGCACCCCCACCCGGCGAGCCGCACGCATGGCCTTCCGCGCCCCGACCCCCGAGCAGATTCGCAGCGGTCAGCTGGGCCGTCTGTTCGGGCCGCGGCTTGCCGACCGCAGGCTGTGGACTCGGCGTCGCCGAAGCGTCGCACTCGGCATGGCGCTGGGCGTGTTCTTCGGATTCCTCATCCCGCTGGGCCAGTTCCTGTTCGCCGGCGCCTTGGCCATCCTGCTGCGCGCCAACGTGCCGACCGCGCTGGTCAGCACGCTGGTCACCAACCCCTTCACCTTCGGCCCGGTCTATTACGCGGCTTATCTCGTCGGCAGCTGGGTGCTGGGCGGCGCACCCAATGAGGCCGATGTGCACGGTGCGCTCGCGGCCGCTGGGTCGGCCAGCGGCTGGTCGCACTGGTTGAACGGCGTGGGCGCGCCACTCATTACCGGCCTCGCGCTGTTCGCCTGCGTCGGCAGCACGCTGGCCTACGTTGGAGTGCGCTGGATCTGGAGGTTCGGCGTGCTGCGACGACGCCGTCGCCAGCGTATGGCGCGTGCGGCACGGCGGGTCAGCCTGGTCTGAGTTGCCCGTCGCGCACTGCATTGGCTGCGCGAGTACCTGGCCACGTCGACCGGCTTCGGAAACAACAAAGGCCACAGCGGTGAACGCGGTGGCCTTTGTTCTTGTCTGGCGGAGAGGGAGGGATTCGAACCCTCGATACGCCGGAGGCGTATACCGGATTTCGAGTCCGGCGCATTCGACCACTCTGCCACCTCTCCAGGTGGTTCTTGCCGCACAAGCGGGCTGCGCTGCAAGGCCGCGCATCATACGGACCGCATCGGGTCCGCACAAGCCCGACCAGCAGCAGTGCGACTTGCGTCGAGTGCGCGCCGCATCTCGCGTATCCGGGCCGCACCTGCTTCAACCCGCTGCGCTGACGGACATGGCCTCCGTTCTCCGTATAGGATTGCAGGAACATTGCGATGCCGGCCGAACGCGCGACCTGCATCCACACCCGCCAATACGCAGGTCTGCACGCATGATCGAATTCGGGCTGCTCAGTCACGTCGGGCTGCGTCGCGAGCACAACGAGGACACCTTTTACGGCGATAGCGAACTCGGCCTCTGGCTGGTGGCCGACGGCATGGGCGGGCATGAGTTCGGCGAGGTGGCCAGCGCGATGGCTCGCGATGCGATCGTCCGCGAGGTGCGCAGCGGTGCCTCCCTGAGCGCGGCGATCCAGCGCGCTGACGAGGAGCTCATCGATCACAGCCGACAGCGCAGCGATACGCTGCCCATGGGGACCACCGTCGCCGTGGTGCGCGTGCAGCGCGATCGCTTCGAAGTCGCCTGGGTGGGCGACAGCCGAGCCTACCTGTGGAACGGCAGGCTGCAGCAGCTCTCACAGGATCACAGCTATGTGCAGGAGCTGATCGAACAGGGCGCGATCACGGCCGAGCAGGCGCGCAGCCATCCGCATCGCAACGTGGTGACCCAGGCGCTCGGCGTCACCGACCCGGACAACCTGCGGGTCGAGACCATCAGCGGCGAGCTGAAACCCGGTATGCAGCTGCTGCTGTGCAGCGACGGCCTCACGGAGGAAGTCGATGATGGCGAAATCGAACGCACGCTGGCGCGCAGTGACCTGAGCGCGCAGGAGTGTGTAGATCAGCTGATCGTCGCGGCCCTGGATGGCGGCGGCTCGGACAACGTCACCGTGGTGCTTGTGCGTCGGCACTGAGGGCAAGCGAAGTCGCGGCAGCACACTCGCTCAAGCCAGCAGCAGATCCTCGAAGAACGCACCGATCGGCAGGATCGGGTGGCGCAGCTGGATCTCCAGCACCCACAATCCTGACGCTGGCGCGAACTCTGCGGCAGCGAGTTTCCCCGCCTTGTGCACAGCGTGCGGAAAATCGCCCAGCCGATGCCCGGGCGACCCGAGGTTCAAGATGTAGCCGCGCTGCTCGGCCGCCCGCTCGGCAAAGGCATAGAGCTGCTGGCCAGTACAGCCGGTCCGCCAGTGCTCGGCGACCACCTCGAACAGTTCGCGCGCTGCAGCGGCGATGGCGTGATGCGCGGGATCGTCCCCGAGCACAAAGGTGTCACCGTAATCGCCCTCGTGGCCATCCCAAACTGGACCGATGTCGATGAAGAACAGATCGTTCACAGCGAGCACGACGTCGAGCTCCGAAGCCTCCTTGTAGAGCTTCAGGGTGTTGCGGCCGAAGCGGATATGCGTCGGGTGCCAGACCCGATCGAAGCCGAGGTCCCGGAAGATCTGGTCTGCAAGGCGGTGGGCTTCGTCCTCGCGCATGCCCGCGCGCAGCTGCTCGGCAACCCGCCGCGTGGCCTCGCGAGAACGCTCACGCGCCGCCAGAAGGCGTGCGGCATCGAAGCCGATGCCAACACCCTCGCCCGGATGAGGACCCGCCCCCCAAGTCTGTATCGACATCCCGGAGACTCCACGTGTTGATCGAGCGCGCACCTTGAGCAGACCCGAGAGAACAGTCAAGCCAGCGAGCCGAACCCAAGCTGCTATCCTGCGCCGCGATGAGACCCTCCCGCACGCTCGGCGAGCCGAGCCCAGAATGACAACGCCACAACCTGCACGCTCGATGGCGGCGCGATTCCGCGGCTTCCTGCCTGTCGTGGTGGATGTCGAAACCGGTGGCTTCGATGCAGAGCGCCACGCCCTGCTGGAAATCGCCGCGTCACCTATCGAGATGGATGAAAGCGGCCGCGTTTTTCCTGGGAACGTGGTCTCGACTCATGTGATGCCCTTTCCGGGGGCCGAGATTGACCCCAGGGCATTGGAGGTCACCGGCATCGATGTCGACCATCCATTCCGTGGCGCCCTCAATGAGCGCGCCGCGCTGGATCACCTGTTCATTCCCATTCGCGCGGCGGTGAAACGGTATGGCTGCCAGCGAGCGGTACTGGTGGGGCATAACGCGGCCTTCGATCTGGGCTTTCTCAACGCCGCGGTCAGGCGCACGAGCCACAAGCGCAACCCCTTCCATCCGTTCAGCTGCTTCGATACGGCCACCCTGGCTGGCCTCGCCTTCGGCCAGACCGTGCTGAGCCGGGCTGTGCAGGCCGCCGGCATTGCCTGGGACAGCGCCGAGGCCCACTCCGCCGTGTACGACACTGAGCGAACCGCCGAGCTGTTCTGCGCGATCGTCAACCGTTGGCGCGAGTTGTCGCGCCTGGATGCGGGTGCTGTTGACGAGGCGCTGCTGGCAGAGTCGCGCGACGCCAGCGGCAGCATTCTGATCCCCTGAAGGCATTCCCGCTTCAGCCATCCCCAGTTTCAGACGCGAGCCGGCGTGAATCAGCGATGGCACGCGCAGTGACCCAGCGGCGCGGCGCTGATCGCCCCGATGCTTCTTTGCGCCCAACTCGCGAGAGCCGCACGACCCGCGCAGCGCCGGGCTCAGGCCCTGCCCGATGACCGCCAGTCACGCTCGCGCACTGAGGGAACGGCATTCGCGCAAAAAAAGAGGGCTCCACCTGGGTGGAGCCCTTCGAGATCAAGCCCTGTTAACTTGAGTCCTCAGGAGTGCCCTGCCAGCGGCAGGGTGGAAACTAGAACGCCACCGACCAGTTGAGCTCCACCTCCACCTGCGATCCTTCGCGATAGCGGTTGCGGAACGGGTTAGGCCCCAGGATGTATTGCGCCGGCGCATAGCTCGCACCGATGCTGAAGGAATTGCTGTCAGTCAGCTGACGCTGGTAACGAGCGGAAACGTGATTGCCGCTATAGAGCTCGCGGAGCGCGAGGTCGAACAGTGGAGACGTTGGCGAGGGCTGCTGCCGCGTAGTGACTTCCAAACCCCACTGACCACCCGTCGCGTCTGCGAGTTCAGCGCGCGCGGAGTACACGTTCAGGTCACGCCAGGCGAACACCGGCGCGGAACCATCGCCGAGCAGCGCCAGGAGCTGGGTCGGCAAGGCATACGTCGTAAACGCAGCGATATCGCTGTAGAAAACCCGCTCAGCGCCCAGATGAACCGACACGCCCTGCGCCGGCCTGAGGCCCAAGCTGAGCCCCGTGCGCGCCGGCATATCGAAATCACCGGGCTCCGAGAACAGGCCGCGGTACGTCTTGAAAGCGTCCATGTCCACCCGCGACTGCAGGTTCACTCCGAACACCAGACGCTCACCCAAGCCGGAGTTGAAGCCCAGATGCACGCCTTGACCGTAGGACTGCTCAGTCACGCCCTGCGCCGAACGCAAGCCCATCTGCGGCAACCACTGGCTGGAGGCGCGGACCTCGCCGAACCCCGGCGTGGCAAAACGCTGGCTGGCCACAGTCAGCCCGAAGCGCAGCTCAGACGCCGCGCCGACCTTCGCTTGAAGCTGGGGCGAGAACGCAGCCGCGCTGAAGCGCGATGTCTCGACGGCGAAACGCGCCAGCGGAGACTCAGCGCCAAAGGAGGTGCCGCTGTCGCCAAGGGCGGAAGCCAGTGGCGCGGGCGCGAATGCGGCCTGCACGGAAAGCGAAAGGCGGCCAACAGCCTCGCGCAACACGGCGGAACCACCACCCGTCACCGGCTCTGCCGCTGCGTTTCCAACCGTACCGAGCGCCTGCTGGAAGTCGCTCGTCAAACTGAGTCGGGCGTACTCCCGCCAAGCTTGGGATTCATCGATCCTCTCGCCCGCGTCCGCGAAGGGTGCGGCCAGCAACAGCGGAACGACCAGCGGAGACAACGCCCGCGGGCGCAGCAATCCGGACTTCGTTTCGTGGCGGCGTCGCACCGTGTGTATCCCCTTGAAGACCTCCCAAGACGCGAGAGGCGGTCGCAGTATGGACAAAACGCAACAGCGACACAAGCACTCGCTGCGCGCGCGCAACACCGACCCATTCCTGCTGGCCGAACGCGTCAGACCCTCTACTGAGCACCCTCGCTCGCGGATACTTGGGGAATGGGCGTACCCACGCTCAGTCCCCCTCCACCCCCGAGGCCACAACCATGTCGCTTTCCAACAACAGCCTTGAGCGCCCTCCCTCGGTCCTGACCATTGCAGGTTCGGACTCCGGCGGCGGCGCGGGCATCCAGGCCGATCTCAAGACGTTTGCGGCGCTGGGCGTGCATGGACTCACCGCGATTGCCGCCCTGACGGCGCAAACCACACGCGGTGTCACCGCAGTCGAGCTGCCCTCGTTGGAGTTCCTGCATGAGCAGATCCGCTGCCTGCTCGAGGACTTCGATGTTCGGGCCATCAAGATCGGCATGCTGGCGGATGCGCCTCGCATCCACTGCGTCGCTGACGCACTTGCCGCACGTTCCGACATTCCCGTCGTGCTCGATCCGGTCATGGTCGCGAGCTCCGGCGCGCGCCTGCTGGCGGCAGACGCGATCACCGCCCTGCGGGAGTCACTGCTGCCCCGCGCCGCCGTGCTCACGCCCAACCTGCCGGAGGCGGAAGTGCTGGTGGGCAGATCGCTGGCAGACGCCGCCGCCTGCGCCGGGGCCGCCACCGAGCTGCGTCGACTCGGAGCGCGCTGGGTTCTGATGAAGGGCGGGCACCTTAGCGAAGGCGCCTATGTCCACGATCGACTCTTCGGCCCGGACCTGCAAGCGATGAGCTGGACGCAGCAACGACTGGATCTGTCGCCTCACGGCACGGGGTGCACTCTCTCCTCAGCAATTGCCGCAGCAATCGCACTGGGCATGGACGTCCCGACCGCAGTCGAGCACGCCATCCGGTTCGTTCACCGCGCCCTGCATGGCGCCTATCGCCCCGGAACGGGCGAGCTGTCGGTACTGGACCACGCCAGCGCAGGCCGAAGCACAGCCTAAGGCAAGGCTCAAGAATTCAGCGTTTTCGCGCGCCATGGCGGGCACGCCCGCGGATCGGGCACGTCAGTGCTTGATCCGGAGCAAGCGAGTCCGGACATGTGCCGGACTCGCGCCCGCGGATCAAGGCCAGGATGGACTCGAGCAGGGTTGCACAAAGTCTGCGACCAAGCCCTGCGGCCCCTGCGGAAGACGGGTGGCGCGTCGCAACAGCACGCAGGCTCCACGCGCGGACCGTTGTACTCCGCTTCAGCTTGCCCTGACACCAGCCGTACACGCACTCTCTGTCACAGGCTCCACGGACGCACATTCTCGCGCCCCGGCACGCTGAACATTCCCCTCCAAAGAGGACCCTTCCCGATGTCCAAACCTCTTCTCATCTTGGGCAGTCTGCTGTCGCTGCCTTTCAGCTCGTCAGCCTTCGCGGCCAAGCCCGAGTTCCACTCGATGTTGATCCCACCCGGAAAGTCAGCGCGCGACGTGAAGCCTCGCCTGCAGGCGCGCGCGGACGAGCCGGTCGTGCTTGAGCTTCGCGCCCATCGACATGCCGACGGCAGCCTGCACTTCGAGTGCGATCACGAGCACCCGACGCCAGCGGGGAGCGAGACGAACGCCGAGGAGGAAGCACCGTGAAGCGTGTTGCGATTCCTCTTTCGCTGCTTTGCGCTGCCTCGCCTTTGGCCGCATTCGCCCAGTCCACCGGCATCCCCCTCGTCCCCGGCCAAGTGCAGACCGTGCAGCTGCCAGCCAGCGGGCTCAGCACCTCCTGGGTGGTGGACGTGCCCGCGGGCGCCAAGCACATGCGCGTGGAACTGCAGGCAAGCAACCCTGCGCGGGATGTCGATCTCGTGCTTCGAAAAGGCAGCCCCTTCGATCTCCGCATCGAGGGCGCCGTTGATGTCGATCAGCTGTTCGACCAGGCGCACTACCGCTCGGTCAGTTCTGCAGGCGATGAGTTCATCGTTGTCAGCGACGTCAACGCGGTGCCGCTCGCGCCAGGGCGATGGCACATCGGCGTGCTGAACTTCGAGAGCAGCCCGATCGACGCGCGTCTTTCGGTACGTTTCGCCAATGAACCGGAGTTCGCAGATGTCCAGTTCGTCTTCGACGACCCCGGAACAACCCAACGCCCGTGCGACGTCAGCGGTTGGACTGACGCCACCCCACGCACTCCTGAGCGCGGCAACTCCGGAACGACGCTGGGCGAACAGCGTCGTGAAGCCGCGCGGGAGGCCGCACGATTGCTCACAGAGCAGCTCAAGCCGCGGGTGCCGGTGAGAGTGCAAGCGTGCTGGTCCGACCTCGGCGACGCCACCGGCAACCGATTCACCTTGGCGCAGGCTGGAGCGCAGTACCTCTTCCTCAACGACATCGGATTCGGCTCGCACTTCCCGGCCTTCGAGCGCGACTACACCTGGTTCGCCGCCGCTGCGGCGGCGCAGCAGCTCGGCACGAGCATCTGCCGAATCGATGGCGGAATCCGCTGCGGCAGCGGGTTCGATGTCCGTGCCACCTTCAACTCGAAGTTGGATCTGCCGGGCGCTGCGCGCTTCGACTACGGCATCACCGCCACCGGCAGCGGCGCCAACTTCGTCTCTGTGGCGATGCACGAGATCCTGCATGGCTTGGGCATCTTCGGCCTGATCAACCTGGAAGAGGATGCCGATGGCCCCGTCGGCGCCAAGCTCAGACTGATCAGCGGTGCTCCCGCCTGGGACGACATCTACGGCGCGCGCACGGTGTCGGTCAATCCGGAGAACGGCAGCTTCAGCGAGTTTCTTCGAATCACGGACGCGGATCGGGCGGCAACGCTGTCCACCCCAGCGCGTTTGCGATTCGCCGGCGAGCGAGCAGCAGCCTCGGCGTCAACGCTCAACTTTGCGCCGCCGGAAAACTTCATCCGTCTGCACGCACCCGCCACGATCGAAGTCGGCTCGACCTACTCTCACATCCAGAGTCAGAGCAGCTATGGCGTACAGCTCATGTACCCGACCATTGGCAGCGCCGCTCCGCGCTCGCTCGGCATTGCCGGAGGCATGCTCAGAGACCTGGGCTGGCGCGACACCCCGGCCGCCGACAGGGCGTTCAGCCGCGCGCCGAGCTATCAGTTCTATGACCCGGCGCGGAGCGGGCACGGCATCGACTTCCGACTGATCTCACCCAGCATCACCGGCCGCGATGCACAGTACTTCCTGGGCTTCTACACCTTCGACGCAAGTGGAAATCCGGAGTGGTACATCTCGACCGGGCCGATCGTGGATGGCGTCTTCGTGCCGGCCCGCAACAGCTTTGGCGACTCCTTGCTGCGGCAGAACTACCTCGGCCCGAACAACTCGGTCTCGGACAGCAGCGCGGGCTACACCGGCACGATCCGCATCAACTTCAACAACGCCCGCCTGCACCCGGCCTGCCAGGATGGTCATCCCGCTCGAAGGCTCGACGGCCCGCTCGCGGTGATGACGGCGCGCATCAACGGCGAACGAATCCAGTGGTGCATGCAGCCCGTCGTGCTGCCGAGCCGCGTGCAGCGTGACTTCAGCAGCATCTGGTACTCGCTGGGCGATAGCGGCTGGGGGCTTGCGCTGCAGAGCTTCGATGGCTCGGCAAGTGCAGGAGCCGCCGCGGACGGGCTGTTCTCGATCCTGTTCTACGCCGACGCCACGGGCAAACCGCGCTGGGCGATTGGCCAGGTCACCGACTTCCGCCCCGGTCAGCCGCAGCCCCTGCGGCAAGTCAGCGGCTACTGCCGGACCTGTCCTTCCACCAGTGGCATCCAGCTGTCCGCCCCGATTGGCAGCATGACCTTGGACCTTATCCAGGGTGGCGCAGGGGCGCAGGGGAACCGAATCAGCTTCGACATCACCTATCCGGGCACCGAGGGTGGCAGATTCCAGCGCAGCAGCGTGAACCTCTTCCCGAACAGCGACCCGTCGCTGGGTGCCAACTGAGGTTCGAGCCACGCCACTCGCCTGGCTTTGCTCAACAGAGTCAGTTAAGTGTTCGATACTCGCGAGTCCGGTGCCGATCCGGACTCGCTCGATCGCCTCGCGGCCTAAAGGCAGAAGCGGCGTGCTCGCACACGCCGCCTCTGGCGCTTTCGGGGCGATACCGGGACCTGCGTTCAGGCGGTGGCACGTTCCGCGATCGCGCGGGCGAACTCGGTGGTGCTGCCGGTGCCGCCAAGGTCCGGAGTGACACGGTCGCGGGCCTCCAGGGTGGCGACGATCGCGGCGCGTAGGCGCTTGGCTGCCGGCTCCATGCCAAGGTGACCCAGCATCTGAGCTGCGCCCAGCAGGAGCGCGCAGGGGTTGGCGATGCCCTGGCCGGCAATGTCCGGAGCCGAACCGTGCACCGCTTCGAAGATTGCCGCGTTCGCTCCGATGTTTGCGCCCGGCGCGAGACCCAAGCCGCCCACCAGGCCCGCGCAGAGGTCGGACACGATGTCGCCGAACAGGTTGGTCGTGCAGATGATGTCGAACTGTTCCGGGCGCATCACCAGCTGCATGCACGTGTTGTCAACGATCATCTCGTTGCACTCGATGTCCGGATAGAGCTTGGCGACTTCGCGCGCAACCTTGAGGAACAGGCCAGACGTACTCTTCAGGATGTTGGCCTTGTGGACGATGGTGACCTTGCGTCGGCCAGCGCTGCGAGCGAGTTCGAAGGCGTAGCGGACGATACGCTCCGAGCCCTTGCGGGTGATCTTCTGCGTCAGCGTGGCGACCTCGCCGTCTGGAGACACCGTCTGGCCCTCTCCGATATAAGCGCCCTCCGTGTTCTCGCGGACGGTGATGATGTCAATCCCGCTGTAGCGCGCCTTGGTGTTGGGAAACGAGATCGCCGGGCGCACGTTGGCGTACAAGTCGAAGCGCTTGCGCAGCTCGACATTGATCGAGGAGAAGCCCTCGCCCACCGGCGTGGTCAGCGGGCTCTTCAGGGCCACGCCCAGGCGGGCGATGGTCTCAAGCGTGGCGGCAGGCAGCAGCTCGCCGTGCTTTTCCAGCGCCACCATGCCGGCGTCGACGAACTCGTACTGCAGGCCCAGCTGCATCGCGTCCAGCACGTGGAGGGTGGCGTCCATGATTTCGGGGCCGATGCCGTCGCCGCGGATCACCGCGATAGTGGTGCTCATAGGTGGGATTCCGTTTGCCTGTCTCGAACGAGGGACAGGACCCGGGGTCGGGTCCTGGGAATGATCCGATGGGCGCGCCCGGGTGAGCGCGGCCTGGCCGCTAACGCTAACGGGCGCGCGGCGGACCCGCCATTATCCGAAAGACGCAAAGCCAGCGGAACCCGCCCAGGGTCATTCGATTCAGGCGCGGTCCGAGAGGCTTCAGGACCTTCTCCAGAATGCACCTGAAGACGGCGAAGCGGCCCGGCTCAGGCAAGCTCTGATTCATCAGAGCTTGCTGCGCGCCTGGAACGGTGCGCGGATCGAGCACGCAAGTACTTGATCCAGCGAGAGTGAGTCCCGACCCGCGCCGGACTCACGCCGTCTGATCAACTCCGGATGGAGTTGTTCAGACCGTGCTTGGAAGAAGCCGCGCACGCAACCTGCTACATTGCTAGCCGTTTTCTTCGCATCGACCTCTCTTCATGTTGCGTACTTGCGCCCTCCTTCTCGCGATCCTGCTTCCGGTGTCGGCGTCTGCCGCGGGGGCGAAGATGACCCTGTTGGAGGCGGCGTCTGCCCAAGGCCAGCCTTTCGATCTGCGCATCGAAGACACCTGGCCGAACAGCTGCATACCGCAGCTGGAGTCGATCGAGGTGACCGGACTGGATGTCTGGGTGGTCGCGCGCGACGCCGGTGAGGGCCGCGTCTGCGGTCAGGCGCTGACGGGCTACAGCCTTGACACCCGACTGCTCGCCGACAATCGCGAAGGCATCCAGGTCACCGGCGTACAGCGCGTGCATTTTGTGGTTCGATCCGCGGCCGGCCTGCGTCTGCGTGGGTTCGACTTGGTGGCGATGGGCGAGAACCTGGCGCTCGCTCCGGAGCCGGAAAGCGGCTACTGGTGGGCAGATCCTGCGGTCACGAGCCCATGGGCGGGGCGAGGCATCGGCCTCAATCTCGAACGACAGGGCACGACGTTGAGCGGCGTTCTCTACGGCTACGGCACGGCCGGAGAGCCGGAATGGGGTCTGGGGGCCGGCAGCATCGGTCCGCACTTTACCCGGCTTGGCTTGAGCCGGCTCTCCGACGGCGCAGGTCCGGCCGAACCGTATCGGGAGCCGCGCTCCGTGCAGACCCTCGGCTCAATGCTTCTGGAGCCCGCCTCGCCCTCGCGGGCCCGACTGTGGCTGGTGTACCAGGAGCCCGAGATCGGCGACCTCAGCCTTCGGCAGATCGAGCTTGTGCGCTTCGGCTTCGAGGGGTCTCCCGCCCGCGTCTGGGGCACAGGCGAGTGGCTCCTGTTGCCTGCAGCAGACGGCGAGGGGCGCGCGACGACTCGCACGATTGCGTTCTCCGGCGTCGAGGTCGACGCTAGCGGCTTCACGCTTCTGGATCCTGACCAAGGTGCCGCGCTCGACTGCCGCATGGCCGGAGCCAACGCGGAGCGCGTGCCGGAGCTGTGCCAGCTCAGCCTGGTGGATGCCGACGAAACGGTGGAGTACAGCTTCGATCGCATCGGTCTGCGGCGTATGCAGGGCACCGACGCAGAGGGGCGCACCGTGCGCCTGATCCACCTCGACGCGAACTGAAATCCGCAAAAGGCAGCATCGCTACGAGTCGCGCAGCCGGCTGCACATTCGCCGGTGGCCTTGAGTGCATTGGCGCCTCACGCCGATGTGGTGCTCGCCCCGAGAACCCGGGCCGTGCTGAAGACTTCAGTGCTGCCGCGAGCCACGGCAGCCGTGCTCGCGGATCGAGCACGCAATGCTTGAAGCAGCGAAAGCGAGCCCGGTAACGCCGGAGTCGCGACCACCTATAGGGTCCAGCACGGACGGGATCCGTGCAGCCTCAGTCGCGGTCACGACGTCTTGGGGCTCAGACATCGTCTCCCACCGAATCGCTGCCCTCCAGATCGTCGCCCTCCAGGGGGCCTTCGCTCAGCCGAGCCAGCACCTCCCACACGACCGCCTGCGGAAAGCCTCGGCGCAGCAGGAAATCCGCGAGCCTGCGCCGCACCTGGGGGTCGGCGGGATCGCTCCCGCGCAGCCGTCGCGCGGCCAGGCCAAGCGCGCGGGCACTCCAGTCCTGATCCGCACGCGCCGCCTCGATGGCGCACTCGGCCAAGCCTTCCGGCAAGCGGTGTTGGCTCAGCTCGGCCTTGAGCCGCAGCGGGCCGCGCCCGCCCGAGGCTCGCGCACGCACCAGCGCCTCGGCGAAGCGCGCGTCGTCCTGCAGACCCTGCTCAGCCAGCCGGGCCACGGCCGCCTCCACTTCATCGGCCGCAAAGCCGCGCTCCAGCAGCTTCCGCTTCAATTCGTGCGCGGAGTGCTCGCGCCGCGCCAGCAGGGCCACGGCGCGCGTCAGCGCCGACGCTGAGCGTCGGCGCATCGAATCCTCACCTTCAGCCATCCGCGGAGTCGTCGCCCGGCACCGCGACAGACGGCACGAACAGCTCGCGCAGCTTGCCTTCGAGCTCGGCGGCCGCTGCCGGATTGTCCTTCAGCCACTGGCGGGCGTTCTCCTTGCCCTGGCCGATGCGCTCGCCGTTGTAGCCGTACCAGGCGCCCGACTTTTCGACCAACTTGGCATCGACGCCCATGTCGATCAATTCGCCCTCGCGGCTGATGCCTTCGCCGTAGAGGATCTCGGTAACGACCTGCTTGAAAGGCGGCGCCATCTTGTTCTTGACGACCTTGATCTTGGTCTGGTTGCCGATGATCTCGTCGCCCTTCTTGACCGCGCCGATGCGGCGGATGTCCAGGCGCACCGAGGCGTAGAACTTGAGCGCGTTGCCGCCGGTGGTGGTTTCCGGGCTCTGGCCCGGCATCATCACGCCGATCTTCATGCGCAGCTGGTTGATGAAGATGACCAGGCAGTTGCTGCGCTTGATGTTGCCGGTGAGCTTGCGCAGCGCCTGGCTCATCAGGCGCGCCTGCAGGCCGGGCAGCTGGTCGCCCATGTCGCCTTCGATTTCGGCCTTCGGCGTCAGCGCCGCGACCGAGTCGATCACCACCATGTCGACGGCGTTGGAGCGCACCAGCATGTCGGCGATCTCCAGCGCCTGCTCGCCGGTATCGGGCTGGCTGACGAGCAGGTCATCGACGTTGACGCCGAGCTTCTGCGCATAGGTGGGGTCAAGCGCGTGCTCGGCGTCGACGAAAGCGGCGGTGCCCCCCAGCTTTTGGCACTGCGCGATGGCCTGCAGGGTCAGCGTGGTTTTGCCCGAGGACTCGGGGCCATAGATCTCGACAACGCGCCCTTTCGGCAGGCCGCCGATGCCCAGCGCGATGTCCAGCATCAGCGAGCCGGTGCCGATGACCTCGGCCTTCTCGATGGCCTGATCACCCATGCGCATCACCGCGCCCTTGCCGAACTGCTTTTCGATCTGGGACAGGGCTGCAGAGAGAGCGCGCTTCTTGTTGTCGTCCATGGCGGATCCTTGACGGCTGAGTCGTTGAAAGTGCGGGGAGACTGCGGAGGCGCGTTCTCAGAAGCTGAGACCACCGCCGCGGGGCAGGCGCAAAGTATCCCACACGTTCGTGTGGTGACTTCGGTGAAAGGCTTACCCCGGGGTCGGAATTGCAAGGATTCCGCGTAGGGCAACCGCCACCGTCTGCCGCCGGATCGCCTCGCGGTCGCCTTCGAAGTGGTGCAGCTCGGCGCGCGGGTAGCCGCCGCGCCGCTTCCAGGCCAGCCAGACGGTGCCGACCGGCTTGTCCTCGGTGCCGCCGCTGGGCCCGGCGATACCGGTCACCGCCACCGACACCGTGGCGCCGGCGTGGGTCAGCGCGCCGGAGACCATTTCCAGCACCGTCTCGCGGCTGACCGCGCCGTGCTCAAGCAGGGTGTCCGGGCGCACGCCAAGCAGGCCCTGCTTGGCTTCGTAGCTGTAGGCGGCGATGCCACACTCGAACCAGGCGGAACACCCCGGCACGTCGGTGACCACCTTGGCAATCCAGCCGCCGGTGCAGCTCTCGGCCGTCACCAGCGACAGGCGCTCGGCCTGCAGGCGCGCGCCTACGCCAGCGGCCAGCTGCAGCAGCTCGGCATCAGTGGGAATGTGCATGGGGGGCGCATCGGACTCCGGACGGTCCGCCAGCATGGCCAGCGGGCCGGGCCGGCACAAGGCCCGATCGCGTGACGGCCCGCCGCGAGTAGCCGCAAGTGTCTGTCGGGCCTACAATTGCCGGCTTCGCCGGCGCCCTCGCAGGAAACAGTGCGCCGTTCCACTCTTTCGCAAGGTGCCCCGCCCATGGCCGGCAAACTCTTCGTCAAGACCCACGGCTGCCAGATGAACGAGTACGACTCGGACAAGATGGCCGCCGTGCTGGCCAAGTCGCACGGCCTCGAACTCACCGAGAACGAGGACGAAGCGGACGTCATCCTGGTCAACACCTGTTCGATCCGCGAGAAAGCGCAGGAGAAGGTGTTCAGCCAATTGGGCCGCTGGAAGCAGCTCAAGAAGAAGAACGACAAGGTCATCATCGGCGTCGGCGGCTGTGTGGCGAGCCAGGAGGGCGAGGCCATCCTGAAGCGCGCGCCCTACGTCGACCTCGTGTTCGGCCCGCAGACCCTGCACCGCCTGCCCGAGATGATCGAGGCCAAGCGCGAGACCGGCCGCCCGCAGGTCGACATCAGCTTCCCCGAGATCGAAAAGTTCGACCGCCTGCCCGAGCCGCGCGCCGAAGGCCCCACCGCGTTCGTTTCGATCATGGAAGGCTGCAGCAAGTACTGCACCTTCTGCGTGGTGCCTTATACCCGCGGCGAGGAAGTGAGCCGGCCTTTCGAGGACGTGCTGGTTGAGGTCGCGCAGCTGGCCGAGCAAGGCGTGAAGGAAGTGAACCTACTGGGCCAGAATGTCAACGCCTACCGCGGCGCACTCGATCGGAATGACGCCGAGGCCGGCACCGCCGACTTGGCCGACCTGATCCGCGCGATCGCCGAGATCCCGGGCATCGGCCGCATCCGCTACACCACTTCGCATCCCGTCGAGTTCAGCGACAGCCTCATCGAAGCGCATCGCGATGTGCCGCAGCTGGCGTCCTTCGTGCACCTGCCGGTGCAGGCGGGCTCGGATCGCATTCTGGCGGCGATGAAACGCGGCCACACCGCGCTGGAGTACAAGGCCAAGATCCGACGCCTGAAGGAGGCCAAGCCGGGCATCTCGATCAGCTCGGACTTCATCGTCGGCTTCCCCGGCGAGAGCGAGCGCGACTTCGAGGCCACCATGAAGCTGATCGAGGACATCGGCTTCGATCAGAGCTTCTCCTTCATCTATTCCTCGCGCCCCGGCACGCCCGCCGCCAACCTGCCCGACGAGACGCCGGCCGCGGAGAAGAGCGCGCGCCTCGCCCGCCTGCAGGCGGCGATCGACGCCAATGCGAAGAAGATCTCGCAGGCCATGGTCGGCACCGTGCAGCGCGTGCTCGTCGAAGGCCCGAGCAAGAAGGACCCGAACGAGCTGACCGGCCGCACCGAGAACATGCGCTTCGTGAACTTCGCCGCCCCGGCTCGACTCGTCGGCCAGTTCGTGGACGTGCTGATCACCGAGGCCATGAGCAACTCCCTGCGCGGCCGCGTACGGCTGCGCGACGGCGCGGAGGCGGCGTGAGCGGCAACGCACTCGTCCAGCGCGACTTCGTGCTTGAGCCCGACAGCCTGGAGCGACTGGCCAACCTCTGCGGCCCGCTGGACGAGCACCTGCGCCAGATCGAGCTGCGTCTGGGTGTGGAGATCGCCAACCGCGGCAACGTGTTCCGGGTGATTGCCGAAGAGCCCCTCGCGGAAAAAGCCGAGCTGCTGCTGCGCGATCTGTACGCCGACACCGAACAGGAAGTGCTGAACGCGGGTGCGGTGCATCTGCGGCTGCAGGACGCCGGCGTCGATGCTCTGGTCGAGCGCACGGTCGCCGACGCCGCGCGCGGCGCGCAGGAGGTCGCGATCAAGGTCAAGCGCGGCGTGGTCAAGGGCCGCGGCCCCAACCAGGCGCGCTACCTGCACGCCATCGCCACCCACGACATCAACTTCGGCATCGGCCCCGCCGGAACCGGCAAGACCTTTCTCGCCGTGGCGATGGCCGTGGAAGCGCTGAACGAGAACCGCGTCCAGCGCCTGATGCTCGTGCGCCCTGCCGTCGAGGCCGGTGAAAAGCTCGGCTTCCTGCCGGGCGATCTGAGCCAGAAGGTCGATCCCTACCTGCGTCCGCTGTACGACGCGCTGTACGAAATGCTCGGCACCGAGCGCGTGGCCAAACTGCTGGAGCGCAACGTCATCGAGATCGCACCGCTGGCCTACATGCGCGGACGCACCCTCAACGACGCCTTCGTGATTCTGGATGAAGCGCAGAACACCACGGTCGAGCAGATGAAGATGTTCCTGACCCGCATCGGCTTTGGCGCCACCGCGGTGATCACCGGCGATCTCAGCCAGATCGACCTGCAGCGCGGCCAGAAGTCGGGCCTGCGCGATGCGCTGGAGGTGCTGAAGGACGTGCCGGGCATTTCGTTCACCTTCTTTACCGCCAGCGACGTGGTGCGGCATCCGCTGGTGGCGCGCATTGTCCGCGCCTACGACCGCCGCGACGAGGTGCGCGAGCTGGCCAAGCGCGAGGCGCAGGCGGCCAGTGCTGAGGCCGCGACGCCGAAGGCCCAGGCATGAGCCGCATCGACGTCAGCTACGGCTTGCCGCGCGCGGGGCTGCCGGCCGCAGGCACGCTGCGCGCCTATGTCGAAGCCGCGCTGGCGGGCCGCCGCGAGGACGGCGAGCTGTCGGTGCGCATCGTCGACGCTGACGAAGGCCGCGCGCTGAACCGCGACTACCGCGACAAGGACTACGCCACCAACGTGCTGAGCTTCCCGGCCGAACTGCCGCCGGGGGTGCCGCTGCCGATCCTCGGCGACCTCGTGCTGTGCGCGCCGGTCATCGCCCGTGAAGCGGAAGAACAGGGCAAGCCGCTCAAGCACCACTACGCGCACATGCTCGTGCACGGCGTGCTGCACCTGCTCGGCCATGACCACATGGACGAGGACGAGGCCGAGGCCATGGAGGCCATCGAGCGCGGAGTGCTTGCGGGCCTCGGCATTCCGGATCCCTACGCGTGAGCCCGGGCTGCGCTGACCAAACTTCCCGAGCGTTCCGCGGTCTTGCTCCGCTCTTCACCCTGGACCTTTCTTTCGCATGAGCACACTTCTGGTCACCGGCGGCGCCGGTTTCATCGGCGGCAACTTCGTCCTGCAGCAGGTGGCCGCGGGCCATCGCATCGTCAACCTCGATGCCCTGACCTACGCCGGCAACCGCGACACGCTGGCCGGCCTCGACGGCAACCCGAACCACGTCTTCGTGCAGGGCGACATCGCCGACCGCGCGCTGGTGCGCCGACTTCTGGCCGAGCACCGCCCCGATGCGATCGTGAACTTCGCTGCCGAAAGCCACGTTGATCGCAGCATCGACGGCCCCGGCGCCTTCGTGCAGACGAACATCGTCGGCACCTTCCAACTGCTCGAAGCCGCGCGCGGCTGGTATGCGGAGCTCGATGAGACCGCACGCGGCCGCTTCCGCTTCCTGCATGTCTCGACCGACGAGGTCTACGGCTCGCTGGGCGAGACCGGCAAGTTCAGCGAGACCACGCCCTACCAGCCGAACTCGCCCTACTCGGCCTCGAAGGCCGCGTCCGACCATCTGGTGCGCGCCTATCACCACACCTACGGGCTGCCGGTGCTGACCACCAACTGCAGCAACAACTACGGCCCCTTCCAGTTCCCGGAAAAGCTCATCCCGCTGATCATCCAGCGCGCGGTCGCCGGTGAACCCCTGCCCGTCTACGGCGACGGCCGCAACGTGCGCGACTGGCTCTATGTCGGCGACCACTGCCGCGCGATCGCACGCGTGCTCGAAGCCGGCCGCGTCGGCGAGGTCTACAACGTCGGCGGTGACGCCGAACGCCAGAACATCGAAGTGGTGCGCACCATCTGCTGCCTGCTGGACGCGCGCCGTCCGCGCGCCGACGGGCAGCCGCGCGAATCGCAGATCGCCTTCGTCAAGGACCGCCCCGGTCACGACCGCCGCTACGCCATTGACGCCAGCAAGCTGAAGTCGGAACTGGGCTGGGCGCCTTCGCGCAGCTTCGAGCAGGGCATTGAGGAAACGGTCGACTGGTACCTGCAGCACCAGGATTGGGTGCAGCGCGTGCTGGACGGCAGCTATCGACTGGAAAGAATCGGGCGAGGCGACGCGTGCTAGCGGACACCCGGTGGGTGTCCGCTGCGGCGCCGAGCGCCCAGCCAAGGATGGCTGGGCAGGGCTGTGCTATTGCGACAGGCTTGCGCCATGGATGGCAACCGCTGACGACTGAGAACTTCGGAACGCGCTCATGAAAGGCATCATCCTCGCCGGCGGCTCCGGCACCCGGCTGTATCCGATCAGCCAGGCGATCAGCAAGCAGCTGCTGCCGGTCTACGACAAGCCGATGATCTACTACCCGCTCAGCACCCTGATGCTGGCGGGCATCCGCGACGTGCTGGTGATCAATACACCGCACGAGCAGGCGCTGTTCAAGCAGCTGCTCGGCGACGGCAGCCAGTGGGGCATGCGCATCGATTACGCCGTGCAGCCCAGCCCCGACGGACTGGCGCAGGCGTATCTGATCGGTCGTGAGTTCGTCGCCGGCCAGCCAAGCTGCCTGGTGCTGGGCGACAACATTTTCTACGGCCACGGTTTCTCAGAGCAGCTCCGCCGCGCCTCGACCCTGCAGAACGGCGCGGTGGTCTTCGGCTACTGGGTGCGCGATCCGGAGCGCTACGGCGTCGCCGAGTTCGATGCCAGCGGCACCGTGATCGGACTCGAAGAAAAGCCGAAGACACCCAAGTCGAACTACGCGGTCACAGGCCTGTACTTCTACGACGGCCGTGCCCCCGAGTTCGCTGCCGAGCTGAAGCCTTCTTCGCGCGGCGAGCTGGAGATCACCGACCTCAACCGGCGCTATCTGGAAGACGGCAGCCTGAAGCTCGAAAAGCTCGGTCGCGGCTATGCCTGGCTCGACACCGGCACGCACGAATCCCTGCTGCAGGCCGGCACCTTCGTCGAGACCATCGAGGCGCGGCAGGGCCTGAAAATCTGCTGCCCGGAGGAGATCGCCTACATGAACGGCTGGATCAACGCCGCCCAGCTCGAAGCCCTCGCGCAGCCGCTGCTGAAGAACGGCTACGGCCAGTACCTGATGAGCCTGCTCAAACTGGGGCTGGCCAAATGAAGGTGATCGAAACCGACCTGCCCGGCTGCCTGGTGATCGAACCGCGCGTGTTCGGCGACGCCCGCGGCTTCTTCTTCGAGCAGTGGAACCAGCAGCGCTACGCCGAGCACGGCATCGTGATGGACGCCGTGCAGGCCAACCTCTCGCGCTCGGCGCGCGGCGTGCTGCGCGGTCTGCACTACCAGCTGCCGAATCCGCAGGGCAAGCTGGTCTCGGTGCTGGAGGGCGAGGTCTACGACGTTGCCGTGGACATCCGCCGCGGCTCGCCGACCTTCGGCAAGTGGGCGGCTGTGGTGCTCAGCGCCGCCAACCAGCGTCAGTTCTGGATTCCGCCCGGCTTCGCCCATGGCTTCGCGGTCACTTCGGAGTTCGCGCTGTTCCAGTACTTTTGCAGCACGCCCTATGACGCCGTCGCCGACAAGGGCATCCGCTGGGACGACTCCGCACTGGCGATCGACTGGCCGGTGGCGGCCCCCGAACTGTCGGCCAAGGACCGCGCTGCGCCGCTGCTGGCCGAGGTGCCCACGGATCGCTTGCCGGTCTACTGAGAGGCGCCCGCGTCGCTTCGCAGGCTCAGGCCGGCGGCGTGCGCGAGCTGCGGCCGCAGCCGACCGCAGGCCGGTCCACGCGCGAGCGCGCTGCCACCTCGGGCGCTTGGCCGCACAGCCAGCGCTTCGCAGAGGTGGCCTGCGCTACCCTTCCCGCCCATCTGAACGATCACGCTCAAGGCCATGCAGGACATCCTTCCCGTCATTCTCTCCGGGGGCTCCGGCACCCGCCTGTGGCCGCTCTCGCGCGAGTCGTATCCGAAGCAGTTCCTGCCGCTCACTGGCGAGGACAGCCTGCTGCAGGCGACCTGGAAGCGCGTGGCCACGCTGACTCCCTGTCGGCCGATCGTGGTCGGCAACCTCGACCACCGTTTCATGATCGCCGAGCAGCTGCGCGAGGCCGGCGTCACGCCGGCGTCGATCCTGCTCGAACCGGTGGGCCGCAACACCGCGCCCGCCATTGCGGTTGCGGCTCTGGAAGCCACCCGCAGCGGTGAGGATGCGCTGCTACTGGTACTGCCTTCGGATCATCTGATCCAGCAGGTCGAGGCCTTCCACGCGGCGGTGCACGCAGCCACGGCGGCGGCCGCAGCCGGCCAGCTGGTGACCTTCGGGGTGGTGCCGACCTCGCCCGAAACCGGCTACGGCTACATCAAGGCGACCGAGGGCAGCGGTGCGCGTGCGGTCGAACGCTTTGTCGAGAAGCCCGATCTCGCCACGGCGCAGAACTACGTCGCCTCCGGCCAGTACTTCTGGAACAGCGGCATGTTCCTGATCCGCGCCAATCGCTACCTGGAAGAGCTGGGCCGTCTCGCGCCGGACATGCTCAGCGCCTGCCGGGACGCTCTGAATGGAGCGCGCCGCGACGAGGATTTCGTGCGCCTCGATGCCGCGGCCTTCGCAGGCTGTCCTGCCGATTCCATCGACTATGCGGTGATGGAGCACACCCCGCATGCCGCCGTGATTCCGCTCGACGCCGGCTGGAGCGATGTGGGCTCCTGGGGAGCGCTGTGGGAGGTCAGCCCCAAGGACGCCCAGGGCAATGCGCATCGCGGCGACGTCATCGCCATCGACTGCCGCAACACCTACGCCCACGGCCAGCGCCTGATCACCCTGATCGGGCTGGAGGACGTCGTGGTGGTGGAAACCGACGACGCCCTGCTGGTCGGCCAGCGCGACCAGCTGCAGAAGGTCAAGGATCTGGTCGGCACGCTGAAGTCCGACGGCCGCAGCCACGCGGTCTGGCACCGCAAGGTCTACCGCCCCTGGGGCGCCTACGACAGCATCGACTCGGGCGAGCGTTTCCAGGTCAAGCGCATCACGGTCAAACCCGGCGGCAGCCTCAGCCTGCAGATGCACCACCACCGCGCCGAGCATTGGATCGTGGTCAGCGGCACGGCCCGCGTGACCCGCGGTGAGGAAGTGCTGCTGCTCACCGAGAACCAGAGCACCTACATTCCGCTCGGCGTGGTCCACCGGCTGGAGAACCCCGGCAAGCTGCCGCTGGAGATGATCGAGGTGCAGTCGGGCAGCTACCTGGGCGAGGACGACATCGTCCGCTTCGAGGATGCCTACGGCCGCATGGCGTGAGCCGGGCGCTGCGACGCCAACAACCGGCGTCAAGTGGCGAGCACCACAACAAGAAACGCCCCGGCAAAGACCGGGGCGTTTCCTTTCGCGGCAGTTCTCAAGTCATCAGTTTCCGCGGTCGCCGCAGCAAGAGCGCAGACCCGCCCGCGAATCCCGAATCCCCAATCCCGAATCCCGGCCTCTCAGTGCCCCCCGTCCAGCGCCTTCAGTTCGGCCACCAGCTGGTTGACCATGCTGGCGCCGTCGCCGAACAGCATGCGGGTGTTGTCGGCATAGAACAGGGCGTTCTCGATACCGGCGAAACCCGTGCCCTTGCCGCGCTTGATGACGATGGTGTTCTTCGAGTTCACCACGTCAAGAATCGGCATGCCGTAGATCGGGCTGGCCGGGTCGGTCTTGGCCACCGGGTTGACGACGTCGTTGGCGCCGATCACCAGCGACACGTCGGTGATCGCGAACTCCGGGTTGATGTCGTCCATGTCGGTGATCAGGTCGTAGGGCACGCCGGCCTCGGCGAGCAGCACATTCATGTGGCCCGGCATGCGGCCAGCGACAGGATGGATCGCGAACTTCACCTGCACGCCGCGCTTCATCAGCTGCTGGGTCAGCTCCCACACTTTGTGCTGCGCCTGCGCCACCGCCAGACCATAGCCCGGCACGATCACCACGCGCTCGGCGTAGGCCATCATGGCTGCCACATCCGAGGCCTCGATGGGCTTCTGGCTGCCGGTGATCTCCTGGGCAGTGCCGCCGCCACCGCCGAAGTTCGAGAACAGCACGTTGCTGATCGGCCGGTTCATGGCCTTGGCCATGAGCTGGGTCAGCAGCATGCCGGCAGCGCCGACCACGGTGCCGGCGATGATCAGCGACTCGCTCTGCAGCACATACCCCTTGAAGGCGACAGCGAGGCCGGTGAAAGCGTTGTACAGCGAGATCACCACCGGCATGTCGGCGCCGCCGATCGGCAGGGTCATCAGCACGCCGAAGATGAGCGTCAGCACGAAGAAGGCGATGATCACCCGCACGTCGAGTTCGAACACGAGCCAGGCGCCCAGGCCCAGGCAGGCGACGAACACCAGCAGGTTGACGATCTGCTGGCCGCTGAAGCTGAAGCGCTTGTCGAGGCGGCCGTCGAGCTTGGCCCAGGCGATCACCGAACCCGAGAACGAGACGGCACCGATCAGCGAGCCGAGCACGGCGAGCACCAGCTTGGTGGTGTCCATGCAGGCATGCGCCGCCATGTCAGCCGGCGTGCAGGCGCCGGTGTGTGCGGCCGAGTTGATCAGCGCATAGGCGCCGATCGCGGCGGCAGAGCCACCGCCCATGCCGTTGAAGATGGCGACCATCTGCGGCATGTCGGTGATCGGTACGCGCTTGCCCCAGACCCAGAACACGAAAGACAGCACGATCGCGAGAACCATCAGGCCGAGGTTGAGCGGATCGATGCCGTGGCTGCCCCAGGTGCTGGGTGCTACGAAGGTGACGACCGTGGCGATGACCATGCCCACGCCGGCCCAGCGGATGCCGCGCTTGGCGGTCACCGGCGACCCCATCTGCATGAGGCCGATGATGAACAGCAGGGCGGCGGCGAAGTAGCTGGACTTGGCCAGCAGGTCGAGCAGTTCGGAAAGGCTCACGGATCAGCCCTCCTTCTTCTTGCTGGACTTGAACATTTCCAGCATGCGCTCGGTGACCACATAGCCGCCCACCGCATTGCCGGCGCCGAGCAGCACCCCGAGGAAACCGATGGTGCGCTCCAGCGTGGTGTCGGCATGGGCCAGCGAGATCATCGCGCCCACCACCACGATGCCGTGCACGAAGTTCGAGCCTGACATCAGCGGCGTGTGCAGGATCACCGGCACGCGCGAGATGATGACGTGGCCGCAGATCGCGGCCAGCATGAAGATATACAGCGCCACAAAGCCGTCCATCAGGCCGCTCCTCCCTCGATCCGCTGCTTGCTGGGGCCGTGCTTGATCTCGCCGGCGTGGGTGAGACAGGTCTGCGCGACCAGTTCGTCGTTCCAGTCGGCGCTGATGGCGCCCTCTTTGATCGACAGCACCAGGAAGTTGTAGAGGTTGCGCGCGTACATCTCGCTGGCGTGGATGCAGCCCATCGAGGCCAGATGCGTCGGCCCGACCACGGCCACGCCGTTCGCCGTCTGCACGGTCTCGCCTGCTTTCGTCAGCTCGCAGTTGCCGCCGGTCTCGGCGGCAAGATCAACGATCACGCTGCCAGCCTTCATGCCTTCGACCATGGCGGCAGTGATGATCTTGGGTGCCGGCCGACCCGGCACGGCGGCGGTGGTGACAATGACGTCGATGCCTTTGAGATGGTCCGCCAGCTTGCGCTGCTGCTCGGCGCGCTCTTCGGCCGTCAGTTCGCGCGCATAGCCGCCGCTGCCGGCGGCGCTCACGCCGAGGTCGAGGAACTTCGCCCCCAGCGATTCGATCTGCTCGCGGGTCTCGGGACGCACGTCGAAGCCTTCGACCTGGGCGCCGAGCCGGCGCGCCGTGGCAATCGCCTGCAGGCCAGCCACGCCGGCGCCAACGATCAGCACCTTGCTCGGGCGGATGGTGCCGGCCGCGGTGGTCAGCATCGGGAAGAACTTGCCGCTGGTCTGGGCCGCGATAAGCACTGCCTTGTAGCCCGCCATGCCGGCTTGCGAGCTGAGCACGTCCATGGCCTGTGCACGCGTGGTGCGCGGCAGCAGCTCCATCGCGAAGCTGGTGAGCTTGCGGTCGCGCAGGCTGCGCACGCGCTCATCGCCGGTGTGCGGCTGCAGGTAGCCGATCACGATGGCGCCCTCTTTCAGCGCGGCGATTTCATCGGCCTCGGGCGGCTGCACCTTCAGCAGCACATCCGCGCGAGCCAAGGCCGCGGCCGCGGTATCGACGAACTCGACATCGGCATAGGCGCTATCCGGAAACGCGGCCGAACTGCCAGCGCCTTTCTCCAGTACCACGGCAACGCCAGCGGCGCGCAGCTTTTTTGCGATCTCCGGCGTCAGCGCGACCCGGCGTTCGCCAGGCACCCGCTCGACCACGGCACAGACGGTTGCCGCCATGCGCATCACTCCCCTCGTGTGAACCCCGGGTGGATGCTAGCCGAAAGTGCTCAACGCAGACATGACACCGGAGGCCAAAGCGCTCTGCGCATATGCGGATGCGTCACGAGCCCTGGACTGGGCCTGCCACGCGGGTCGATCGCAGAAGCGGAGCAGCACGCTCCGCCCAAAGCCACACAGCCCCTGAGAACGCGTCGTCCGCGGTGTGCGCGGCTGGCCTTGCGCCTGGGCCTTGCCAGCCACTGCGGACCGCACATCGGGCAAAACGCGCATTCCGCATAGGCTATCGCGCAGCCCAGTCGAACACGCTGTCAGTTGGGGCTGCCGCCCTCGCCCGCTTTGCCGCTGGCGCGCAATCGACCCAGCACCTGGTTCATCGCGTGCTCGAAGGCGGCGTCGTTCTGGCGGATGACGAGACGCTTCGTGCGGATCATCGCGGCCAGCTCCTCGGCCGAAGCGACGCAGTAGCGCAGGCCGCGCCGATTGACGAACAGCAGACGGTTCGAGATCGGGCTCTGCCAGCTGAGCTTGGCGGGTTGCGCATTGCCGTCGTCGTCGATGAACTGCACCCAGGTGCCCACGGGCAGCTTGCGGATGCGCTCGACGTCATCGGCTTCGTACTCAAGCCCGGCCAGAGGATCCGGCTCAGGCTCGACGTCTTCTCCGGCTGACGGGACCGCGAGCGTCGGCGAGTCCGCAGGCGGCGCGTTGCGCTCGACCGCGCCGGCCAGCTGCTGCTGGATCTCGGGCGAGGCCGCACGCGGGCTCAGCGCAGCGAACAGCGAATGCAGGACTTCGTCCGCGGCAGCGCCCACGCAGCCGGCGCTCTGCAGCACAGGCTCAAGCTGCGGACGCAAGGCCACGAAAGCCGTCTCGGAAAACTGGCGGCGCTCACGCGACTCCGACCAGGCCCCCAGCAGGGCATCACCAGCGGCGAGCGCGGCCTGGTACTTGGGCGCATCGTGCCCTTCGCGCAGGCCCATCAAGGTGATGTGGTGCACCCAGTAGCGGCGCAGGAACGAGTCAATCGCTGGAGCCAGCTCCGGGTGCAGTTCGATGCGACGGTTGAGCTCGGCGGTGGCGGCGGCGCGGGCAAACTCCAGGCGCTCCTTGCCGCGCTGGGCTTCGGCGGCGCGACGTTCGGCCAGCGCGATGCGACGGCGGTGCTGCTCGATGAACTCGCGGAACTCCTGCTCAAGCGTCTCGAAGATCGCCACGTCTTCGTTGAACTCGACGGACAAGCGGTCCACCGTACGCCGCACCCGATCCAGCAGCTCGCGGTCCTGCGGCGCTTCGCCTGAGTTGCCCTCGCAGGCTTCGGCGAGCGAGTTCAGCAGCTTGCGTGCCGGGTGGGTCTTCTGCAGGAACATGCGCCGATCGAGCAGGGCGACCTTGACGAAGGGCACGATCAGCCGGCTGATGGTCTTGCGGGTGTCGGTGTGGAAATCGCGCTCCTCCAGCAGCACCTCGAAGAGCATGCCGACCAGATCGATCGCGTCCTCATCGGCGGCACTCATGCGCGAGGTCTTGGGGTCAAGGCCCAGCCGCTCGGCGCCGGTCAGCAGCTCCTGCTTCAAGCGCTGCGCAAGGCTCTGTTCGGGGTCATCCAAGGCCTCGCTGACGGCCTCGGGCAGCTCGCCCTGATACATCGAGAGCACCGACAGCATCTCGTTCGGCGACAGCGGTCGCAGCGGCGCGGTGCCGCCGACGCCAGCCTCGGCCGACTCCGCCCCCTGCGGCACCGAGAACGCGCCGCGCGCACCGCGCGCGCCGCGATAGGTCTCAAGCAGCTCATGCAGGGTCGAGAACAGCGCCTGTTCGGCGGCTGGGCTGACCGGCGGCGGCTCCGCGTACTCGCGGCTTGGGGGCGCATAGGCGGAATCCGCATCCCCCTCACGCACCGAATCGGCAACGCGCGGAGGCATGCCCGGCCGGCGCGCCACGCTGTGGCGGATCTCCGGCAGCACGCCCGACTCCACCAGCGCCTTGTTGAGGTCCACGTAGAACGCCGGCAGCAGTCGCTGGAATTCGCGCTCGTAGAGCTTGAACAGCAGCACCTTGACCCGCACCGACAGGTCAAGGCCCGTCAGGCCCGCGCGAAACGCCTGCGCGATGTGGGCGGGGCCCACCGGGCTGTTGTCATCATCGATCTCGACGCCGCCGATCAGCACGCCCAGTCGACGATTGAGCTGATGCAGGGCCGGCCCCAAGCCGCGCGAGATGGCCACGGCCACCATCCGGGCGCTGAGCTGTTCCTCCAGCTCCTCCTCGGACACCAGGCTGAGCTCACCGTTCTGGGTGCTGCGCCCCCCCTGTTCGAGGTCGATCTTCTGCGGCATCCGGCGTTCGTAGGACGCGAAGGCTCCGAGAACGTGTTCGATATAGCGCTGCTCCACCAGCGGCCGCTGCCGCCGCAGTTCGCGCATGCCGTCAAAGTATTCCTGGTGGTTGAGCGAGCCATCCGCGCGCTGGACGAAGTCGAACAGCGTGTTGTCGGCCTTGTCCAGGGTCTCCCCAAGAAACGCTGGAAGCCGCTTGACGGCGCGCGCCCGCAGGCCCGAAACCAGCGACGAGATGTCGAATCCGGGCTTCATGGCGAGTCGGCCGTTGATGTCCAATATGTTGTCGGGGGTAGACTTCATGACCATGGCATTCGTCCTCTGGCGCGGGATTCCCCCCCACAAGATCGCGAGTCTAAGGGTCACAATTGTGGCGAAACGTGAGAAGCCTCGCGCTTCACCCGTGCACGAGCGCCCGAGGGCCTGGGCGCAAGCCCGAGAGTGTGACAGACGCGGCACGCCTCCGACGACTTTTGTCACCCCTTTCACGTCATTCCGGAACTCCAACCATGCTTTCGCTCACGCTCGATCAGCGCCGATCGACGCCCTCCCGCCTGCTCGGCGAACCCGGCCCAGACGGCCAGCAGCTGGCCGAGCTGCTCCGCATCGCCTCGCGAGTGCCCGATCATGGAGCCCTTGCACCCTGGCGTTTCCTGTCTATCCGCGGTGAGGCCCGCGCACAGCTGGGACAGGCGCTGGCCGATCGCGCACAGAGCCTGAACCCCGAGATTGACCCTGCTGCGCTCGACAAGGAGCGCAAACGCTTCCTGCACGCGCCGCTGGTGATCGCCGTGATCGGCTGCTATCAGCAGCCACACAAGATTCCGCTGATCGAACAGCAGCTCACGGCCGGCTGCGTGTGCTTTGCCCTGCTCCAGGCCGCGCAGGCCGCGGGGTTCGGCGCGCAGTGGCTGACCGGCTGGGCGGCCTATGACCCGATCATTCGCGCCCGCCTCGGTGTGGGTGACAGCGAGGCGGTCGTCGGTTTCGTGCACATCGGCACGGCATCGGGACCCGCTCCCGAGCGCCCGCGCCCGGATCCGCTGAGCCGACTCGCGGACTGGACCGCTTGAGCAGCGCGCCGGTCCTGCTGGTCGACGCCAGCCTCTACGTCTTCCGCGCCTGGCACTCGATCCCGGACGAGTTCACCGACGTCGAGGGGCGCCCCGTCAACGCGGTTCAGGGCTTTCTGAGATTTCTGCTGGAACTGCTCGAAACGCAGAAGCCCGAGCGGATCGCAGTGGCCTTCGACGAATCGCTGGAGACCTCCTTCCGCAACCGCCTCTACCCGCCCTACAAGGCCAACCGGGAGCCCGCGCCCGAGTCGCTCCGATATCAGTTCCAGCAGTGCATGGCGCTCACCGAGGCCATGGGCCTCAGCACGCTGGCGGATCAGGAGTTCGAAGCCGATGACCTCATCGGCAGCCTGCTGCATGGGCTGCATGCAGCAGGCTTGAGCGGCCTGATCATCTCCGCCGACAAGGACCTCTCGCAGCTGCTGCGCGAGGGCGACGGCCAGTGGGACTACGCCCGCAACCAGCGCTGGGACGCCGCCGGCGTGCGTGAGCGCTACGGCGTGCATGCAGCGCAGATCCCCGACTTTCTGGGGCTTGCTGGCGATGCCGTCGACAACATTCCAGGCGTCCCAGGTGTTGGCGCAAAAACCGCCGCCGCCCTGCTGGAGCATTTCGGCAGCCTCGACGGCCTGCTCGACCGCCTGGCCGAACTGCCCTTTCTGCGCCTGCGTGGCGCAGCAGCACATGCACAGCGCATTGCTGCGCACCGCGAGATGGCCCTGCTCTGTCGCGAGCTGGCTACGATTCGCCGCGACGTGGCGGTCGGTGAGGCCGCCTTACGCTGTCAACGCAAAGCGCCCGATCGCGGCCGCCTCGACACGCTGGCGGAGCGCCTGCGGCTGGGCCCCATGACTAGGCGCAGGCTCGCTGGCCTTGCGGAGGCGTTTCGCTAGCGCCGGCGCACCAAGCGAGGCGCCGCGCTCGGCCCGATCGCCCCGCGCGGCACGCCGCGCCGCGGTCATCCCGTCGCTCGCCGGTGAGAGCGAGTGCGAGGCCGCGGCCTTGAATCAGCGAGCGAACTGGGTGGGGCGCGCCTCGACGCGCTCCATCGCGAAGTCGGCCTTCAGTCGGTAGATGCGTGCGCCTTCAAGCCGCTCGCGGCTGCGCGGCAGCCCAAAGCGGTCGTACTGGTTGCGCTGGCTGTTGCCGATGACGAACAGCTCGGCATCCTCGCCGAGCGCAGCGCCCACCTGGAGCGGCAGCGCCTGCTGGTTGGCCTCCAGCGGATGCCCCAACACGATCTGTCGGCCATCCTCGGACAGCTTCAGACGCATGATGCGATTGGGCGGAAGCTCGTTCTGGACGATCAGCAGGTGGTTGTTCCACCACGCCATGGATTCGATGCTGGCGAGCGAGAGTTTGGCCGGCACGGCCAGGTCGAAGGCTTTGCCGGACTCCAGATCGATACCGAACACACCGCGCTGCACGTCACTGAAGTAGAGGCGCTTGGAGTCGCCCGAGACGGCCAGTGCGCGCACGCTGCTGAGGTGCGGGGCCTGCAGCAGACGACGGAAGCTGTCGTCGCGCACCTGGTAGATCGCGTTGTTCACGCCGTCGGCCACGTACACGCTGCCGTCGGCCGCCGCCGCGATCGCCGACAGCACGAAGCTCTGACCGGGAACCACAGGCGAGAGAAAGCTCTTCACAAACTTGCCGCTGGCCAGTTCGAACTTGAAGATGCCGGCCTTGCCGAGATCCTCTTCCGCGTTGTAATGCTTGAAGTGCGGCACCGCCGTGGAGGCCACCCAGAGCACGCCGCGCTCGGCGTCAACCGCGATCCCCAGCACGCCCCACATGCCGTTGGCCTCGGTGGCTTCGGCAATGACCTTGAGGCTGCCGTCGTCTTCCACCGCATAGACCTTGCCCTCGCGCACGCTGCCCACCAGCACCTGGCCGCGCGTGGGGTCGTAGGCCAGGCTCTCGATCAGCAGGTCTTCGCGCGGCAGGGTGTAAGCCACTTCGCCCTCGCCAAAGCTGTCGCGGTTGCGCTGGAAACCCTGGACGATGTACTTCCAGACCTCCGTGGTGGTCACCTTCTCGAAGCGGGCGTCGTTCTCGATCTCCTGCGAGAAGCCTGCCGCCTGCAGTTCGAGCAGGGTGTTGTAGGCCTCGCTCTTCATGTCCTGCTGGGCGTAGGCGGCGGCCAGCTCGTAGCGCAAGGCACCGACGTGGGGGCGCAGCGCTGAAAGCCGCTTCCAGACCAGGGTTTCCTTGGCGATCTCGCCCGCTTCGCGCAGCTGGCCGGCGAGCTGCAGCAGACTGTCCATGTCTTCCACGCTGGCCAGCGCCTGCTCCAGTTGCTCAGGAGTTTCCAGGGTCTTGCCCTGCTCAGAGGGATCTTGCGCCGCGGCCACGAGGGGCAAACACAGCAGAGCAACAAGCAGGCAACGCTTCAGCGACATGGGGATTTCCGGAGTGGGGCGTTGGAACGGGGCGCTCCGACCGTCAAACGCGGCGGGGGTTCCCGGATGCAGGAACCGCAAGCGCGCGGCGCCTGCGGTCGTCGGTCAGGGCGCACGACTGGCTAAGATGGCGCGCATTCTAGCCAAGGTCGCCCCATGAAGCCCGAACCCACCGACAGCGGCGTCGAAACGCTGCACGAAGCCCGCTTCCTGCGCCTGTGTCGACGCGGCCGCTGGGAGTACGCCGAGCGCACCAATGCCGGCAGCGCAGTCATCGTGGTGGCGGTGACGCCAGACGACCGCATCGTCTTCGTCGAGCAGTTCCGCGAGCCGATCCAGCAGCGCAGCATCGAAATGCCGGCGGGCCTCGTCGGCGACATCGACGGCGAGGAGTCCATCGAACTCGCCGCCCAGCGCGAACTGGAAGAAGAAACCGGCTGGCGCGCCGAGCGCGTCGAGTTCCTGATGATGGGGCCTTCGTCCTCGGGCATGAGCACCGAGCAGATCGCCTTTGTCCGCGCCCACGGGCTGGTGCGGGTCGGCAGCGGCGGCGGCGACAGCAGCGAGAACATCACCGTGCACGAGGTGCCGCGCGAAGCCGCACCGGCCTGGCTCGATGCCAAACGCCGCGAGGGCTATTCGATCGACCCCAAGCTGTACGCAGGCCTGTACTTCGTGGAGCGCAATCCCGATGGGCGACCGCACGGCGGTTGAGCGTGTGGCCCTCGCAGGGAGACCGGCGCTCGCGCGCGCCGGCTTCAGCCGCGCAGCGCCTGGCCCAGCAGCCAGCCGCCGAGCAGGGCAGCGACGCCGCAGACCAGGGTGAGCGCGAGGTAGAACAGCGCCAGCCCCGGGCGCTCCAGCTCGCGCCACAGCAGCAGGCAGTCGACCATCAGAGCCGAGTACGTGGTCAACCCGCCGAGCACGCCGGTCATCAGCAGCGGACGCAGCCACGGCGAGGCTTCGGGCTTCTGCAGCCAAACCAGCAGTAGACCTGCGCCAAAGCTGCCGAGCACGTTGACCGCGAAGGTGCCCCAGGGGAACCCCGCGCCGAGCTGACGCAGCAGCCAAGCGCCGATCAGGAAGCGCGCCCCGGCACCCAGCGCTCCGCCTGCCATCACCAGCCACAGGCTGCTCCACAGGTTCACGGCTCGCCACCGCGTTCGGCAGGGAAGACTTCGCCGCGCGCTTGGGCGCGTGCCGCGCGCAGCGCATCCAGCTTGTCCTTGAGCTTCAGCTCCAGGCCGCGCGGCACGGGCGCGTAGTAGACCCGCTCGCCCAGCGCATCGGGAAAGCCGGTCTGGTCCAGCGCCACGCCGCCCTCGACATCGTGGTCGTACTGGTACTGCTCGCCGTAGCCCAGCGACTTCATCAGCTTGGTTGGGGCATTGCGAAGATGCAGGGGCACCTCGTGCGTGCCCGAAGCGCGCACGTCGGCCGCGGCCGATTTGTAGGCCACATAGCCGGCATTGCTCTTGGCCGTGCTGGCCATGTAGAGCGTGACCTGCGCCAGCGCCAGCTCGCCCTCCGGGCTGCCGAGGCGCTCGAAGGTATCCCAGGCCGCCAGCGCCATCTGCTGCGCGCGCGGGTCGGCCAGGCCGATGTCTTCGATGCTCATGCGCAGCAGTCGCCGCGCCAGATAGCTGGGATCACAGCCGCCATCGAGCATGCGGCAGAGCCAGTAGAGCGCGGCATCCGGATTCGAGCTGCGCACGCACTTGTGCAGGGCCGAGATCTGGTCGTAGAACTGCTCGCCACCCTTGTCGAAGCGGCGCGTGCGGTCGGCCAGCACCTGGGTGAGCGTGGCCTCGCTGATCTCGCCGCCCTCGCCTTCTGCGAGTTCCGCTGCGATCTCCAGCAGCGTGAGCGCGCGGCGCACATCGCCATCGGCGGCTTCGGCGATCAGCTGCAGGTTCTCGGGCGAGGCACGCAGGCCGCGACCGCCGAGCCCGCGTTCGGCATCCGTCAGCGCCCTGTTCAGCGCCTGCACGATCTCGCCCGGCGCCACGCCTTCGAGCACATGCACGCGGCAGCGCGACAGCAGCGCGGAATTCAGCTCGAAGCTGGGGTTCTCGGTGGTGGCGCCAACGAACAGGATGTAGCCGCGCTCGATATGCGGCAGGAAGGCATCCTGCTGGGCCTTGTTGAAGCGGTGCACCTCGTCGACGAACAGCAGGGTGCGCTCGCCGGCCTTGAAGCGCGCCTCGGCTTCCGCCAGCACCTTGCGGACTTCGGGCAGGCCCGACAGCACCGCCGATACCGATTCGAAGCGCGCCTGCGCGTAGCGCGCCAGCAGCAGGGCCAGGGTGGTCTTGCCGCAGCCCGGCGGGCCCCACAGCACCATCGAGTGCAGGCGCCCGGATTCCACCGCGCGCCGGAAGGCACTGCCCTCGGCCATCAGCCGCGACTGCCCGACCACTTCCGCCAGCGCACGCGGCCGCATCCGCTCGGCCAGCGGCTTCAGCGCGTCGGGTTCGGCGAAGAGTCCGGCTTGGGTCATGAGGGCTGCGAGTTTAGCGGGCGCGACCGCCCCGATCTCCTCTCCCCTCTCGGGAAGCGGACGAAAGCGCCAAGCATTCGAGCCCACTCGCCTCGCGGCGCCTCGCCCCCTCTCCCCCGCCCCTCTCCCACAAGGGGAGAGGGGAGAACAGCGTCACTCGCACCCGAAGTCGCAGCGGGGCGCGCCCCTCAAAGCCGCTCCTCGACCGCCGCCCCCTCGAACTCCGCCGGCGCCACGGCGCGCTGGTACTGCTCGACATCGAGCAGGCCGGTCTCACGCGCCACGAGCACCGGCACCAGCATCTGCCCGGTGACATTGGTCATGGTGCGCATCATGTCGATCACGCGGTCGATGGCGATGATGAAGGCGAGGCCTTCGAGCGGCAGGTTGGCTGCGCTCATCACCAGCGTGACCATCACCGTCGCCGTGCCCGGCACGCCAGCAGTGCCGAAGCTGCCGAGCACCGAGGCCAGCAGGATGATGAAGTACTGCGAGGCCGACAGATCGATGCCGAAATACTGCGCGGTGAACAGGCAGGTCACGGCAGGAAAGATCGCGCCGCAGCCGTCCATCTTGATGGTGGCACCCAGCGGCACAGCGAAGGCGGCGTAGTCGCGATTGACGCCGAGGTTGGCGCTGACCGAGCGCAGCGAGGCGGGCATGGAGGCAAAGCTCGACGAGGTCGCGAACGCGATCTGCATGGCGCCGGCGGCGCCGCGGAAGAAGCGCAGCGGGTTCAGCCCGTGCGCGGCCAGCAGCCCGCCGTAGACGAACCCGATATGGATCGCGCACGCCACGAACAGGGCGATGACATAGTTGCCGAGCGGCAGCAGGCGCTCGAAGCCGTAGGTGCCGACCAGGCCGGCGATCAGACCGAAGGTGCCGATTGGGGTGACCTGCAGAACGATGCGCGTCACCTGGATCATCAGCTCGCTGGCCTCGTTGGCCAAGAGACGCAGGCGTTCGGTCTTCTCGCCCAGCTTGACCAGGGCGAAGCCGACCAGACCGGCAAAGAAGATCACCTGCAGGATCTTGCCCTCGGCCAGCGCCATGAAGGGGTTGGCCGGCACCACGTCGAGCAGCACCTGCACCGGCGTCGGCAGCTCGCGCGGGGTCCAATCCGCGGCCGGCGTGAGCGGCTCAAGGCCCGCGCCCGGCTGCATCAGCGTGGCCACGATCAGGCCAACGCCGACCGCCAGCGCCGCGGTGATCGCAAACCACACGAAGGTGCGCGCTGACAGCGCCGCCACACTGCCCTGCCCGTGCAGGCGCCCGATCGCCGACACCACCGCGAAGAACACCAGCGGCGTGGCGATCATCTTGATCAGGGTGACGTAGAGCGAGCCCAGCGGCGCGAACCAGGTCGTGGCACTCGGCCCCAGCAGCCACCCCGCCAGCGCGCCCAGCACGAAGCCACCGGCGACGCGCTGCCAGAAGGGAATGCGGAACCAGGTGTCGATCAGTCGGGACATGCGTGGGTCTCAGTGGGTGCCGCATTGATCGCCCCTCTCCCGGCGGGAGAGGGGTTGGGGTGAGGGGCGGTCCGGAGCGCGCAAGCCGCACCAGCGAAGGCTCCCCTCGACAGTCTCACTGTGCTTTGGAGTTCAACGAACACAGACCTCTGCGCCCGTCCGGCACCCAAGGTCTCGTCAAAACGGCTTCGCAATCACCAGCCAGATCGCCCCCAGCGCGAGGAAGATCGGCAGCTCGTTGAACCAGCGCAGCGCCGTCGAGCTCGGCAGGCTGCCGCCCGCCTGCACGCGCTTCAACAGCCGCGCGGTGACGATGTAGTAGGCGAACAGCAGGGCCACCAGGGTCAGCTTCGCGTGCATCCAGCCGCCGGCCACCACCTGCGGCCACCAGGTCGGGTTGATGCGGAAGCCCAGCCACAGCAGCAGGCCCAGCACGAGCAGCAGGCCGAACATCACGTGCCCGAACCGATACAGGCGACGCCCCATCAGCAGCAGGCGCTCGCGCACCGCCGGTTGATCGCCCGCCTCCGCAAGGTTGACCAGGATCCGCGGCAGATAGAACACCGCCGCCATCCAGGCGATCACGAACAGCAGATGCAGGGACTTGGTCCAGGTGTAGATCACGGCAAGGCATCCGCGCGATGAGATGGCCGCATAGGGTGGGCCCTGGCCCAGCGCAGCTCAAGCCTGCCGGAGGTTGACCCCGCGGCCCGCCGATGCCGGCCGCCAGCGGGCGGGTCTGCAGCCAGATTGCCGTGGCCCTGCCGCCCGCACGGCGCTTGGCTTCTGCATAGGGTGGGTCTTGACCCACCGCGCGAGGCGATCAACACCGCGCTTCGCTTCTCAATAGGGTGGGTCTTGACCCACCGCGCGGGGCGATCAACAGCGCACGCCAAACACAATCGCCGCCGAGATCACGCCGCCAGCTCGGGCGTTCCCGAATTGGACGCACGGCACGGACCCTCGCGAAGCAGACCCCAGGCTCGCGAACCAGACGTCAGGCACGGTGGGTCAAGACCCACCCTATGTGTTTCCAACCCGCACAGATTGGACCTGCCGCCGGCACAGCGATTGGCTTCTACATAGGGTGGGTCAAGACCCACCCTATGGGCCCGCAGGTAGATTCGGCTTCATCGGGCGTCGATCACATCCCTCGACGCGCCGGGCTTCTACGAATCCCGAATCCCCAATCCCCAATCCCAGCCTCTCACCGAAACCGCTCGCGCAGCTGCGACTCCAGCAGGCTCACCGATTCGTAGGCGTTCACCACGTTGATCACCTCGGTCATGCTGGCCTTGGCCTGCTTGGCGATCTCGTGCAGATGCTGCAGCTCTCGCAGCATCGCGGTGGAGACGCGGAAAGCCGCCGGGTAGTCGCGCGCCAACTCGATGGGATGCTCGATGCGGAAGCGCCCGGCGGGGTCCAGCTGAGTTGACAGCTTGCCGTTCGAGGTGAGGTAGCGCACCTGCCAGCGCAGCCGTATCCACGGCTTGGCCGGCGCACGCGCGCGCACCGACGCCAGCTCGGCGCTGGTCAGCTGGGCAAAGGCCGCGCGCGGCAGCTCCTGCAGGCAGTACAGTTCGAGCGCCGGCAGCTCGGCATCGGAGTGGTAGCTCTGGGTGACCGGATCGAGCACCAGCCAGGGCAAGCCGGGCATCTCGATACGCTCGGGCGCGCCGAGCAGCGGCTGGGTGAGGTAGTCGATCAGCGGAAACCGGCGCGTGTCCTGGGTGTTGCCCCGGCGCAGGCCCGGGTCGATATTGGGGGCCTCTTTCGCTTCCAGCTTGCGCAGACGCTCGGCGGTTTCGTCGATGCGCGCAGCGGTGCGCAAGGTGGGGCCCTCGGTGTACTCGATGGCGGTGCGCTCGCTCAGGCGATGCGGCACCAGCGCCTCGGCTGTGTTCGCCAGCGGGTCGCGCTTGAACAGGCCCTCGACATCGTGGGCGCCAAAGCCGCGCACGATCTCGGGCAGCTGGATGTTGGGCAAGCCGTCGTCATGCGGCGCGGGCGGCTCTTCGCCCAGATCGACATCGAAGAAATTCTCGCCCTGGCTGACCATCTTCATGACGGGCTCCGCGGGCACCGCCACGGGCGTCGGCGCGCACAGCAGGTTGACCATGCGGACGATGGCGTCAAGCTTGAGCGGCCGGCGCAGAGCCCAGTCGGCGCCGTCCTCGGCACCGAGGTCAACGATGCTGATGAAGGTCTGATCGGCCTGCCGGGCGATCTCACGCGCGGCGCGGCCCAGCTCGGTTTCGGGATCGAGCAGCACCAGGTCGGGCGGCTCGGATTCTGAAAACTTCCAGCGCGACTTGAAGCGTGCGGCGCCCATGCGGAACAGCAGACGCAGGCGCGCGACCTCCTCCTCGCTGCAGCCCACGGTGTCGATGATCTTTTCGCCGTTCTGCATGAAGTGCTCTGCAAATCCCGTGTCTACCGCGATGAGAACCCGCCGCAGCGGCGCCGCCCCGCGCGGTCGGGGCGCCCGACTTTCCTACAATGCCGCGATGAAGCCAAGCGCCGACGCTCCCACTCCCGAAGCCCTGCTGGCCCAGGCCCAAGCGCAGTTCGCCGCCGGCGCCGACAGCGACGCCCTGGCGACGGCTGCCGCCGCCCTGGCGCTGCGGCCCGATTGGCCGCCCGCCCTGCTGCTGCAGGCCAATGCCGGCCTGCGCTCGGGCGCGCTGGATGCCGCTATCGCCGCCCTGCAGAAGCTGTGCCAGATCACGCCCGCCGCAGCGCCGCTGCTGAACGCGCTGGCCACCGCGCACAACAACCGCGGCAGCCGCGCGCGACGCGCCGGCGACGAGCCCGCCGCCCTGCGCGATTTCGAGGCCGCCCTGCAGCACGCGCCCAGCCACGCGCTGGCGGGCTTCAATCGCGCCCTCTGCCTGCTGGCACTCGACCGCCGCGAAGACGCCGAGCGCGCCCTGCGCGAGCACGTCTCGGCGCATCCGCAGGATCTCGAAGCGCGCGTGGAGCTGGCCCTGCTGGGGCCGGAATCGCCGCAGCGGGTCGCCGCTGTCGCAGCGCTGCTGAGTCGCCCTGACTTCTCCCAGCTGCCCGCCGAGCTGCGACTGCGCGCCGAGCGCGCCGGCCCCGCACCGGTGCGTGCGCTGCTGCCCCTGTTCGAGTTGGACGAGGAGGCGCGTCGCCGCTGGGCCTGGCCGCTCGGCGAGCAGCTGCGTCTGGACAACCACGCCGAGGCCGCGCGCCGCGCGTATGCCGCCTCGCCCTCGCGCACGGACACGCCGCTGCGCGAGCGTCTGGCGGCCGCGCTGTCCGGGCCGATGGTGTACGCCGACACCGCGCAGCTGCAGGCCGAGCGCGCGCGCCAGCACGAGGCGCTGCACGCACTGGCGCACACGCTGCAGCGCACCCCGCCGCGCGGGCAGACGCTGGACGACCTCGCCTGGAGCCACTTCGCGCTGGCCTACATGGGCGAGGACGACGCAGCGCTGATGCGCGAGCTGGGCGCGTTGATGCAGAGCGCGGCGCGAGCCGTGGCGCCAGGGTTCGATGAAGCACCGGCATGCGCCTACCCGAGGCGTGTCGTACTGGTAGGCAGCGTGTTCCGCGACTGCACCGCCGGCGCCTACTTTGGCGGCTGGGTCGGCTGGCTGCGCGAAGCCGGCTTCGAAGTCGTGCTCTACCAGCTCGGCCCGCACCGCGACGCCGAGACCGAGCGCATGGCCGCAATCGCCAGCCGCGTTCACTACGTGGACGAGCACACCCCGCTGGGTGCCATCGCCGAACAGCTGCGCGCGGAGCGTGCCGGCCTGATCCTCTACCCCGAACTGGGCATGGATTCGCGTCTGTCTCCGCTGGCCGCGCTGAAGCTCGCACGCCGCCAGGCCACGGCCTGGGGCCATCCCGTCACGTCGGGCCTGCGCAGCCTCGATGCTTACTTCAGCTGCGCCGACATGGAGCCCGCCGAGGCCGCAGAGCACTACCTCGAACCGCTGCGCCTCTTGCCCGGCCTGGGCGTGGACTATCGCCGCCCGCCGCTGCCACCGCCCGCACCCCGCGCCGAGCTCAGCCTGCCCGAACGCGGCCCGCTGCTGCTGGCGCCGCAGTCGCTGTTCAAGCTGCACCCGGACAACGACGCGCTCTATGCGGAGCTGCTGCTGCGTCTGCCGCAGGCCAGGCTGCTGCTGTTCGATGATCGAACCGCCTGGCGCGAAGCGCTGACGCAGCGCCTGCAGCGCGCCGGCGTCGACCCCGCGCGCCTGCACTGGCTGGCCACCGGCAGCCGCGCCCGCTACCTGCAGATCAATGCCGCCTGCGACCTGATGCTGGACAGCCGCCACTTCTCCGGCGGCAACGCCAGCCTCGATGCCCTGCAGGCCGGCCTACCCGTGCTGACCACGCCCGGCCGCTTCATGCGCGGCCGCCAGACCGCCGCCATGCTCGTCCGGCTGGGTCTGCGCGAACGCCTGTGCATGGAAGATCCCGCCCGGCTCGCCGATCGCGCGGTCGAACTGATCGCATCCGGCGAAGCCGCGGCTCTGCGCCGGGCGATCCCGCCGCGCATGCCCGAACTGTTTGAGGCCGAAGCCGCACGCCGCGCCTTCGTCGAGCACATCGAAGACCTCACATCGCGCGGGACCTGAGCGATCGCCCCGGTCACGATTCAACGCCCGCCCCAAACGCGCCGTCCCGCGCCCCGACCGCCCCACGTTGGGCCTCGCTGCGCTCGGCGCCAACCTACGGATACCGACGCCTCCACGCCCCATAGGGTGGGTCTCGACCCACCGTGGCCTCGACCCTCGCCCCGGTCACGATTCGACGGCCACGCCAAACTCGGCGCCCGTTGCCCGAACACGATTCAACCCCCGTCCGGTAATCAACAACGTGCTGCGCGGCGGCGTGGCCTACACCAGCTCGATCACGGGTGCTGGCGCCGCACTCGATCCCCTGGTGCGCCAGTTGTTCAACAATTTCGCTTCGGCGCCGACCACCGACCGCGCGACCATCCTCAGCAATCAGGGCAATTCCTTCGTCGAGCCCCAGCTGGATCCAGTCACTCGCGCGCTGTTGCCCGCTTCGCCGCTGGTCAATGCCGGGCTGGGGGCGCCGCCGGGTGGCCTGCCTGGGCTCGATGTGCTCGGGCAGCCGCGCGTGTTCGGCACCTTTATCGATGTCGGTGCGATCGAGCTGCAGCAGGCGCCCGTCCTGCCCGTGCGCATCTTCGGCAACGGCTTCGAGTAGGCCGACGCGCTGGCCTGAGTCCGCGCCACTGCTCGTGACGCAAGGCGCGCTTGAGACGGCGTCCGCACCGCACCAAAGAGCTCTCGGGCCCGCGGCCTGCCAGCTACTCGAAGCCGTTCGCGAAAACCGAGCTCCCCGAACGGTCGCCGAAGACAACCAGGGCGCGGCCTTCGATGACCGCGCCGCGATCGGGCGCCGCACCGCTGTAGCCATCCGTGATGTTGGCGATGGCGACGCCGGAGTTCTTGAGGCTGCTGCCGACCGCGGGAGTCGGCAGGTGGGCGGCGGCGACTTCGAGCAGAAAGCTGGTGCCGAGCACGACCGGAGTGACCCAGGGATCCGCCGTGGTGATGTGGTCCTGCTCATGGCGTCGAGGCGTGCTTGTGAACACCGGGGTGACGTTCGGCAGGCCACTGCGCGCAGCCGCGAGATTGGCAAAGCTGCCGCCGGATCGCGTCCACCAGACGGCACGGTCGGGAAACCAGGCGTTGTAGCTGAAATCGACCGGGTCATTGCCGCCTGACTCGAAGGCGAACAGATCGCCGGTTCCCCGATAGATCATCACGTTGTTGCGGTAACCCCAGGCGCGCTGGGCGCCGTTGTTGAACTGCACCCAGCCCCAGTTGACGTGACTGCCGCTGCCGGTCGTCCGGATGATCGTGTTGCTGTACAGAAAATGGCCGGTGTTGGTGCTGTTGAATTTGAACGGGCTACGCTGAGTGTTGATCGCGATGTTGCGGGCGGCCAAAAACGGCCCGCCGTACACAGGGTCGAGTGACACCAGGGTCCCCGCGTTGGTGACCCGGTTGTCGTAGAAGCTGAGGTTGCGATGCGCGTAGTCGCCTTCGAGGGCATCGTCGCCCGTGCTGATGATCTCGTTCCGGTAGAAGTGCACGCCCACCGCCTGCGCGCCACTCACGGTGTAGGCAAGACTGTCGCCGAAGCCGCGCAAGGTGTTGTTGAACACCGCGTTGCCGAAGCCCGGCACGCAGATTCCATCGTCGTTCCAGGTGGCATTGGTGGTGATCAGCGGCTCGGTCCAGGTGTTGTTGCCGATCAGGGTGTTGTCGTACGCAAGAAACTCGCGAAGCGGCGCATAGGCCTTGATGCCGACGTCCACCCCGCGGATCGTGGTGTTGCGCACAGTGATGCCGGTCTGGTTCGGCGCGCCGTTCCAGAACTCGATGCCGACCGAGCTTGCCGCGGTGCCGGAATCCACGCCTGTGCCCTGCAGGGTCAGGTTCTCGATCACCACGTGGTTGGCGCCGAGGACTTGAAACACGAGGCCCGGCTGGCTGCGCTCCAGCCTCACGCCGTCGCGGCTGGCGCCGCGGATCACGATCGGCTGCGCGGCGCTGCCGCTGCGCGTGAGTTGCACATGCCCCGAAAGCGGATAGCTGCCTGGATCGAACTCGATGACGTCACCGGCGACGAGCGCGTTCATCGCGGCCTGGATCACAGCGAGGCTTGATCCGGCGGCGATGCGCTTGTTTGCGGCTCCCGCGGCCCCCGGCAGTGCGCGGGTCGAGAACGTGCCCGAGCGCAGCGCGCTCGATGCTTCGCTGGCGATCGTCACTTCGACGTCGTAGGTGGTGCCCGGAGCGAGGTCGATGACCGGCCAGGCGAATGCGTCGGGCACGCTGCCCGCCGCGGGCACCTCGGCGAAGGTCGGGCGGATGCGGTGCAGCGGATGAGCGATGCGCCATTCAACGGAGCCCGCTGCGCGGTAGCGCACGCTCGCCGAGGCGCCCTGCGGCAGAACGCCCGTGACGGGCAGGATCAAGGCCAGCTGCTCGGGCGTCGCCGGACCGTCAAGGGCGAGCTGGCCCAGCGGAAGGTCACCCGCCCATGCTGTCGGGACGAGCAGAACCGCCCACAACGCCCAGGCACGCCCGCGCCCTCCGCTTCGAGTGGTCCGCACCGCCGCTACGCGGGCAGCCGATTCCGTGATCGATGTGAACATTGCGGCAGGCCAGCAGGACTGCGTTGGGCGGTGGGTGAACGAAGCGCTCATAGCTCTCCTTTTGCTGCACGTTCGACCCGCGCGCGGATCTTGAAAGAGTGCAGGCGGCTGCCCGCTGCAGCACCTCCTTGCACTTGCACGAAGCCGTCGTTGCTCCGATTTGTCGCGTGCTTGAGCCCGCGCCCCGTGCGCGTATCGCGATTCCTCGATCCACACTGCGCTCTGGTTGCCAGCGGCGGCTCGGCCAACAGGATGCCCGACGCCATGGCGGAGACAGCTGGCCGCCGGTCGGAGCATTTGCGCCGCTTCCGGAAGAGCGCAGACAAGGAACCCACCTGTGGCGTCTTCGTACCCTGCGCGGTGTCGGCTCAACGACTCCCGAGTCTCAGCCGCTGCCATCGCTCAGCGCATCGAGCAGGCCTCGACCCTCGCCCCGAACACGAATCGACGATCGCCCGAGCACGATTCACCGCATGAAGGCAGGTTTGGAATAGCCCCCCGACAAGCTTCCCACCCCTCTCCCCCAGCCTCTCTCCCACAAGGGGAGAGGGGAGCAAAGCGGCACACGCCGCAGAGCGATCAAGCCCACGCAATCACCGCCCCTCACTCGCGCGACATGCCCGCTCGAACCGAAGCTTCAAGCCACCCTGCCCCGATAGACGATCTCGTCGAAGCCGCGCTTCAAGCCCCTCTCCCCTGGAGGGAAGCTGCAGAGAGCGCTGGTCGGCTGCCGGTGGCAGCCGACGCTCTCTGCGGCCCGAGCAAAGCGAAGGAAGGTTGGGGAGAGGGGGACAAACCTCGCGACAGACATCACCTCTCTCCCCCGCCCTGCCGTCGCTTCACTCGGGCTCCGAAGAGCGTCGGCTGCCGCCGGCAGCCGACAAACGCTCTTCTCTGCTTGCATCAAGGGCGAGCCCATAGGGTGGGTCTCGACCCACCATGGCCTCGACCTTCGCCCCGATCACGAGTCGACCCTCGCCCCGAGCAAGACTCATCGCACGCTTCACTCGGGCTCCGAAGAGCGTCGGCTGCCACCGGCATCCGACAAGCGCTCTTCTCCGCTTGCCTCAAGGGGCGAGGGGACGACAGCGCCGCGACCTTCGCCATGACGCCGCCTCACGCAACCGCGCAATCACCACCAAATCCACCCCCCACATCACCACACGCGCACCCATAATCGAGCCTTCACGACCCGCCCACGCGCACCGCCATGCCCACCCACACCGATACCGGCAACACCCACGCGCCCTCACCCAACGCGACGCTGCCGAACAACACGCGCATCCGCCGCATCACCGCCGCCGATGACCCCGCGGTGGCGAACATCATCCGCACCGTCATGCCCGAGTTCGGCGCCGACGGCCCCGGCTTCGCCATCCACGACCCCGAGGTCGCGGCCATGAGCGAAAACTACGCTGCCCCCGGCCACGCCTACTTCGTGCTGGAACGCGACGGCCGCGTCATCGGCGGCGCCGGCATCGCACCGCTCGCGGGCGACGTGCCCGGCGTCTGCGAGCTGCGCAAGATGTACTTCCTGCGCGAGGCCCGCGGTATCGGCGCGGGCGCGGCAATGATGGCCGTCTGCCTCGACCACGCCCGCCAAGCCGGCTACCGCCAGTGCTACCTTGAAACGCTCAGCGGCATGGACGCCGCGGCCAAGCTTTACGAGCGCAGCGGCTTCAGCCGCATCCCGCAGGCCATGGGCGCCACCGGCCACTTCGCCTGCAACCGCTTCTACCTGCGCGAGCTGTGACGTGAGCGCGCCCTTCGACCGCCTGCTCTGCGGCCTGCGCGCCGCCACCCTCGCCGACGACACCGGCTACGGCATGATCGAAGACGCCGCCATCGGCATCCGCGACGGCCGCATCGCCTACATCGGCCCGCAGGCGAAGCTCAGCGCCGAGCAGCGCCACCAGGCCCGCGAGATCGAGCTGTTCGACAACGCACTCGCCACGCCCGCCCTGATCGACTGCCACACGCATCTGGTGTTCGGCGGCAACCGCGCCCGCGAATTCGAGATGCGCCTGAACGGTGCCAGCTACACCGAAATCGCCCAGGCCGGCGGCGGCATCCTGAGCACCGTGCGCGCCACCCGCGAGGCGACCGAAGAGCAGCTGCTCACTGCCGCCCTGCCCCGTGCCCGCGCGCTGATGCGCGACGGCGTGGCGACCATCGAAATCAAATCCGGCTACGGCCTCGACATCGACACCGAGCTGCGCATGCTGCGCGTGGCAAGGCGACTCGGCGAGGTGCTGGGCATCAGCGTGCGCACGACCCTGCTGGCCGCCCACGCCCTGCCGCCCGAATACGCCGGCCGCGCCGACGACTACATCGACCACGTCTGCACCGCGATCCTGCCCGCCGCCCACAGCGAAGGCCTGGTCGACGCCGTCGACGCCTTCTGCGAAGGCATCGGCTTCAGCCCCGAACAGACCCGACGCGTGTTCGATGCAGCATCCGCACTCGGCCTGCCGGTGAAGCTGCACGCCGACCAGCTCACCAACCTCGGAGGCGCGGCCCTGGTCGCCGACTACGGGGGCTTAAGCGCCGACCACATCGAGTTCACCGACGAAGCCGCCGTGGCCCGCATGGCCGAACGCGGCACCGTCGCCGTGCTGCTGCCCGGCGCCTTCCTCTGCCTGCGCGAAACCCAACTGCCCCCCATCGACGCCCTGCGCCGCCACCGCGTGCCCATGGCCGTCAGCACCGATCTCAACCCCGGCACCTCACCCCTGATGTCCCTGCGCCTGGCCATGAACCTGGCCTGCACCCTGTTCCGCCTGACCCCCGAAGAAGCCCTGCGCGGTGCGACGGTGAATGCAGCGAAGGCTCTAGGACTGGCAGATAGGGGGCGATTGGTGGAAGGGATGCGGGCGGATATCGCGGTGTGGGGGGTGACGGAGGCGGCGGAGTTAAGTTATTGGATGGGGAGCAACGAGGTCGAAAAGCTGATAACCGATTAAGCCTCGTTCGTCTCTGCAGATTTCTGAACGAAGACTCGCTGTAGCGCGCATCAATATCGATCTGTAGTGCAAACTGAATTTCAGGAGCCCAAAGTGATTAACTCTCTAAGAGTCAAGAACCTTCGCTCAATACTTGACTCCGGTGATATCGATCTCCGGCGCATCAACATCGTGCTTGGAAAAAACAGCGTAGGGAAAAGCACGCTCGTTAGAACGCTGCCACTCCTGAGACAAAGCACCGAGCAAGCCACGAAGGGCCCGATTCTGTGGTTCGGCCGACTAGTTGATTTCGGCAGCTTTCAGAATTCTGTTAACGTCAAAAAGCGAGAAGATGGCATAACCTTTGAGTTCGTCCTATCGATTGAGAAAGGCATGGATGTCTCTAGGCTGCGAGCACAGCAGAACATGTTTGTCTATCTGCCTGACGACTTCCGGCCCTGTGATGCCCTGCCGAGAGTAAGGGTCTCTATATCCCTCGGCAATGGACCAGATGACAAAGTCGGACACCTAAGAAGCGTCGAAATTGATCTAGGTAGCGATCAAGTCAGTGCCCGCTTTTCGCGCGACGCGCTAACAGGATTATCAGTATCCGGGGAGGACATCGACCTCGGAGCTGGTAGACGCTGGATCAACCAGGCTGGAAAGTTCATTCCACTCCCACAAGTCGCAAGATTAAAGAAGTGGGAGATTGAAGGCAAAGAACAAGAGTACTGGACCCTCGACTCTAAGTTATTCAAAGACCAGCTCTTGCTCGCGGTAACACCACTCTTCCACAAGAAAACCAAGCCGGAGACCATCGAAGACCTCGTCGAAGATTTGACGTACGGGAGCGAGGCCGGCTTCTTTGCTCAGCTCCAGGAACTTTCCCATATAACGAGCCACGCACAGAAGAGCGTCTCTGCGCTTGAGGCCGATGACGAAAGGACAGTCAAGATAAGGCGAGCAGTTCTCCTTAGTCAGATTTCGAAGCTGTTTCGCTATATCGACCGAGAAATCTGCGAGTTCGCAGGCTCTGTGCGATATGTGGAGCCAGTAAGGGCCATCGCAGAGCGGTACTACCGCCTCCAAGACTTGGCAGTTGACGAGATAGATTCTCGCGGCGCGAATTCCGCAATGTTTATCAACTCACTCTCTCGAAGTGAGCAGCGGGACCTAAAGGAATGGACGCGCTCCAGACTTGGCTTTTATGCATACGTCGACGAGAGCAGTGGCCACGTTCAGGTCAAGATATCTTCGAGCAAAGAAGAGGGAAAGAATATCGCAGATTTGGGTTTTGGATACTCCCAGCTGCTGCCTATCGTCCTTCAACTCTGGCACTCAACCAGCAACAAGAGATCAGCGAAGTTGCGCCAAGGCCCACCGCCGCTACTAGCAATTGAGCAACCAGAGTTGCACCTGCATCCGCAATTCCAAGCGCAAATCGCAGACGTCATTTCATCTGTAATTCGGAACAGCGAAGAAACCGAAACAGCATCTTTCATGATCGAGACTCACAGCGAACACCTAGTTAACCGCTTTGGGCATTTGATTTCCAAAGGCAATCTCAACCCGGAAGACATTCAGGTTCTAATAGTTGAAACCGACAATCATGCAATGTCCACCGTGAAATGCATAAGCTTTGATGCCAATGGCTTTCTCGGCGGCGATTGGCCATCGGGCTTCTTCGTCCCGGAGCTTCCGCGGTGATAATATTTCTTGACAAACTAGTCGACGCATTCGACGAGCGAGACGCGCTTGCTTTAGAGAATCTTGCAAGCGCTGGAAGGCGAGGCCACCACTTGATTTCTGGAGACAGAAGCTCTCTAGGGTTGCTGGCAGAGCACCAACGAATATCCGAAGTATCCCGAGCACTTTTTCGCCGCGAGTTTAACAAACTTGCAACCCAAGGCTCGTTCATCTCATCTTCCCCCAGACTGCTTGTGAGCAACTCGGACGCAAGCAACTGCGTTTCGCTCAAAGAGTTCAGCGACCACAATCGCTGCGGAAGATGTCAACTTCTTGCCGAGAATCTAACGGACTTTGCTGTGCTTAAGGGGCTAGCCTCCGTACTTCTTGGTTCCACAGGGTTCGTCGGAACAGTTTCGTTTCGACCAATTAATGGCGGAGGAAGTACAACGGCAGCTTGTCTCAGTCAAGCCATTAAAGATTTTGAAGGACCAATTGTCTGCGTCGTCGATTCTGACCGAAAGTATCCCGAAGGCGCGATAGGCGGCACCGCCCGAGCGTGCCGCGGAGTTGCGAGAAAAGCAGACCTCCCTGAATGGCTATTTTCTCACATTGAGCTTGAATGCAGAGAGCTCGAGAATATCGTACCAGAGGACCACATCGTTGCAGCGACACAGACACATCCTGAAACGACTAAAGTAAAATTGAGACAAGCGCTTAGATGCGAAGAAGACTTCCTGAGATTCGCATGCTTCAAGAAGGGAGATTCTGTCTGCTCAATGTTGAGCAGAGCAAGATCGGACGGAAACAAGCGTGGCGAAGCACGGCTAAAGAGTCTGCCCCAGAGCACTGTCGGACCAAGAATTAGGTGTAACGCGTGCCCCAATCCGGATGGATGCAATGAATTCCCCGCCCTTGGAGAGAAGCTGCTGGAGGGGATCGCGAAGGCACTAGAAGACCAGCCAATAAAGACTGAACCGCAGAACTGGCCGCGAGAGTTGCTTCGAGCTCTAGGCACTCTCGTGTCTTTCGGCATCGCGAACGAGCCCATTCGGGTTTGACCATGACGAGTGTTCATCGATTCACAACATGTTGCGGTGATTTGACCACCCGCATCGCCCTCGCCAACCTCCCCATCCCCGCCACCCGCGAAGCCGCAGTCGATGCGGCCGTCGCCGCCATCGCCGAAGCCGAGCGCCAGGGCGCGCTGATCCTCTGCTTCCCTGAGTGCTTCATCCCCGGCTATCGCTGGCCGGGCGCGGTGATGCCGGCTCCGGAGGCAGGCTTTCTTGAGCAGGCCGTGCGCGCGGTGGCTGATGCCGCGACGGCGGTAGGCGTGGCGGTGATCCAGGGCACCGAGCGCATCACCGAGCGCGGGCTGCAGATCAGCGCCTGCGTGATCGGTGCTGACGGCGAGATTCTCGGCTGGCAGGACAAGGGCCAGATCGATCCGGACGAAGAGCCCACCTACCCCGCCTACGGCAGCGAGCGGCAGGTGTTCACCGTGGGCCCGCTGCGCTTTGGGGTGGTGATCTGCCACGAGGGCTGGCGCTATCCCGAGACGGTGCGCTGGGCGGCGCGTAGAGGCGCGCAGGTGGTGTTTCATCCGCATGCCGCCGTCGGCGAGCCCGGCGGCTTTCTCCCGCAGACCTTTGCCGACCCCGCCGGCAGCTTCCACGAGATGGCCGTGCGCTGCCGCGCCGCCGAGAACACCGTCTACTTCGCCTCGGTCAACTGCGCGAGCGAAGGCGTGCCGATCACCTCCGCCATCGCTGGTCCCGACGGCCGACTGGTGTGCTGGCAGCCGCATGGGTTGCCGGGGTTGTTGGTGGCGGATCTGGATTTGAGTGCGGCGACGGGATTGCTGGCGCAGCGGTGCAGGACGTCGGGGGTGTAGGGGTTCTGTTGCCCTTGGACTCGCGTGGGTTTTCGCGATGGGCTGGTGGGGCGGTGGCGAAGAACGGGGGCGGGTGTCGAGCTCATGGTGGGTCAAGACCCACCCTATGGGCGCATGGGCTGCTGCTGGCGCGGCGGTGCAGGACGTCGGGGCTTTAGGCGTCGCTGTGTCGCTTGCCTGGGGTGGATTCTTGCGATGGGGTGTCGGGTAGGTGGCGAAGACCTTGGCAAGAGTTGGGCTCATGGTGGGTCAAGACCCACCCTATGGGCGTGCTCGCACGAGGCGCGTGGGTGCCGTGAAAGCTGGGGCACGTGTTGGGCTTGTGGTGGGTCGAGACCCGCCCTATGGGTGCCCGCGCATCCTCTGAAAAATGGAGCACGACTCCATACGCCTCGCACCGCATGACGCTTGCAACCTGCGCACCGCCGCCCTAACGTACACACATCAAAGTAAACACACAGTCCTGCCATGGCGACCCTGACGACCCGAGTGTTCAACAACGGCAACAGCCAGGCGGTGCGGATTCCGGCGGAGTTCAAGCTGGACACCGACCGCGTCAGCATCACCCGCAACGAGGCCGGTGATCTGATCCTCCACCCGCTGCGCGGCCCGCGCGGCGCCGCCTTGATGGAGGTATTGCAGGCCCTCGGCGAGGCTGACGCCGACTTCCTTGCGGCACTGGAAACCGAGCAGGCCTCGGCGCAGCCCATGCAGGAGCGCGAGCCGCTGTGATCTACCTGCTCGACACCCACATCCTGATCTACCTGATCAAGAATCGGCCCGCCAGCGTGGCGCAGCGAATCGACGCGCTGCCGGAGGCCGATCAGATCTGCATGTCCTTCATCACCTGGGCGGAATTGTTGAAGGGCGCGGAGCGCAGCACGCGCAAGGCCGAGGTGTTGCGTCGGCTCGACCAGCTCAGCCGGCAGGTGCCTGTGCGGTATCCGAGCGGCCCGGCCATCTGCCGGCACTACGCCGAGCAGGCGACTCAACTGAAGGATCAGGGCACGCCGATCGGCGCGAACGATCTTTGGATCGCCTGCCACGCCCTGGCCGATGCAGCCACGCTGGTGACGCACAACACGCGCGAGTTCATGCGCGTCAGCGGGTTGCAGTTGGAGGATTGGGCCAGCGAGTCGGCGAGCTAGCGGCCTGCCCTTGCAGCGCTGCAAGATGCAAGGTCATCGCGCGCCACCAAGCCGAAGAACAAACCCATTCGTTGCTCTACCGAGCCCGCGCATGACCACCACCCGCATCGCCCTCGCCAACCTCCCCATTCCCGCCAGCCGCGAAGCCGCGGTCGATGCAGCCGTCGCCGCGATCGCCGAAGCCGGCCGCCAGGGCGCGCTGATTCTCTGCTTCCCCGAGTGCTTCATCCCCGGCTATCGCTGGCCGGGCGCGGTGATGCCGGCGCCGGAGGCGGGCTTTCTTGAGCAGGCTGTGCGTGCGGTGGCCGCAGCCGCGAAGGCGGCAGGCGCGGCGGTGGTCCTCGGCACCGAGCGCATCACCGAGCGCGGGCTGCAGATCAGCGCCTGCGTGATCGGTGCCGATGGCGAGATTCTCGGCTGGAAGGACAAGGGCCAGATCGATCCGGACGAAGAGCCCACCTACCCCGCCTACGGCAGCGAGCGGCAGGTGTTCACCGTCGGCCCGCTGCGCTTTGGCGTGGTGATCTGCCATGAGGGCTGGCGCTATCCCGAGACGGTGCGCTGGGCGGCGCGGCGCGGGGCGCAGGTGGTGTTCCATCCGCATGCCGCCGTCGGCGAGCCCGGCGGCTTTCGCCCGCAGACCTTTGCCGACCCGGGCGGCAGCTTCCACGAGATGGCCGTGCGCTGCCGCGCCGCCGAGAACACGGTCTACTTTGCGTCAGTGAACTGTGCGAGCGAAGGCGTGCCGATCACCTCTGCCATCGCTGGTCCCGATGGCCGACTTGTGTGTTGGCAGCCGCATGGGGTGCCGGGGTTGTTGGTGGCGGATCTGGATTTGAGTGCGGCGACGGGATTGCTGGCGCAGCGGTGCAGGACGTCGGGGGTGTAGGGGTTCTGTTGGCCTTGGACTCGCGTGGGTTTTCGCGATGGGGTGGTGGGGCGGTGGCGAAGACCGGGGCGGGTGTCGAGCTCATGGTGGGTCAAGACCCACCCTATGGGCGTCCTTGCGCGAGGGGCGGGGCGGCAGGGCGGCAGGATGGGGCTTGCGCTCCGGGAGCATTCACTGGTTCGGTGGTTTGGCCTGCCACACTTGGCCTGTTCTGGAAGCTACGGACAGTGATCCGAAGGAGTACTCAGCCATGCAAGCACCCTACCGAGTCGCCTTGTCTGCCGTCCTCGCCGCATTGGGCGTGACTTCTGCTTTCGCCGCTGACGCTGGAATCGCCCCGATCGACGATGCGTATGCGACAGAGGGGCAGCGGGTGGCGCTGGCGGATGGCCGCGCCTTGAATCTGCGCTGCAGCGGCGAGGGCGAGCCGGTGATCCTGCTGGAAGCCGGTGGCAATGCGGACTCCAGCACCTGGTATCGGGTGCAGCCGGGGCTGGCCGAGTTAACGCGCGTCTGCGCCTACGATCGCGCGGGCTATGGCTTCAGTGACGAAGGCCCGTTGCCGAGAGACCTCGATGCGGTCGTTGCGGATCTGCAGGCCCTGATCGAGGCGGCAAAGCTGCCGGTGCCGGTCGTGCTGATGGGCCATTCGCTGGGCAGCAATATCGTGCGGCACTACGCGCAGCGCCATCCGCAGCAGGTCGCGGGGCTGGTGCTGGTCGACCCGCCTGAGCAGGGTGCGGATGCGCGCATGCCCGAGGACTGGCAGCAGCAGATCGCCGCGATGCTGCCGCAGCGCGACGCCCTGCTGACGCGCTGCGAAGACGCGGCCGTCGACAACGACAGGGAAACGATCCAACAGCGCTGCCTGCGCCCGCAGCCGGACTGGATGGGCGAGCGCGTCGCCGACGCCGCGGTGCTCAACAAAACGAAGCCGGGCTACTGGCGCACGCTGCGCTCCGAGTTGGCGAGCAACACCGCGGTGTTCGCGGAACCAGTGCCTGCCGATGAATCGTACGGCGCGATTCCGCTGCTGCTGCTGAGTGCGGGCGTGCACACCGACGAAGCACCCGAGGAAGTGCTGAAGGTGATCGCTGAAGCGCGCGAGCAGACCCACGCGCGGATCCTCGCGGCGTCCTCGCGCGGCTCGGCCGTCGAAGTTGCCGATGCGGGGCACGACATCCAGCTGGATCAGCCGCTCGCCGTGGTTTCGGCGGTGCGTGGCCTGCTTGAACAGCTGCAGTCCGCTGCCGCAGACAAGGCTGTGGCGGAGTAGCGCGGTAGCGGTCGGCGTCTTCGTCAGCATCGTAGCGCCGATGGCAATGCGCCAGGCGGGGCGAGCGTTGGGCTTTTGGTGGGTCAAGACCCACCCTATGGGCGCTGCGGGACTCGGTTCGGGCGTAAGCTCCCCGGTACTGCGGACACAGGTTTCTAGAACTTTCTGGCAAGGTTTCCCAGCCAGGAGGTTCAGATGCGCAAGTCAAAGTTCAGCGAGACGCAGATCGTCTCGATCCTCAAGCAGGCCGATGCGGGTATGCCGGTCAAGGACGTTTGCCGGCAGGCCGGGATCAGTGTGGCGACGTACTACCAGTGGAAGTCGAAGTTCGGTGGCATGGAAGCCTCGGAGCTCAAGCGCGTGCGCGAGCTCGAGGAGGAAAACAGCCGCCTCAAGCGCCTGTACGCCGACCTCGCGCTGGAGAACTCGGCGATGAAGGACCTGATCGCAAAAAAGTTGTAGCGCCGGCGCAGAAGCGCGAGGCGGTGCGTTTCCTCTCGGAAGCCCATCGCCTGCCGCTGCGTCGGTCCTGCGCCTGCATCGGGCTGTCGCGCTCGGCCTGGTACGCCCCGCCACTGGACTGGACGGTGCGCGATGCCGAACTGATCGCAGCGCTTTCAGAGGCTGTGCGCGAGCGGCCGAGCCGAGGTTTCTGGAAGTGCTCGGACCTGCTGCGGCGCCGGCGTCCCGACTGGAATCCCAAGCGCATCTATCGCGTGTACAAGGCCATGAAGCTCAATCTGCGCCGCCCCGCCAAGCGTCGTCTGCCCAAACGCGAGCGCGTACCGCTGTATGTGCCGCGACTGCCCGACAGCGTGTGGTCGGCGGACTTCATGAGCGACGCGCTCGCCTGCGGCCGACGCTTCCGCACCTTCAACGTGATCGACGACTTCAACCGCGAGGCGCTGCACATCGAGGTCGACACCTCGATCAACGCGCAGCGCCTGATCGGCGTCTTCGAGCGCCTGCAGCGCGAGCGTGGGCTGCCGCAGGTGCTGCGCACCGACAACGGCCCTGAGTTTCTCGGCGAAGCATTCGTGGCTTGGGCGAAGTCCCAAGGTATGGCCATCCAGTACATCCAGCCCGGCAAGCCCAATCAAAACGCCTACATCGAGCGCTTCAACCGGACATTCCGCGAGGAGGTCCTGGACCCGCACCTGTTCTCTCGCTTGGACGACGTCCGCGAGGCGGCGTGGTGGTGGATGCTCGACTACAACGAGGAACGACCCCATGACGCCCTCGACGGGATGACACCCGCCGAGCGCAAAGCCCAAGCAACCGAAGGTTCTAGGAATTCCTTGTCCGCTTGACGGGAGAGCTTACGCGGGGTCTTCGTGAGCACGTAGCCCCGATGGCGATTTTCAGGCGGGGCGAGCGTTGGGCTTGTGGTGGGTCAAGACCCACCCTATGGGCGCTGCGGGACTCGGTTCGGGGTCTTCGTGAGCACGTAGCCCCGATGGCGATTTTCAGGCGGGGCGAGCGTTGGGCTTGTGGTGGGTCAAGACCCACCCTATGGGCGCTGCGGGACAAGGCATCTGGTTGGGTTTGGCGCGCGATACCCCAGAGGGTGTATTGAGTCCCTAACCCCTCAAGGGTATCGGGCGCGCCGGCAATCGACGGCGAATCATCGCTGCCAAACGAGGACGCGATGCTTCGCGTGGCGACCCAATAGACGCGCGCTCACCAGAACACCGCAAACCGCAACGCATGCCCATGAGGACCGCCCATGAAAGCCCTGCTCTTCCTTGGCTCCCGCCGAGCGTCCACGCCGCCGCAGCCGAAGCGTCTGGGCGAGCGCGTCTGCGCGTTTCTCGGCGCGCAGCTCGCCAGCCGCTTCGACACCGCGCTGATTGATCCGCTCGACTTCGCACCCACGGCGGTCTTCAAGCCGGTCTTCGCTTACGCCGACAGCAGCAAGCCGGAAAATCTCGCCGCGCTGGAGCGGAAGATCATGGAAGCCGACGCCTACGTGATGGTGAGCCCCGAGTACAACCACAGCATGAGTCCGGCGCTGGCGGACCTGCTGAATCACTTTCCGAGTTCGGCCTTCGCCTTCAAGCCCAGCCTGATCGCGACCTACTCCAGCGGCCAATGGGGCGGCACGCGCGCCGCCGTGGGTATGCGCGCCTACCTGTCCGAACTCGGCTGCCTGCCGGTCTCGGCGATGCTGCACTTTCCGCATGCCGACAAAGCCTTCGAAGCCGACGGCACAGCCGCCGCCGACCAGGACGCCGCGCGCTGGGCGAAGTACGCCGCGCGCGGCATCGAGCAGCTGCACTGGTGGGCGGAAGCCGCCGCGCGGCAGCGCGCGGCGGTCGATCCTTTTGCCGCGTCGCCGGCCTTCCGGCGCACGCCAAGCGAGCGCGATGCGCCGTGAACGTCCGCCCGCGCTGCGGCTTTACTCGAAGCCGTTGCTGAAGATCGGAATCAGACGCGCGCCTTCGGTTGGGCCGGCGTCGGCCTCGGCAAGACCGTTGCCGTTGTCGTCGCGCGGCCTGTTCTGCGAACGCGCATCCAGCTCAGCGGGCAGATTGAAGTCGGAGCTGCTCGGTGCAACGACGCCGTAGGCGTCGCGCACCGGGCTGCCGTCGCCAAAGGTGATCACCGGCACGGCATCCGTGGGCGCGACGCGGCCAAAAGCTTCGGCTCGCGGGTCCGCGCCGCTGAAACTGGGGCCGTCAGCACAGGAGCCCGTGCCGAAGTTCGCGCGTGCACCGACCGGAATCTGCCCGGTCAGGCCGAAGCACAGATTGGGCGCAACGAAGACGTTGCCGCTGAACGCAAAGATCGTCCCGCCGAAGCGGAAAAAGTGTCCGGTGTTGCCCCAGAATGCGGTGTGCCGCATCGCGACGATGCCAGACGCGGCCACCGCCCCGGGCAAGCCCACCTCGCTAGACGGCGCGACGTTCCGAAAGAAGCTGGCGTTCTCGATGATCAGCTCACCACCTTCGGCGTAGATCGCGGTTCCGGACTGGGCGTCGTGGCCCGTGAACGACACCCGCGACAGCTCCACCGTGGCGTTGTCCGCATAGATCGCACCGCCGCCGGTAGCGCGATTGTCTGCGAAGGTGAAGTTGCGCGTGAACTGGGTATCCAAGGCGATCAGGGAAGTGCCCGGTGCAAGACCAATCGCGCCCGTCGCCAGCGTCTGCCCCCCACTGGTTGTCACGGCGATGGTGACCCGCGTCAGCGAAAGCGCACCCCTTGCGACGTAGATCGCCGCGCCGCGCGCCTCGCCGGTCACGGACCGCGCGCCCCCGAACTGGATCACCGTGTCGACGAGTTCGGTGTCCCCGTTGGCGTAAATCGCGCCCCCGAGCGCGTCGCCGCTGGCGCTGTAGGCGGAACAGTTGGTGAACTCCGAGTCCTCGATAAGCATCGTCCAGCCGTTCACGCCGGAGGCGTCGGTGCTGCTCAGGCAGGCACCGCGGGCAATCGTCGAGACGACGTCCGGATCGCGGAACACGCGCAGGTTGTTCATCCGGAACGCGCCGCCGCCCAGCCGCGAGAAGCGCAGAAAGCCTGCTGCCGGCACCCGGACGAGAGTCGCGGGCTGCTGCGAAGTCAGCGTCAGCGATCGGGTGACGATGGGCAGCGCGCTCTGCAGCACGATGTCAAAGCTGCCGCCGCTCGATGCAGGAATCGTGATCGTGTGCGGCTCGTTAGGGTCGGCGTTGGCGTCGGTGATCGCCTGCCGCAGCGAGCCGGGGCCGGCGTCGTTGGCGTTGGTGACGGTGAAGCTGCTTGCGTGTGCGGCGCCGCCGGCCGCCAAGAGAAAGACAATGGTGAAACAGCGCATGGCGTAGATGTCCCGGAGTGAGTACCTGGGGCAACGCCGAACCATTCAGCGTTGCCGCGCGCCAGGAAGGGCGCGTCCGCGGATCAGATTCAGGATGAGCTTGATCCGTGTTGCCATGGACACGGCGGCGCGTCGAAAAGACCGACATCGGTGGGCGTGCTGCCCTCGCGGCGCGCCAGCCGCGCTGCGAGGGCAGCACCCGGCCGCGCCTGGGGTCCAGCCTCCGCCCGCAAACCGCCAGAACTCGCCGCTTAGGCGCCTGTGTCGCTGGCTACCGTGTCGGCACACGCACAGGAGCCGCATATGTGGACCACGCCCGTTCTCGCATTCGTCCTTGGTCTCGGCGCCATGCAGGCGGGCGCCCAGCCCCCCAGGCTCAGCCCGATCGACCTCAGCCGGATGGACGTGGGCTGCTGGTACACGCAGAGGATCGAATCGGAGGTGTTCATGCTGTGGTTGTCCGTGCCGCTTGAGTTCCAGGGCCCCTCCGCCTTCATCGGTCTGGACGGCGAAGACCTGCCGCTGGTGCCGGCGCCTACCGCCACCCCAGGCACCGAGTTCCGCGGCGAGCGCTGGCGCGTGCGTGTCCTCGACGGCGAGGAGATCAAGCAGGACTGCGGTGACGAGTGCTCCGGCAGCCTGCGTCGGGTGCAGCTTGAGCTGACCGGGGCAGGCGGGAACGTGCATCTCTTCGACGCGATCGAACGCTGCGGCTGCTGAGTAGGCCAGGCGCGGAACCGGCACGCAGGGCTGGATCCGCACCGCACACGCCGTAAACATCCGTCGCGGCAAGGCCAGACAGCGTCGAGGTCAGCCCCCGGGACCGATCGCGCTTGATTCGACTCGCGGGTGGTGCTGCGCCGAGCGCCGCGACGAAGCGCCGTGTTCGCGCCAGGAATTCCGTATCTCCCACCAACACTCCGGGAGATCCCGCATGCGCCGCCTGCTCACCCCCTTTCTCGCCACCGCCCTGCTGATGCTGGGCAGCCTTTCCCTCGCTGTGGCCCAGGTCAGCCTCGACCCGAGCTTTGTCAGCCAGGGCCGCGAGACGGTGTCTTTCGATCTGGACACCGCCGCCACCGACCGCGCGCTGCGCGTTTTCCCGACCGTGGGCGGAGGTTTTCTTCTGGTCGGACAGGCCAGCAATGGCAGCGGGCAGTACTCGCTGGCGCTGACGCGGCTTTTCCCCGTCGGTCTGGACCCCAGCTTCGGCATCGACGGTCGGCGGACCTACGGACTGGGGCTGAGCCAGGTGGCCGACATCGACCAGGATTCTCAAGGCAGGCTGCTGGTCGCGTGGCAGGCGTTCAATGGCGGCAACGGCATCGACGTCTTCGTCGTGCGCCTGAACGCTGACGGCTCACGCGACGCGAGTTTTGGCACCGGTAAGGGCGTCACCAGCTTCGGCCTGGACGCTATCGACGAACTGCTGAGCCTCGCGACCGGGCCGAACGACGAGGTGTACGCGCTGGTGCGATCGCGCCCCAACACCGGCAGCGCCTGGACGACCCGCATTGCTGCGCTGAACGCCGACGGCCTTGGGCTGCGATCGACCTTCATCGACTTCATGCCCGAACAGGGCAGTGGAGCCATTGCGTGGTCAAGCGGGCGCGGCGCACTGCTGGTCGCCCAGACCAGCGATGGCGGAGGATTCTGTGGACTCAGCCTCAGCCAGGTGCGCTCGCGGCTGGTGAACGGCGTACCGACGCTCATCGTCACTGCCCTGACCGGGCTGACCCTGACCGGGCTGAGCAGCAGTTGCGCGGAGGCTCGCATCACGGCAGTGGCGGCGATACCGGACAGCGAAGGCGCACTGGTCGCAGGTCACCGTGAAGACCCGGCCAGCCCGGGCAGCGGGCGCCAGCATGGTCTTCTGCTGCGCTGGGCGGGTGTGGAGGACAGCAACTTCGGTACGGTCGCTCCGCTGCCACCGGCCGACGATCTGCGCTTCAGCGCGGTGGCAGTGGACACGCGTGGCCGCATTCTCACGGCAGGTACCGCACGCAACTCCGCCGCGTCGACTCAGCGATTCTCGCTACGCCGCCATCTCGTGAACCTTGGCGGCGACACCGGATTCAACGCCGGCAGCCCCGAGATAACGACCAGCTTCGTCGCTAGCAACGGGCTGGATTCGCCGCTGGCAAGCGCCGCCGATCTGCGCGTGGTCGGCACCCGCCTGCTGGTGGCAGGGTCCGTGCGCTTCGCCGGCCCGAGTGACGATGATTTCGCGGTCGCCGCCTTCACGACCCCGGATGCGGCGCCGATTTTCCGGGATGGCTTCGAGAACTGAGAGCGCCGCCCCCACGTGCGTCGGTGCGTGCGGGCTTGAAGAGCGCATCGTGCTTGAGTGGGGGCTGATGCGCTTGCCCTCGCTGAGCCGTGCAGGGGTCTTGGTGATGGGGTGCGCCATCGGCGAAGCGGAGATCGCGGGCCACGGCTTGCCGGCCCGGTGCTACGCCCGACCTGTCCCCCGTATGCGCAGCGGCGACGAGCCTCTTGAAGCCAGCCGGAGTCGTCATCCCCGCGGGACGCGTGGAATACGGCAGGGCCGCAGACGTCCGATCCCGCCGATCCGGTCGCTGGAGGTGGGCGAGGAGCCCCAATCTGGCCGCGCCGGGCTGTTCCGGCTCGCCTGACCTGACGCCCATGCCTCTGCCGCTCGCGCTGCGCCGTCTGCTGTATGTCGCATTCACCCTGGCCTGCGTGCTCATCGCCGCGTATGCCTTTCGCTTCCTGTTCCAGGCCATCGATCCACGCGTGCCTCTGCATGCCAGCTTTGCCGCGGCCGGCTGGGCGGTGCCAGCGCACTTCTTCGCTTCCGGGCTGGCCCTGCTGGTGATGCCCCTGCAGTTCGCCCCCGCACTGCGCGTGCGCTGGCCCGCGCTGCATCGTGTGGCGGGTTGGCTGTACGTGCTGGCGGTGCTGATCGGCGGCGTCTCCGGCCTGCTGCTGGCCGCGCGGGCGCAGGGCGGCTGGGTGACAGGCACGTCCTTCGTGCTGCTGGCGCTGCTGTGGCTGGGCAGCACGGGCGCGGCGCTGTACTTCGCGGTGCGGCGCGATCTTGCCGCCCATCGGCGCTGGATGCTGCGCAGCGCCGCACTCACCTTTGCCGCGCCGACCCTGCGGCTGTACCTGGTGCTCGGGATCGCGGGCTTCGGCCTCGACTTCCTGTCGGCCTATACGCTCGCCGCCTGGCTGTGCTGGACGCTCAACCTGCTGCTGGTGGAGCTCTCTCTGCGCTGGCCTGCGGCGACGGCTGCGCGCGCACCCGGCACTGGCTTGGCGTCTCGCCCAGCAGGCGCTTGAAGGCGGCGTTGAAGGTCGACTTCGAGGTGAAGCCCACCTCGAAAGCGATGTCGAGCGCGGTGCGTGGCTCGCTTGGGTCGAGCAGTCGCGCCTGCGCCTCGCGCACGCGGTAGGCATTGACCCAGTCCCAGAAGGGCTGGCCGAAGCGACGGTTGATCACCGCCGACACCAGGTACTCGGGATAGCCACTGCGCTTTGCCAGCTGGGCGATCGACAGTGCCGGCTGGCGGTAGAGGTGCTCGTGCTCGAACAGCTGCAGCAGGCGTCTAGCAACGTCGTCGAAGCGCGGGTCCTCTTCGGCGCGCTCGGCGTCGACGGCACCGACCTCGGTCGAGCCCTGCGCTCCAGCCTCAGCGGGGGCTTCGCTCGGTTCGACAACCGGCACCGCGACCACCGCCGGACGGCCATCGACCGGCGCCAGCAGGCTGCGATAGCCCACCGCCAGGACGAAGGCCGCCACCGCCACGTAGATCAGCTGATAGGGCAGCCAGTGCACCGGCAGCAGCCACTGCGCCAGGGCGGTCGCCCAGATCACGCACTGCCAGACCGCCACCCACAGCAGCCAGCGCACGGACTCGGGGTCGCCGTCCGAGCGGGTCGCACGCAGGCGTCGGCGGTAGCGCAGCACGCTGAGCACGGCTGCCGCGACGTAGCTGAGGCTGCAGCCGAAGACGGTGACGTTGATCAGCGTCTGGCGCAGGCGATCCTCGCCCGCGCGGAGCGCGCGCAGCGCGTCCAGAAAGGCCTCGGAGGGCAGCCAAAGCAGGTCGGCGATCAGCAGCAGGCCCAAGGCAAAGCCCAGCGCGTGGCGCAGATCCCCCCAGCCCAGCGCACGCCCCTGCACCACGTTGCGCACGTACAGATAGAACAGGCTGGCGTGCAGCAGCGGGAACATGCCCGCCACGCGCAGCCCGCGCAGGCTGGCCGCGTCCTGCGCTTGCATCGCCCACACGCGCAAGCAGAGATCCAGCGCGATCAGCAGCATCCAGCCGGCCAGAAAGCGCTCGCGCGCGCCGCGCCGCCACAGCGCCAGGCCGAGCAGCAGGCCCTGGGCGGCGCCCACGCTGTAGATCAAGGACCACACGCTCATCAGGCCAAGGCTGCACACCGGTTGCGAAGCGCACAGCATAAGCGGCGCGCCTGCGGCTGTTCAGCGCACAGGCGCGCATGCACCGCCGTAGCGGCGGAAGCGAATGACGGCGCGCTTTACAGCCTGCGCAGCCGCACGCTGTAGCCCTGCACCGGTGGCTGCGTCATGCCGAGCAGCAGGGGCGTGCCGGAGTCGTCGATGGTGAGCGTCAGTTCGTCCGGGCCGTGCACCGTGATCTCGAAGATGCCGACGATCTTGACCTCACGGGCGGCGCGCGCCGCGAAGTTGCACCCGGGGTTGGGGAACTGTGCGGTACAGGCGACGGCCTCGGCCTCGGCGCGCAGCACGCGGCCCAGCAGTCGCGTCGGCGAGGCCCAGTACGTCTCGGAGAACACATGCCACTGGCTGCTGCCGTCGGTGGCAAAGTTGGACCAGCTGCCCCACAGGCTGTCGATCGTGCTGGAACCGGACTTGCGGCGCTCGTGCTTTAGCAGCAGACCGCTGCCCGACTGCTGCGGCGAGTACCAGGCGCCGCTCAGGTCGTACTGCGCCGTGACCGGGAACACCCCGGCTGGCGGCTGGCGCGCGGTGGGCCAGTGCGTCACTTGCCTGTCGACCGGCGCCTGGATGGCGATTTCGAACTGCGGCATCGTGGTCGATCCCTGCACCGGGGCGACGACGGTGCCATCCGGCAAGGGCAGCGACTGGTGACTGTTGACCACCGTGATCGGCAGCGCGCCAATCTCGGCTTCATCGAAGCGCACGTTCGGGATGTCGCGGGTGAAGGGGGTGAGCGCCGAAAGGCAGTAGATCAAGGCCGCGCGGTCCCAGAACAAGTTCAGCAAACGGCCCTGACCGCTGCGCTCGAAGCTCAGCACGCTCGGCGTACAGCTGTCGGTCCAGACACCGCTGATCCGCAGCGTGACGGTCTCGCCCGCGGGTATCTCGCGGGTCAGCTGGCCATTGGGCAGCACGCGTTGGATGTCATCGATGCGCGGGGCGGCTTCGGCCTGCGGCCCGAACAGCGGGGCGACGAGTGTGGCGAGTGCAAGTAGAACTCTGGGTGTCATAGATCCTCCCTGTGATTGGGTCCGCGCTGATCCAGTTCATCCCCGGCTTGATCCGCGGGCGCGCCCTCGACGACGCGCGGCGAGGCTGAATTCTTCAGGCTCGCCCTCGGCGCAGGGTCGGATCGCTTCGGCGCGGGTGCGACACACGCTAGACAATCAGAGCGCGGGGGACTGCTGCGGATGTGTATCGAAAGCGTATCGGTGCTGCACGCCCTGCCCACCGCTGGGCAGGGCGCGCAGCGCGAGCGCACGATGCAAGGCACCGACGAGGGCCGGGATCGAGGCGACTCTCGAAAACATGCGCAGCGGCGCTCAGGCGGCCACTGACCGCCGGCGGTCTTCGAGGCAGGCGAGCAGCTAGCGCCGGAAACTGGCCGCGAGTTTGGACAGGTTGCTGGACTGGAACTCCAGCGATTGCGCCGCGGCCGTTGCCTCTTCCACCAGGGACGCGTTCTGCTGGGTCGCATCGTCGAGCGCGGAGATGGTCTGCCCCACCTGACTGATGCCGCTGGCCTGTTCGGACGAAGCGCGGGCGATGTCCGCCATCAGTGCGGCGACACGCTGCACCGAACCGACCACACCGTCGATGGTGTCGCCCGCGACATGCACCTGCTCCGCGCCGGCCTCGATGCGCGCGATCGACTCCGAGATCAGCGACTTGATCTCGCGGGCAGCCGCGGCGGAACGCTGCGCCAGCGTGCGCACTTCGCCGGCGACCACCGCGAAGCCGCGGCCCTGGTCACCGGCTCGCGCGGCCTCGACCGCGGCGTTCAAGGCGAGGATGTTGGTCTGGAAAGCGATGCCATCGATCGTCGAGATGATGTCGTGCATGCGCCGCGAGTCGGCCGCGATGCGATTCATCGACTCGACCACCGCGCGCACTTCGGTACCGCCGCGCCCCGCTGTGGCGGCGGCTTTCTGCACCAGCCCCTGCGCTTCGGCAGCACCGTCGGCGTTCGCGCGCACGGTACTGGTCAGCTCCTCCATCGACGCGGCCGTCTCTTCGAGGTTCGCGGCCTGCTGCTCGGTGCGGGCACCCAGATCCTGATTGCCTGCGGCGATCTCGACCGCTGCGCCGTGGACCTGGGTCACCGCGTCCTGGATGGCGCCGATCAGATCCGCCAGCCGCGCCGAGGTGCTGTTGGCGTCGTCGCGCAGCTGCCCGAAAGTGCCCTGCATGGAACGCTCGATGCGATGCCGCAGGTCGCCCTTGGCCAGCGCCCGGAAGGCGCCGCCGAAGGCTTCGATACTGGGCTGCAGCTCATCGAGCAAGCGGTTCAGCCCCTCACCCACCGTGCGATGGAAGCCCTGCAGTCGCTGCGAATCGATGCGGGCAGCCAGTTCGCCGCGCATGGCGGCTTCCACCAGACCGGCGATCTCACGTTCGACGCGCACGTCGTGGGTGCGGTCGCGCCACTCGACGACATAGCCGAGCACCTGATCGCTGGCGTCGCGCACGGTGTTCGCGGACAGAAAGAAGTGCGCCGCACCGACCTGGATCTGGGTGCGATGCACCTGCCGCAAGCCTTCCAGAAGGGACTTCTGATGGCCCGGCCGGGCGTGGAAGGCGTCGATGCTCTGGCCCAGCAGCCGGTCCGGATCGAAGTCCGGGAACTGCCCGCGCAGCTCTGGCGCCTGTTCGCGCAGGATGGCCACCACCGCAGGATTCACGTAGACGATGCGGCGTTCGGCGTCGGCGATCATCACCGCCGTCGAGCTGCTGTCGAGCGCGCGGACCACCCGCAGATTGCTGGCTGCTTCGGCGCGCTCTTCGGCCAAACGCTGACGCAGGCGGGCCTGCATGTCCTGCAGGCGCGCGAGGATGCTGCGGGTGTCGCCCGCAGGCGCACCGATCGGCGTATCCAGATCGCCGGCGGCGATGCGCGCGGTGGCCTTGGCCGCCAGCACCGGCTCACCGCCGATGTCGCGGCGCACGCTGCCGACGATCCACAGCCCGAGGGCAGCCATCACCAGCGCGGCGCTGAGAATCAAGGCCAGCTGCACGGTGCGCACCTGACTCGACAGCGCGCTGGCCTGCGTCGACAGCTGCGCCACCTCGCGTTCGATCTCCTCGCTCAGCGCTTCCATCACGATCGCAAGGTTGTCGTACGCCCCTTCGAACGCGGTGAAGTCAGGAACGCCACCCGCCAACACCGACTGCAGCTGCGCGCTGGCGTTCTGCAGATAGGCATCCACCACCGGCCGCACGCGCGCGATGGCGTCGACCAGCGCTTGTTCGGTGGCGTGCGCGGCGTTGTCGTCCAACACCCTGCGCATCCACGCGGCGTGCTCCTCGTAGCCGAGGCGAGCGGCTTCCAGCGCTTCAGCCCGACCGGACTGCTGGGCGAGAGCCGCCTCCAGCACGTCGGCCTTGATGGCGTCGTGCATCATGTCGGCTTCAAGCTGGTTACGCAGCAGCGCCGAGGTCCGCACCTGCGCTTCCGAGCCCTCCACCAGACGCTGCTGGCCCCACAGGCCCAGCAGACCGATCAGCAGCGCGCCAAGAAAGCCCGCCAGCGCGAGCAGGAACAACCTATTGCGAAGGCTCATCTGGGGCTCCGAAGCAGGGGAAGAAGCGAGGGACGCCTGGGGCCATGGCGATCCGGCAGAAACACCCGGGCACGTGGCTCAGGGCCAGCGCACCGACAGGCCGACGGTGATCGCGCTATCGACGCTGCGATCGTTCAGTCCCAGGGCAAACGCGGTATCGAGCTGAAGGTCGGGGCTGAGCAGCCAGGCGGCGCCCAGATCGAGATAGGCCTCGGTGCCGCCGTGCTTCGAACTCGCGATCTGCGGCAGCGCAAGCTCGGCGAAACTGCGGAAGGTCGGCGACCAGGCCCGCCCCACCACCACGCCGAAGATGCCGGCGGCGTAATCGTCATCGCCGTCGTCGTCGAGCACCACGCCGGGCATCAGGCCGAGCGACCAGTCTTCGGACAGCGACCATTCGCCGACCCAGCGCAGCGAGGGGCGCACGCCCTCGCCGCGGAACGCGCGGTCACCGCTGGGCAGATCGAGATGGAAGAGCCAGGCCTGTGCAGGGCCGGCGCCAGTGGGCTCGGGCAGCGCGTACTTGAGGCCCAGAGCGAGATCGGCGAAGCCGTCCAGGTCTTCGCGGAACGGGCCGGCACGCAATCGGGCGTCGAGCCAGCCGTCCGTCTCGAACCGGGCCTCCCAGTGCTCGCCGAGACCGATCCGCAGCAGGGTTGGAGTGGCGAAGACTTCCGCGCGCAGGCCGTCTTCGCTGTCGCGCTCGAAGGCAACGCTGGTTTCGATCTGCCAGCGGCCAGAGCCGACGCTCCGGCTCGACTCCACGAAGTCGGGGCGGTCGGTGGCGATCGGGCTCGCTGGCTGCGCGTGGCCGGCCAAGGGCAGCAGAGCGAAGGCGCAGAGCGCTCCGCCGCGGGCGAGAGAAGACAGCAGGGTTCTGGGCATGACGCGGCTCCTCGCTTGCGATTTGGATCGCATGCAAAGCGCGTTCCATATCTCACTTGTGACTACAATCGATTGTTTTGATCGTCTTTTTCGAGCTTTTTTTGACCGCGACGGATCTCCGGCGCTTGCCGAACTGGACGCCGGGTCCGCGAGCGCTCGCCCCGACGGTCCCGATCGTCGAGGCCGCCAGCGATCGGGGTGGCCTGGGCGCCCATGGCCCGGAACGCCGAAAACCGGATCCACCGTCAGCGAACCGGGCCGGTGCGGCACCCGCGAGCGCCTCAGCGCTCGCGGAGCAGGGCGCCACGGCTGTGCCGGACCGCGCAGCCCTGATCGCCGGTGCGCGCTGCGCAAATCTTCCCGTCACCGGTTGGGGCTAATCCGGACCGGGTTGGCTATGCTCGCGCGCCCCGACTTGAGCGCGGCTCGCGCTCGCCCGACGACGAGATCTGTATGCCCCGACGCCGCCCCCTAGCTTCGACACTTTGTGCGGCCCGCCTCGCGCTGGCTCTGGCAAGCCTCGGCGCACTGCCGGCTCTGGCCGACACCCTGCGCATCAACGGTGAGATCAAGCAGAGCGCAGGCGTGCTGCGCGAGGCCGTCAGCGGCGATGTCAGCTGCTATCTGACGCTGGAATCCGACACCGGTGAAACCTTCCACGAGTCCGCGGTGTTCGAGCTGTGCGAAGACCCCTCGCTGATCGACCAGCGCCTGCAGCTCAGTTACTCGGTAGAGAACGTGCTGGCCGAGTCCTGCCAGGGCGACGTCGACTGCGGCGAAAGCGATCAGGTGGTGCTGGTGACCGCGGCGCGGGTGCTGAGCGGCATGACCGCGCCGGCAGCCGGCTCGCTGTGTGCGCCCGACGAATCGATCGCTTTCGACTGCGCGATCGGCGCCAAGCGGGTCTCGGTCTGCGCCTCGGCCGATGCCTCCAACGTGTCGGGCTCGCTGCAGTACCGCTTTGGCCTGGCGGACGGCAGCGCGCCACCCGAGCTGGCTCTGCCCCCACATAGTGCCGTGCCGCGTTTGGCCTCGCGCGGCGAATCCACTGCGTTCTCCGGCGGCGGCGGCAGCTGGCTGCGCTTCTACAACGGGGCCTATGCCTACGTGGTCTACAGCGGCATCGGCCGCTGGGGTACCAACGGCGAAACCTTGGAACTTGAGGGTGTACAGGTCGAACGCGACGGCAAAGCCATCGCCACCCTGCCCTGCACCGGGCCGCTGCAGAGCGCGCTCGGGCCGGACTGGTTCGAGCGCATGGGGGTGATCTCCGAGGGCGAGGAGTTCTACTTCCCGAGCGAGGAGTGAGCGCGAGCGGAGCGAGGTCGACGCAGGTCGCCTCGCTCCCTCACCAGCGCTTTACTCGACGGCTTTTCCGCCGCCGAACAGGCCGGCATGCAGGGCATGGAACACGGTGCTCGCATCGACGGTGCCTTCGATGCGCTGGGCGCCTGGCCCCATGCCACGTACCACCGTGCCGCCGGCGCTGTCGCTCAGGGAGGCCCAGGTGATGTAGAAGGGCAGGCGCTGGCCGTGGCGGTCCGGCGGGGTGAGGAAGGGCTTGCCGCCATCGCTGTCCAGGGGCGAGCCGTTCTCGGTGACTTGGGGCAAGGGGCGCGGCAGCTCGTCGAGGTCATCGCTGGTGGCGTTCATGCCGCCGTTGTCGGAGTCGGACGCGACGATCACGGTCAGGCCGGGATCGCGCGCCGCCTGCTCCAGCGCAATCGCAATGGCGCGATCCGCGCCCTGGGCCGCATCGAGCGTGGCAGGCGCGTTGTTCTCGCCCGACAGATTGTCAGTGGCCTCCTCGTTGCCCACCAGTAGATAGCCCTTGGGGCTGTCGGCCAGCTGCTTCAGCGCGGCGGCGATCATCACATCGAAGCGCGGCGCCTGCGGCTGGAAGTTCGGCCGCTTCTGGGCGGCCAGCGTGGCTTCATCGGCCTCGTTGAAGGTTTCCTCGGCGGCGAACAGGCCGAGCAGCCGCGGCGTACCCACCGGCACGGCCGCAAGCTCCTCGGCAGAAAAGACCACGGTGTAGCCCGCAGCGCGCGCCTCTTCGACGAGGTTGCGGCCGTCCTCGCGCACGCCCTCGCCGTGGCGCCCGGTGACGCCCTTCGGCAGGAAGAACATCTCACCGCCGCCCAGCGCGACATCGGGCTGCGCGGCGAGGATCTGCGCCGCGATCTCGGCCTCATCATCGCGGTTCGGCACGCGCGCCAGAAAGGCGCCGGTGCCGGGCTCGGTGAGGCTGGACGAATTGACGATGGCGATGCGTTTGCCGGCGGCCTTGGCTTCGCGCATCAGGCTGCCCGCGAACCCCGAGGCCGAGCGCGTCAGCGGCTCGCCGCGCAGCGTGCCGTAGGCATCCAGATCCACCCGCAGCCCCCAGGCGTGGGTGGTGGCGCCGGCATTCGAACTCTGGTTCACCGCATCCAGCGTGGGCCCGACGTACAGCGCCACCTGCGGCAAGCGGTCCCAGGCCAGACGCCCATCGACACCCACGGTGTACAGACGCGTCGCCATCCAGGTGTTGGCGCCCATGCCGTCGGGGTGCAGGAAGATCGCGCTGCCGGCGGCCTGCGCAGCGGCGAACGGAGCCAGCGCACACAGCGCAGCAGCGAGCGGAAGAAATCGAACAGGACGCATGCGGTCACCGGATGTTTCGGACGAAACCGCGCATCGTGCACATCTACGATGACATCCACCACCGCAGAAATATGACAGCGCGAGCCGGGACCGCGCGGCCGGGTCTGGCCCGCGTATCGCGCGGGCCGTGGGCTGCGCGCGGTTCGAAGAGCGCGTCTTCGCTGGCCTTGCTGCGCGGCATGCCAAGAACGGCCACCACCCTCGCACCGCCGCTTAGCGCACAATCGGTCGACCCAAACCGCCTGCTTCGGCGCATGTCCGCCTTCCAAGCCTGTGCCGCGACGAACCCCAACGAGGCCCTGACCGATCGCCTGATCGCGTTCCTGCGCGGGATCGGCCTGCGGGTCGACGAAGAGACGCTCGCGACCTCCGGCTTTCTGCCGGGCGTGTGCATTCGCGCGGGCGGTCTCGTGGTCGACCGTAGCGCGCTGGCATGGCCGGGCGATCTGCTGCACGAGGCCGGCCACCTCGCGGTGATGCCAGCCGCACTCCGGCCCGAGCAGAACGGCGCACTGCACGACTGTGAGCTGGTGCCGCATGCCGGCGAGGCCGAGGCCATCGCCTGGGCTTTTGCCGCCGCCTGCGCGGTGGGGCTGTCCGCGCGCGAACTCTTCCACGCAGGCGGCTATCACGGCCACGGCGAGGCGCTGGCGATGACCTTCGGCTGCGGCGTCTATCATGGCCTGCACGGACTCATGCAGGCCGGCATGGCCTACGGTTCGGCGGAAGCCCGCAGCGCGGGCGTCGAAGCCTATCCGCACATGCGTCGCTGGCTGCGGCCCTGAGGCTTCGTCAACCAGCGCGCGCGGGTCAAGGCGCGCGCGGCGATGCGGGGAGTCCGCCGAGCCAGCAACCCGCGGCGTTCGCGCAAGGCGGTGACGCCGCGGGCGCAAGGGCGCACAGAAGCATGCGACCGGCAGCACGAGTCCAGAGGGCTCAGTGCACCATGCGCAGCGGCTCGAAGCGGAGATCCTGCAGGAAGCCGCCGCTGCTGCAGTCCATGCCGGTCAGGTTGGCCAGGTCCTGCTGCCGCCGCAGCAGATCACCGAACTGGCGCACGGGCGCGAGGTTGATCGGGTCCGGTTTGTTGAAGGTGCTGGGCGCGGACAGGCTGCCAGTGCCGACCAGGAACCTCGACAGCGCACTGGTCGCCGCGGCCTGGCGCACGCCGATGTGCACGAAGGGCAGGTCCGCCGGCACCGAGCTGTCGCGGGCTTCACCGCCATGGCAGGCATTGCAGGTCGCCAGCGAGAATTTGTGCCGCGGCTGGTTGGCGACGCCTGGCGCATTCCAGACGGCGCCGTTCGCCACCGAGAAGTTGAAGTTGGATCCGCTCAGGAAGGGTTGCCCAAGCCACAGCGGCGGCACCGTATGCGCGTCGGCGACGATGGCCGCCGCATTGGTCGTGATGTAGTTCGCCAACAGGCCGCCGTTGTTGAGCGTGTGATGCGGGGTCTGCTGGGTCGAGACGATGCGCAGCAGCGGGCTGCCCTGCTGCAGGACGAACTCGCGCAGCTCCCACAGCGGATTCAAAGCGTTTTCGTTGGTGCGCACCTGATTGATGGCGCTGCCGTTGGGCTTGTTGGGCGCCGCGTTGGCGCTGGTGAACTGGTCGGTGATGCTCTGCAGCGCAGCGTTGTAGGCGGCGCTGCCAAGCACCAAGCCGCCCAGATCGGCCCACTGCTGACCGTAGCTGCGCACGGCCGAACAGCCGCGAACGGGAACGCCGTACTCCAGGATCACGGTGAACGGCGTGGTCGAACAGCCACCGTTGAGGTTGCGATTGACCACGCCGAAAACGAAGCGGCCCTCGCCTGCGCTGCTGGCGCCGTACACGCTGTTGCCGCGCAGATCGACACGGTTGACGATGGCGAGCAGGCGGAACGGCGAGCGATTCAAGTCGAGCTTGCCGTTGATGCGCGGCCAGCTGTTCAGCACCAGCGGACCGATGTTGCCGCGCGCCGGCACCGCGAAGCTGTTGAGCGTGTGGTTGACCTGCCAGCTGCGCAGCCAGCGCTCGACGAAGTCCGCCGGATCCACGCCAGTGAGCGGCGTGTTGGCCATGTTGCTCATCAGGGTCTTGAAGGTCCAGGCGCCGTTGGGGTTGCCGCTGTTTCCGCAGATGTCGAAAGTCCGGGTCGGGTCGTTCACCACGGCCGTCGAGGTGATCATCAGCTCGCGCGCCGGGTCGACGAAGGACAGCGGCATCAGCAGGACATCGCGCGGAATGCGCAGCGGCAGGGACTCAAGTCGGGCAAGCTTCAGTTCACGAGGATCGAGCCGCTGGAACTCCTTCTCGCCCAGCATTTCGCGCCCCTCGAACAGGGGCGCCGAACGCTCGCCGCTCTCGCGGATCAAGGCTTCGCGACGCTCAATCTCATCGGCGAAGCGATCGAAGTCGAGCTTGATGATGCCGACGAAGGTCAGGGGCTCGCGCTCGTCGCGCTTCAGCACGAAGCGCTGGGTGTCGACATCCAGCTCGATGCTGTCCGGCAGCAGCTCACGCTGCTCGAACCCCAGCCTCAGCAGGGCATTGCCCTCGGGGTGCCCGTCGCGCTCCATCGGCGTGAGCTCGATCAAGGCCGGCGCAGGCAGCTCGGAAGGTGGCTTGTCGGCCGCAGCCGCGGCCGACAGCAGCAGACAGAGGCAGAGACCAAAACCTGCGAGAAGCGCCCGCTGCAGACGAAAGCGGGGGCGCACAACGGAACGCACGGTGGTGAACATGGGAGTCTCCTGATCAGAACGAGAAGACAGCGATCAGGCGTCGTTTCCCGGTAGCGGCGCGGGGCTGTCCAAGCTCAGGGAGGGCGCGGGGCCAGCCGCGTCTCAGGCATTCCCGGGTTGCCTGTCAGATCTGACAGTCGGCGCCCGCCCTGCTGGCCGCGGGCATCCGCCGCCTGCAGGCCGATTCAGGCGCGTCGTCAGCGCGCAGGGCGGCAATCCATTTGGCCGGGGTGCGGCGGTTTGCCGGTGCCACCGCGCACGGATCAGAGGATTTCGCTTTCGCCGGCCCTCACCGGCTGCAGCGCGCAGCGGCGGGATCCGCCTGGGGCTCGCGAACCGTGATCTTGACACATGTATCGCAATGTCACGCCCCCTATAGTCGCGGCGCCCGGACTCCAGGACGTCGACGATGCCGACCCGATTCATCCGCCCTCGAACCGCAACCCGCGTGCTGTGCCAGGCAGCGTACGCAGCGCTCCTGGTGATCGGGCTCGTCATGCTGGGGCGCGCAAACGCCGCGGAATTCACGCCGTCTCGCACCGACGAACTGCACCCCAACCCCCACAGCGGCTTCATGCTGTGGGGGACAACCGTCGGCACCGCCAATCACTATGGCGCGCGGATCTACCACGTCTACGTGCCCTGGCGGGAAATCGAAACCAGCGATCAGGTGTTCGACTGGGCGGGGTTCGAGCAGCGCCGCCTGCAGCCGCTGCTCAACGCCAATCCCGACACCACCTTTGTGCTGCGGCTGGTGGCCGACTACCCCAACGGCAGCGCGAGCGGCATCAGCACCTACTACACGGGCGGCCAGAACGAGCGCGACTATCCGCTGTTCCTGGAGCAGCCCCCGCTCAATATCGCCGGCAGCGACTACAGCAGCTGCAATGGCGATGGTCCGGGCCGCACGCCGGACTGGAACCATCCGCAGATGGCCGTGCAGATGGGCCAGCTGATCACGGCATTGGCGCAGCGCTATGACGGCCATCCGCGCATCACCGCCGTGCAGGTCGGACTGCTCGGCCTGTGGGGCGAATGGCACCAGTCAGGCTGCGCCCAGAACGCGCCGGCGGCGGCGATCAAGGCCAGCGTCCGTGATGCTTACGCCGCGGCGTTCAGCCGCACGCCGCTGCAAACCCGCTACGCCCGCTCGCCCGATGCGTCGGGCGTGGAGTTCGGCTTCCACGAGGACTACTTTCCCTCCTTCACCGGCTTGTGCGCGCGCTTCAACCCGGCCATGCCGCGCTGCAGTTCCAGCGGCGACTGGAATCTGGAATGGGCGATGCTGAACCTCACCCCGGGCTCGCAGGACAACTGGCGCAGCGCACCGATCTCGGGCGAGAGCCCCTTCAGCGACCAGAAGAACACGTGGACAGAGCGCACCGAAGACGTGCTCAGCCTGCTGCGCCAGTTCCACTTCAGCTTTCTGGGACCCGCCGGCAAGCATGAAGAGCCGGGCCACGGCGCCGTGATGAACCGGATCCGCCGCCTGCTCGGATACCGGCTGCACATCGATCGCGTGCGCGTGCCGGCCCCTCTCGTTCCGCAGCAGAGCATCAGCATCGAACTTGAGCTCTCGAACAGCGGCGCAGCGCCGCTCTACCACGCCTACGCGGTCGCGATCGATGGCGTCGACGCCGGCGGTTCCACTCGTTTCACCCTGCTCTCGGCTGCCGACCTGCGAGATGTCGTTCCAGGCGAGACGCTTTCGGTGGTCGAAACCCAGACCTTGCCGGCCCAGGTCCCGCCTGGCGACTACAGCCTGCGCCTGCGCTTGATGCCCCTGGTGCCCGGCAGCATGAGAGTTCTGCTCCACAGCGGCCCGCGCGACAGCGAGGGGCGGGTGATCCTGGGCACGGTCGCGGTCACAGCTCTGGCTGCAGGGCCCGTGTTCCGTGACGGGTTCGAGACCCCGTGAGGCGAGCGACCGAAGCACGGCCCGGGCGGTCGACGGGGTCGCGCTGGAGCGGCCGCTCTCTGCCCGGCCAGTGCTCTGCCCCGGAGCTGCCGTGTTGAACGCCGCGCCGCCGAGCCAGCCCTGAGCGCGGGCACTTCGACGCATCCAATAGAGCTGTCGACCCGCAGCGAACCTCCCGAAAGGGCCGCGCGATGATGCCGGCGCAGGGCGACGACGAGCGCGCGCAGCAGGCAATGGCAGCGTTGCCGCGCAGGGCCGGAACACCGCGCAATCGGCACCGCGAGCTCCGGCATCATTCCGTTCGACGAACCGCAGAGGGCCGATATCGCGCGAAAGCTCAGACGCGCGCCAGCGCCCGCAGACGCTCAGCCGTCGCGGCATCGGCCGGATAAAAGCATTCCAAGGCAAGCTCCGACAGGGTGATGTCGGCGGGGGTGCCGAAGACGGTGATGGTGCTGAACAGGGCGAGCTCGCCCAGCGGGCTGCGCAGGCGGAACAGCATCAGCACGTCGGGGGTCGGGGATTCGGGCGTGTCGTGTCGCTCGGCTTCGTGCGACAGCGGCGGGTAGGCCGACAGCTCGGCGAGCAGCCGCGCCAGCACGTCGTCCCCACTCTCCTGCACCTGCCGACGCAGGCGTGCGAGCAGATGTCCTCGCCACTGCTTCAGGTTGACGATCTGCGGCGCCAGCCCGCGCGGATGCAGGCTCAGGCGCAGCACATTGGCCTGCGGCTGCAGCAGCGCCGGATCGACGCTGGCGAGCAGGGCCTGCGCGCTGGCGTTGGCGAGCTGCAGGTTCCAGTGGCGGTCCACCGCCACCGCGGGAAACGGCGAGTGCAGCTCGATCACCCGCTGCACCGCCTCGCGTGCGGCAGACAGCGCCGGATTGTCGAGCGCGGTTTCGGCGAAGGCCGGCGCGAATCCGGCCGCCAGCAGCCAGCGGTTGCGCTCGCGCAGCGGCAGCTCCAGCAGGGTGGCGAGATGCAGCACCAGCTCGCGGCTGGGTCGGGCGCGGCCGGTCTCGATGAAGCTGAGATGCCGGGTCGAGATCTCGGCCTCCAGCGCCAGGTCCAGCTGTGAGAGTCGACGGCGCTGCCGCCAGTCGCGCAGCAGGCCGCCAATGGCGGGGTTCGAGGTCGGCACGGAGTTCGATCGAAGGCTGTCCATGCCTGGGATGCTAACCGCGGCTTCGCGGCCACGGCATTACCTGGCAGGTAATCGACCGCAGGCGACTTCGGCGCGAGGCTGGTGGCGAACCCACACGAAGAGGAACCCACCATGCGCACCATCCACCCTTCCTCACTGCTGCGTCTCGGCCTGCGCCTCGATGCGGTCCTGAGTCTGGCCGCGGCTGCACTGGTGCCGCTGCTGCTGGAACCGCTGGGCGCCGCGCTCGGCCTCGAGCGCGTGCACATGATCGCGCTGGCGGGCTTCATGTTCTTCTGGGCGGCCCTCACCGGCTGGATGGGCGGCCAGGCGCGACTGCCGGCCTGGAGCCTGTGGCTGAGCATCGCGGTGAATCTCGAATGGGCCGTGGCCAGCCTGCTGCTGCCGGCGCTGGGACTGTTCAACCCGAGCTCGATCGGCTGGGCGGTGCTGGTCGCACAGGCGCTCGCGGTGCTGGTGTTGGCCGAGCTGCAGTGGCTGGGTCTGCGACGCAGCGCGCGCGAGGCGACGCCAGACACGCGCGCGGCGGTGGCCTGAATGGAACGCGGCAGGCGGGATTGGCGGATGACCGCGGTGCAGGCCGGACTGTGGATCGCGGTCGGCATCCATTGGCTGCCCCTGCCCGGACTGCTGGGGCCCGCAAGCCTGGTGTCGATGTACGGGCTGGAGGCGCCGCTGCCGCCAAGCGTCGCCCTGCTGCTGCAGCATCGCGCCTTGCTGTTCGCCCTGCTCAGCCTGCCGCTGGCGCTGGCGCTGCGGGGTCACGGCTCACTGCGCACCGGTGCCCTGCTGCTGCTCGCCAGCGACCTGGCGTTCGCTGCGCTGTGCCTGCAGCACTGGCCGCTCGCTGCGGGGCTGCAGCGGGTGCTGCTGTTCGACCTGCTGTCGATCGGCCTGCTGGCGGTGGGGCTGCTGCTGAGTTGCCGGTCTGCGGCGGGCCCGGGCACGCGAGCGCCGGACGCAAATCAGACCTTGCGCAGGTAGCAGGCCTTCAGCATGAAGTTGCCAGCGTCCATGCGGCAGTCGACTTCATGGTCGCCGCCGACCAAGCGGATGCTCTTCACCTTGCTGCCAACCTTGAGCACAGTGGAGCTGCCCTTGACCTTGAGGTCCTTGATCAGCACCACCGCGTCGCCGTCCGCCAGCGGCGTGCCGTTGGCGTCGACGACCACGCGTTCAACGTCCACTTCTTCTGCCTGCGCCTGCTGCGGCCACTCCTCACCGCAGTCGGCGCAGATGTAGAGCTCGCCGTCGGGGTAGGTGTTCTCGGAGCCGCACTTAGGGCAGGCAGGAAGGGTGTCAGGCATGGCGAACGCCGTGTAAAGGGCGTGAAAGCATACGCCCTGCGGCCGCCCGGACCGGCTGGCGGCATCAGCCGCGCAGCGTGCGCTCGAACAGCGCCAGCGTCTTGGCCCAGGCCTCGCGCGCCGCGGCTTCGCTGTAGCGCGGCGTGGTGTCGTTATGGAAGCCGTGCAGCGTGCCCGCAGGCTGGAACAGCTCGAAGCGGGTGCCCGCCGCGGTCAGCGCAGCCTCGTAGGGCGGCCAGGTGGCGTTGACGCGCTCGTCGTCGGCGGCCAGCACCACCAGCAGCTCGGCGCGGATCTGCGCTACACCGTCCAGCGGTGCGGCGCCGCCGTAGTAGGGCGCGGCTGCGGCGAGCTCGGGCAGCTGCGTGGCCAGCAGGTTGACGATGGCGCCGCCGTAGCAGAAGCCGGTCGCGCCCAGACGTCCGTTGCCGCCGTCCAGCGCCTGCAGCCAGCGCGCGGCAGCGAGGAAATCCGCGCGGCACTTCACCTGGTCGAGCTGGGCAAACAGCGTCCGCGCGGCGTCTTCGTCGCCCGGGTAGCCGCCAAGGCTGAACAGCGCGTCCGGCGCGAAGGCCCGGTAGCCGACGATCGCGAGGCGGCGCGCGACATCCTCGATATGCGGGTTGAGGCCGCGGTTTTCGTGCACCACCAGCACGCTGGGCAGCGCGCCGGCCGCCTCGGCGGGCTGGGCCAGATAGCCTCGGCCCTTGCCGTGGCCCTCGGGCGAATCGAATTCGCGGTATTCCGCGCGGAGGCGCGCGTCGTCCGCGCTGACCTGCTGCGCGGCGGCGAAGCGCGGACTGAGCGCAGCCAGCAGCCCGGCCGCGCCAGCCGCGCCCGCGGCGTAGTGTCCGGCTCCCGCCAGGAACGCGCGACGATCGATCAGCCCGTGCACAAACTGGTCGAACAGGCGCAGCACTTCGGGATGGAAATCGTGCTGGTCAAGACGGCGCGGCGTGTTCATGCGGTGACCCCGTGGCAAAAGAGCGGCAAGGCTGGCGCCGGCAACATCGCGAGCGCGTGAACTGTCGCCCTTCCGCTCAACCGGCCTTGCCAGGCAGCGGGTAGACCTCGCGGATCGCGCAGCGGCTGGCCAGCCGGCTGGCGCCCATGGCCGCGATATCCGCCCGATCGTCAGGAAGGATCACAACGGTGTCGCCGGTGTTGCCGCAGATCAGCCCGTTGTTGGCGCCCGAGGCGAAATCGATGTTCTCGAACCGGCCCAGATCCGGGCAGCTGCCGTCAAGCTCGACCCGGTACACGCTGGGCCCTCCGCCGCGACGTGCCGAGGTCTCGACGATCAGCCCGCCCTCGGACTCGCTCCAGGCGCGCAGATGGCGTGCGGCGAAGCAGAAATCGCCGCTGCCGCCGAATCCACCGCGCGCCTTGCCCTTCACTTCAACGGTGGACAGCGTGCGCGCCGAGGCCTCACGCGCCAGCCTCGCGAACTCGCGGGGCTCGACCGGCGCCAGCGCGGCGATCGCGCAGGTCGCGCCGCCAGGCTGGATCTGCACAAACGCGCCCTCGCCGCAGGCCCAGCCTTCGCGGGCCAGCAGGTTCGGCTGTGCGTCCGCCTGCAGCACGGCCTCGCAGGCGTCGGCCAGCTCGACCCGGAAGCGCTGGCCGTTCGACAGCGCCACCGCCAGCTGCCAGGCGGAAGGGGCGTGGAAGGCTTCAATCAGGCGCGCATCGAGGCAGTCGGGAGAGGGCGCAGGGGAGCGCGCCTCGACTGCAGTTGAGAGAGCAAGCGCGGCAGCGAACAGGGTGAATCCGCAGCGCATCAGCGCGCCACCTGGGCGATCGGGAAGACCTCGCGGATGGAGCAGCGCGAGCCGAGCGCGGTGACGGGCATCAGCCCCACGTCGATCAGTTCGACGCGATCGCCTACATTGCCGCAGATGACGCCGTTGTCGGTACCGGAACGGAAACCCACGCTGACCGCGCGGCCCAGGTCAGGGCAGACCTCACCCAGCTCGATGCGGTAGCGCGAATTGCCGCCGGAGCGAGGCGCCGACACCTCGACTTCGAGCGCGTCTCCCGACTCGCTCCAGGCGCGCACATGGCGCGCGGCGAAGCAGTGATCGTGGGTGCCGCGGAACGCCCGCGGCGCACTCGCTCTCACCTCGACTGCGGCCAGCCTGTCGCTGTCGCGGCGTCCCGCATCGCGGAGCAGGGCTGCGAACTCGCGCTCATCCGCAGGCGCCAGCGCGGCGATTCCGCAGCGCGTACCGCTGCTGGCGTCCACGACAAACTCGCGTGCGCCGCCGCAGGCCCACCCCTCGTTCGAGAGCAGGCTGAGCCGGGCGTCGTCGCTCAGGACCGCCGGACACGCGGCATCGAGCTCAACCCGAAACCGTCGACCATCCGCCTGGACGATGGCCAGCTGCCAGGCGGAAACCGGAAACACCCGATCCACCTGCCGTGCATCAAGGCAGTCAGGCGAAGGCGCGGCGGGACGCGGCGCAGCCGCGTGGACGGTGCAGGCCGCGAGGGCGAGCGCAACGGGCATCGAGAGCTTCAGGCAGCGAAACATGCAGGCCTCCAGACATTGATCAGGGCCGAACGGGCCACGGTCGACTTTGCCTAGCCACCGGTGAACCGGCAAGCCCATGCAATCGACTGGCAGAGCACGAGCAGCCAGCTCGGGTTCAGGAAAACAGCGGCGCGCGACGGGCCGCAGGAGACGTTCGACGTGCCGCCAGACCCCAGCCCTCCCGGCCCGAGCTGCAGGCCAGCGCCACCGCCTTTCGGCAAGACAGAAGACTTCAGCGTTGCCGCGCGCCATGGAGGGCGCGCCCGCGGAGCGAGCACGTCAGCGCGTGATCCAGCGCAATCGAGCGCATCGAAGGCCTCGCCGCGCAGCGGCCGAACGAGTCCGGACATGCGCCGGACTCGCGACCACGGATCAAGGCCAGGATGGACGTGATCAGCCTCGGCTTTGAGTCCCCTCAATGCGGCAGGCGATAATGACGCGGACAATCGCCTCCGCGTCGAGGCCCTCCCCTCTCCCCCGTGCGCAGCCGCCTTCGATCCCGAGGGATCGCCCAGCCAGCTGCGTGGAAACCCTGCCCATGAATGCCGCTGTCCAGCCTGCACGCGCCGAAGCCGACAAGCCCTACCGCATCGAGCGGGTCACCGCTGTCCACCACTGGACCGACCAGTACTTCACCCTGCACACCACCCGCGACGAGGGCCTGCGATTCGAGAACGGCCAGTTCGTGATGATCGGCCTGATGGTCAACGGCAAGCCGCTGCTGCGTGCGTATTCGATCGTCAGCCCCAACTGGGAGGAGCAGCTGGAGTTTCTGAGCATCAAGGTGGCCGACGGCGCGCTGACTTCGCGGCTGCAGCACATCCAGCCGGGCGACGAACTGCTGGTCAGCAAGAAGCCCACCGGCACCCTGCTGATCTCCGATGTGACGCCCGGTCGCAACCTCTATTTGCTGGCCACCGGCACCGGGCTGGCGCCCTTTCTGGCCATCGTCCGCGACCCCGAGACCTACGAGCGCTACGACAGGATTGTCGTGGTCCACGGCGTGCGCCAGGCCCGCGACCTCGCCTACCGCGATTTCCTCACCCGCGCGCTGCAGCAGCACGAGTATCTGGGCGAGCTGGTCCGCGCCAAACTGCTGTACTACCCGGCGGTGAGCCGGGAGCCCTTCGTGCACGCGGGCCGCATCACCGAGCTGATGGACTCGGGCCAGATGATGCGCGACCTCGGCCTCGATCCGCTCGACCCGTCCCACGACCGCGCCATGATCTGCGGCAGCCCCGGCATGCTGGCCGATTTCCGTGCCCTGCTCGATCGCCGTGGCTTCGCGGTCAGCCCGCGCATCGGCACGCCGGGCCACTATGTCTTCGAACGGGCCTTCGTCGAGAAGTAGAGGCGGTTCGCAGACGTCTGCGGCGCCTGCATACTGAGTCTTCACGCAGCGCCCACGGGGGGCGTTCGCGACTCAGGGGTCTCGCCATGTTTGAACGTTTCGCGCGCAGCTGGTCGCTGATCAAGGCCAGCGCTTCGGTCCTGCGGCAGGACAAGGAGCTGCTGCTGTTTCCGCTGCTCTCGTCGATTGCCACCCTGCTGGTGATGGCCGCCTTCCTCCTGCCGGCGCTGGGCCTGGGCGCACTGGATGGACTGCAGCGCGTGGACGAGCAGGGCGTGCCGCCGCTGGTCTACGTGCTGGCGTTTCTGTTCTATCTATCGCAGTACTTTGTCATCTTCTTCTTCAACTCGGCCCTGGTCGGCGCCGCCATGATCCGCCTGCAGGGCGGCGACCCGACGGTCAGCGATGGCCTGCGCATCGCCAGCGGCAAGATCGGCGTCATTTTCGGCTATGCGCTGATTGCGGCGACCGTCGGCATGATCCTGCGCGCGATCCAGGAGCGTGCCGGCTGGCTGGGTCGCTGGATCGCCGGTCTGCTGGGTGCGGCGTGGACGGTGGCGAGCTTCCTGGTGGTGCCGGTGCTGGTGAGCCGCGATATCGGCCCGATCGAAGCAGTGAAGGAAAGCGCCGTCCTGCTCAAGCGCACCTGGGGCGAGAACGTGATCGGCCAGGGCGGCATCGGCCTGGTGTTCGGGCTCCTCAACTTCGTGGTGGTGATCGCGGGCGTGGCCCTGATCGTCGCTGCGGCGATGAGCCAGAGTGCGGTGCTCATCGGCCTCGCAGTGGCCGTGCTGGTGATCGCACTGGTCATCGGCGCGCTGATCCAGTCGGCACTCTCAGGCATCTACTCGGCCGCGCTGTACCGCTACGCCAGCGGCGAAGGCGAGAGCGCGGGCTTCGAGGGTGCCCTGCTCACGCAGGCGTTCGCGCCCAAGGGCTGAGCCATCGGCCGGGTTGTCCATCGCTGTCGGCAAGCGGCGGCCGTGGTGGGCCGTCGCCCGCACGGCCGCTCCGCTCGCTGCAAAGCGCCCGGCTCAGGCGGGCAGCACGCCCTCCTCTGCCGGATCGAGGTCTTCGCCCTCGCCGAGGCTCCGCGCGTCGCGCTGCGCCGCGAGTTCGGCCAAGGCGACGCGAGCTTCATGTTCGAAGTCGTTACCGACCCAAAGGCTGTGCAAACCCGACACCGGCAGCTCGCCCATCGCTCCGCCCAGATGTTCGCCCGCGAGCAGGGCGGGCACGCCGGCCGCTTCCAGCCAGCCCCGAGTGATCTGCGCGTCGATGTAGCTGTCGGCCTCGTAGACTTTGCGCATTCCTGACCCGGCGGATTCTGATCGATGAAGACGAGAGCGTACCCGCCCCTGCGCGGATGGGCCGTGTGGATGGCTGTGCTTCTGATCGCAGTCACCGGCTGCGCACCGCAGCCGCTGCCACCCGAGTTCGGCCGCATCGAGGGCATCGAGGTGGTCGACCTGCGCCAGGGCGAAGGTGCCCCCGCCAAGGCGGGCGATCGTCTGCGCATGCACTATCGCGGCTATCTGTACGACCAGCGCGCCGAAGGCGGCCGCGGACCGAAGTTCGACGACTCGCATGCGCGTGGCCAGCCCTTCGAGTTCGTGCTGGGAGCGGGACAGGTGATTCGCGGCTGGGACGAGGGCCTGGTGGGGCTGAAGCCCGGCGGCACACGTCTGCTGCGGCTGGGCCCCGAGTACGGTTACGGCGAACGCGGCGCCGGCCGCGCGATTCCGCCCGGCGCGTCACTGCTGTTCGAGGTCGAGCGCGTCGCCAACGCCGACTGAGTACGTGGCTCGGGCCGCAGCGCGGCTACTCGCGCCAGCGCTGCGCGCCGAGAAAGATCATCCGCAGCTGACGGGTCAGCTCCTGCTGCTGCTCGCGTTCGGCCTGCGTATCGCCCGGCGGCAGATCCAGGATGTCGTTGATGGCGTTGATGACCGTCGCCACCACCAGCCGGCACAGCAGGGCCAGCGTGCTGGCATCCAAGCCTGGCATCAGGTTCAGGCGCCGCATGTCCTGCGCCATTTCCTGGGCGAAGTGGCCTTCCTCGGTGCGGATGGCCTGGCGGATCACCGGCGCGCCGCCGCCGCGCTCGGAGGCGATGAACAGGAAATGCGCCCGGTGCTGCTGGACGTAGGTGCGGAAGATCAGCACCGAACTGCGCAGGATCTGGGTCGGCGGCAGGCCGGTGCGACGCGCCTCGCGCAACAGCCTGCGCAGCGTGGCGCCCGACTCTTCGACCAAGGCCAGGCCCAGCTCGTCGAGATTCGGAAAGTGGCGGTAGAACGCCGCCGGCACCACGCCGGCGCCGCGGGTGATTTCGCGCAGGCTGAGCGAGGCGAAGCTGCGCCCGGTGCCCATCAGCTGAAGCGCGGCCGAGAGCAGCTGGGTGCGGGTCAGCAGACGTCTCTCATCGCGGGTCAGGGCGGGGTCGGCCTCACCGGCTGTTCGTAGGCTCATCGCGGCGGCAGTGCGTGTGAAGCCGGCAGTGTACCCGGGCGCAGGGCCGCGGCAGTCCCACGCTCAGGCTTCACGGGCGCGGGCCCAGGCCTCGAAGGCCGTCGGCGCCAGCGCCGGTGCGAACAGATAGCCTTGTCCGCGCGTGCAGCCCAGGGCCTGCAGGGCGACGCGGTGCTCCTCCAGCTCGATGCCTTCGGCGGTCAGCGACAGCCCGAGATCGCCAGCGAAACCGATGATGGTGCGCACGATCGCCCGGTGGCGCGGGTTGCTGCCCATGTCGCGGATGAAGCCGCGGTCGATCTTGAGTGCATCAAAGGGAGAGTCGGCGAAACGCTCGAGCGAGCTGTAGCCGGTGCCGAAGTCGTCGACAGCGAGGCTGGCGCCGGTCGACTTGAGCGCCGCCAGACGCTCGCCCGCTTGGCTCATGTCGCCACCGAACACGCGCTCGGTGACTTCGATCTGCAGGTTGGCGGCCGGCAGGCCCGAGGTCAGCAGGGCTGCGCGCACCTCGTGCGCTGCCGCCTGCGAAGCCACCAGGCGATCGTCCATGTTGACGCTCAACGTGAATCCGTCGCGCTTGAGCCCACGCCGCCATTCCGCCGCCTGTCGGCAGGCGGCACGCAGCACCCACAGGTCGATGTCCCCGATCAGGCCGGCCTCCTCGGCCAGCGGCAGGAACTCGCCGGGCAGCAGCAAGCCGCGCCGCGGGTGCCGCCAGCGCACGAGCGCCTCACAGCCCAGGGCGCGCCCGCTGTCGAGGTCGACGATCGGCTGGTAGTGGACTTCGAATTCGCCGCGGCCTATCGCCAGCCGCAGGTCGGTCTGCAGCTCGAAGCGGCGCCGCGCCTCGGCGTGCATGGCCTCGTCGAAGACCGCATAGCCGCCCTTGCCCTGGGCCTTGGCGCGGTACATCGCGGTGTCGGCGTCGCGCAGGATCTGCTCGGGCCAGCGATAGTCGGCATGGCCGAGAACGATGCCCACGCTGGCACCCGAGTAGACCTCCTGCCCATCGACCCGGAACGGCCTTTCAAACAGCTCACCGATCAGGCGCGCGGTGGCCTCGGCGCGCTCGCGTGAGCAGGGCCCCTTGGGCAGCAGGCTGAACTCATCGCCGCCGTAGCGCGCCAGCAGGGCCTCGCGCCCCAGGGTCAGCGACAGCCGCTCGCCGATGGCCACCAGCAGGCGATCGCCGGCGCCGTGGCCCAGGCTGTCATTGACCCACTTGAACCCGTCGAGGTCGAGGAACAGCACCGCGTAGTCGTGGCAGTCGCGTCCTTGCGCCTCACCCAGGGTGATCAGCAGCTGCTGTTCGAACTGCCAGCGATTGGGCAGGCCGGTGAGCGGATCAAAGTTGGCGTGGAAACGCAGCAGATGCTCCGCCTCGCGCTGTCGCGTGATGTCGACGACCGAGCCGGCCAGCTCCATCCCTCCGGAATTCTCACCGGCGCGCTGCACCGAGAGGTTGACCCAGAGCAGACTGCCGTCCTGCCCGACAAGGCGAGTGGTGAAGTCAGCGACGCGGCCGTCGGCGCGCAGGCGTGCCAGCAGCCGATCGCGGTCCTCGGGGGCGGCATAGAGTCGATCCACGTGCTCCAGCGCGTGCACCAGACTGGCGGGATCCGCATAGCCGAGCATGCGCGCCAGCGCCGGATTGACGTCCAGAAAGCGGCCCTGCTCGGTGCTGCGGAACAGCCCCACGGGCGAGCGATCAAACAGCTCGCGGTAGCGCGCTTCGGCATCCGCCAGGGCCTTGCGCTGGCGCTGCTCGGAGGTGATGTCACGCATCACGCCGGTCGATGCGATATCGCCCTGATAGAGAATCGCGTCGGCATGCACCTCAACGCTAATGACATGGCCCTGGCGGTGCAGCAGGCGGATCACGTACCGCTGCACGTCGAGCGAACCGTCTTCGCGCGCCTGCCGGCGGGCCTGCTGGGCCTCAGCGTCGTCGGGATGCACCAGCTGCATGTAGCTGTGGCCAATCAGTTCAGCGGGGGCATAGCCCAGCATCTCGGCCAAGGCCGGATTGAGGAAGAGCATGCGACCGCGCTGGATGAGGAACACGCCATCGCGGCAGTTCTGCACCAGCGCGCGGTACAGCGATTCGGACTCATGCAGGGCCTGTTGGGCTTCCAGCTCGGCGCTGACGTCGACCAGCGAACCCTCATGAAACAGCGTGCGGCCCTTGGCATCGAGGACAGCGCGGGCATTGACGCTGACCCACACCAGGCTGCCGTCGCGACGGCGCATACGCTGGCGGCGGCCGCGCACTCGACCGCTGATGTCCAGTTCCTCGCGCACCCGCGCGGCATCTGCTGCGTCGGCATAGAGGCGCTCAACGTCCTCGGCCAGCGCCAGCAGCATCTGCGCCGGCGAGTCGTAGCCGAACAGCCGCGCCATCGCCGGGTTGGCGTCGATCAGGCCACCGTCGGGCAGGCTGCGGTAGAGGCCCTCGGCCGCATGCCAGTAGAGCGAGCGGTAGCTCTCGCGCTGCGGGTCCGGGGTGTATTCCGCAAGACGATCAGGGGCGACGTCGAGCAGCACGAAGATGTGGGTGCCCTCATCGGCGGCGATGCACTCCGCGTTGAGGCGACACAGCAAGAGGTGGCCCTCGGCATGTCGGACCGTGACCTGCAGGCCGCAGACGCGCCCGTACTCGCGCAGCTGCGACCAGATCGCGGTGCGCACGGTCATCTCCGGCCACAGGCCCATCTCCAGCGGGCGACGCCCCAGGGTCTCGTCGCTGCGGTAGCCCAGCATGCGCTCCAGCGCGGGGTTGACCTCCAGCACGGTGCCGCGGTCCGCGCAGAGCAGCGCGACCACCGTATCCGAGTGCCTGAAGCGATCCAGAAAACCCACCCAACGCCCTCCGCTGCGCGAGCCCGTGACTATACGGACGCCGTCGCCGTCGCGCGCGCGGCGCGCCGGTTTGCCGGGCCCTTGGAGTTTCCTGCAAGCTTGAGGCCACCGGGAGTGCCCGCCAGCGCCTGCGCGCGGCATGTCTCTCGCCCATGACCACCGAGCTTTCGCCCTTGAGCCCGACACGCCCCCGAATCCACAGGCTGAGCTTTGCGCTCGGCCTCGCCCTTGCCGGCCAGGCCCAGGCCCAGACCGTCCAGCCCGACTGGAGCCTGTGCCGCGTGCGCGAGCTTCCGGCCTTCTATCGTCAGGATCTGCCGCGCAACGTCGACCGCGAGCGCGCGCCCGTCGACGTGGTGGCGCGCGCCTTCCGTATCGAAGGGCCGGGCCAGTACGTGCTGGAGGGCGAGGCCGAGCTGGTGCGCGCCGACCAGCGCCTGTTGGCGCCGCGTCTCGACTACGCGGCGGACACCGGCGCTTTCAGCGCGCCGGAGGGCCTGCAGTACCAGGATCGCGCGCTGCTGGTCGAAGCGGCGCAGGCCAGGGGCGATCTGCGCCGCGACCAGACCGAACTCAGCGACCTGCGCTACCAGATGCTGGAGCTGCGCGGCAATGGTGTGGCGGCCGCCGCGCGGATGGAGGGCACCCGGAGTTCCCTGGACAGGGTCACCTACACCACCTGCGAGCCCGGCCAGGAGACCTGGCAGTTCCGCGCCCAGCAGATTGACCTCGACACGGCGACCGGCATCGGCAAAGCGCGCAATGCACGTCTCGAGTTCGTGGGCCTGCCTGTGTTCTACCTGCCCTACGTCACCTTCCCGCTCGATGAACGCCGCCGCAGCGGCTTCCTGTACCCCGGCGTGGGTTCGGGCAACAGCAACGGCCTCGACATCCGCCTGCCCTACTACCTGAACCTGGCGCCCAACTACGACGCCACCGTGGTGCTGCGCAGCCTGGGCCGTCGCGGCCTGATGCTGGGCGGCGAATTCCGCTACCTGGGCCGCAGCTTCGAGGGCCAGGTCGAGGGCGATTGGCTGCCGAACGACGATGTCCGCGGCCGTGACCGCGGCGCGCTGCGCTACCGCCACTACGGACGCCTGTCGCCGACCTGGACGGTGCAGGCCGACCTCAACCACGTGTCGGATGACCGCTACTTCGAGGACTTCGGCGACTCGCTGACCAGCATCTCAACCACCCTGCTGGAAAGCCAGGCCGGCCTGCGCGGTCGCGGACTGCAGTGGCAGGCCAGCGCGATCGCGCGCGATTTCCAGCTGGTGGACCCGCTGATCGCCGACAGCGCTGCGCCCTTCCAGCAGCTGCCGCAGCTGCGTTTCAGCGGCTGGCTGCCGGCGGGCCCCTTGCGCTTCGGCCTCGATGCCGAACTGGTCGCCTTCGGCCACGAGGACCGCGCGGCCGGCAGCCGCTACGACTTGCGCCCCTGGCTGCGCGCGCCCATTGAACGCGCCTGGGGCTTCCTGCGGCCGGAGCTGGCCTTCCGCCAGACCGGCTACCGACTCGACCGCGGCTTCCAGGCCGATTTCCCCGACCGCAGCCCGCAGCGCAGCCTGCCGATCGTCAGCCTCGACAGCGGCCTGCTGTTCGAGCGCTCGACCCGGCTGTTCGGCACCGATCTGCAGCAAACCCTGGAGCCGCGCCTGTTCTATCTGCGCGCGCCGTTCCGCGACCAGGACGACCTGCCGCTGTTCGATACCCAGGAGCTGTCCTTCAGCTTCGCCCAGCTGTTCCGCTCGAACCGTTTCACCGGTGCCGACCGGCAGATGGACGCCAACCAGCTCACGCTGGCCGTGGGCAGCCGCTTCTTCGATGCCGGCGATGGCCGCGAGCGCTTTGCTGCCAGCGTCGGCCAGATCCGCTATTTCGATCCTCCGCGGGTGGGCCTCTCTCCCGGCGGGCTGACCACGCAGCCGAACGCATCGCCCTTTGTCGGTGAACTCTCGGCCAACTTCACCCGCAACTTCTCCGCCGGCATCGGCAGCCAGTGGGATCCCGACCTCGACCGTACCGACCTGTCGGCGCTGCGCGCGCAGTACCGTCGGGACAACGGCACGGTGGCCAACCTGAGCTATCGATTCCGGCGCACCACCGGCGCTCCGGTCGAACAGGTCGACAGCAGCTGGCTGGTGCCGGTCAGCCCGGCCTGGCGCATCCTCGGACGCTGGAACTACTCGATCGCCGATCGCCGCACCATCGAGGCCTTCGCCGGGCTGCAGTGGGAAAGCTGCTGCGTGGCGGTGCGCCTGCTCGGGCGCCATTACGTGCGCAACCGCGAGGGCGAGAAGAACAACGCGCTGTACGTCGAGATCGAGCTGAAGGGCCTGGGCCGCTTCGGCCGCGACTCAGAGGAGCTTTTGCAGCGTGCTATTCTCGGCTACTCGCGCTAGCCGCCTGCATCGGCGCGCACGGCCTGCCTGCATCGCCCTGCGCGCCGCGCGACCGGCCTGCGGCCCGAGCCCTTCGTTCCGTGCGCGGGCGAGCGTTTAGGCCGCGTCCATGCGCACCGTGCGAGCCTCCGGGCGCTGCCCGCAGCCCCGGGTCGCCGAATCCCACCCAGAACACACACGAGACCGTTCACGCATGAACCGGATCGCCTCCCGCTGCACCGCCCTGCTGCTTCTGCTTGTCGCCACGCTCGGCGCCCCTGTCCATGCCCAGCTCGCGGAGCCGGTCGCGCCTGTGGAGAGCGTGGTGGCCGTGGTCGAAGAGGATGTCATCCTCCGCAGCGAGCTCGACCGCGCCATCGCCAACATCGTCAACCAGTACGCCGACCGCCGCGACCAGCTGCCGCCGCAGGCTGCGCTGGAGCGACAGGTGCTGGAACGTCTGATCCTGCTGCGCCTGCAGGTGCAGCGCGCCCGCGAGATGGGCGTGCGCGTTCCGGATGCCGAGGTCGAGGACGCGATCCGTCGCATCGCCGGGCAGAACAACATCAGCCTCGATCAGATGCGCACCCAGCTGGCCGCCGACGGCATCGACATGCCGGAGTTCGCGCAGTCGCTGCGCGACGAGATCGTCGTCCAGCGCCTGCGTCAGCAGATAGTGCAGAGCCGCGTGCAGGTCAGCGAAAGCGAGATCGACATCCTGCTGGCGTCGGATTCGCAGCAGGGCGGCCGCGTGCGCGCAGCGAACATCCTGGTGGCCCTGCCCGACGGCGCAACGCCGGAGCAGATCGAGCTGGCCAAAACCAAGATCGACGGCGTGCGCGGCCTGATCGCGCGCGGCGAGATGGGCTTCCAGGCGGCCGCCATCCGCTATTCGGACGCTCCCAATGCGCTCGAAGGCGGTGACCTCGGCGTGCGTCGACTCGACGAGATGCCGCCACTGTTCGCCAGCATGCTCGAGGTGATGCAGCCCGGCGATGTCTCCGAGGCGGTGCGCGGCCCCGGCGGCTACCACCTGCTGCAGCTGGTGGAGCGGGTGAACGAGGGCCCGCAGCGCCAGACCGAGTACAACGCCCGCCACATCATGGTGCGCATCAACGAAGTGGTCAGCAGCGATGACGCCCGCGCCCGTATCGACGCCCTGCTGGCGCGCGTGCGCGCCGGCGAAGACTTCGCCGAGATCGCACGCGCCGAGTCGCAGGATGCCACCACCCGCAACCAGGGCGGCGACCTGGGCTGGTTCCCGATCAACGCCTGGGGCGAGGCCATTGGCCAGGCGGTTACGGCGCTGAAGGACGACGAGATCTCCGAACCCTTTGTCACCAGCAGCGGCTGGCACATCCTGCAGCGGCTGGGCTCACGCGAGCAGGACATCACCGACCGCGTCCGCCGTGACGAAGCGCGCGAGACCATCGGCCGTCGCAAGGCCGAGGACGAGTACGAGCGCTTCCTGCGCCAGCTGCGCGACGAAGCCTACGTCGAAACCCGACTGGCGGGCTGAGCGCCTCATGGAGACGCCCGCGCGCACGCTCTGCGGCGCGCCGCGGCTGCTGCTGATTCCCGGGGAACCCGCGGGCGTCGGCCCCGAGCTCGCGCTGCAGCTGGCTTTGCAGCCGCGCGACTCTGAACTGCTGGCGCTGGCGGATGCGGCACAGCTCGCTGGGCTCGCTCGCAAGCTTGGCTTGGATGTAGCGATCCACGAAAGCGAAGGCGAGCGCATCGAGCGTCGCGCCGGGCATCTGTCGGTGCTGCCTCAGCCCCTGGCCCGCCCCGCGGTCGCGGGCGAGGTCGACACCGCCAACGTCGCCCAGGTGTTGGCCTGCATCGACCGCGGCGTAGACCTGTGCCGCGGCGGCGCATTCGAAGGCCTTGTGACCGGGCCCGTGCACAAGGCGGTCATCAATGCCGCCGGAGTCGCCTTCAGCGGCATGACCGAACGCCTGGCCGAGCGCGCGAGCGTCGCCGACGTGGTGATGATGCTGGCCTCGCCCACCCTGCGCGTGGCCCTGGTGACCACCCACCTGCCGCTGCGCGCGGTGCCCGACGCCGTCACCGCCGAACGCATCGCCCGTGTCGTCCGCTGCCTGCACTCCGCGCTGCGCCGCGACTTTGGCATCGCCGCACCGCGGGTCGCCGTGCTTGGGCTGAACCCGCACGCCGGGGAAGACGGGCATCTTGGGCGCGAGGAGATCGAGGTCATCCGCCCCTGCCTCGACGCATTGCGCGCCGAGGGCATGGACCTGGTGGGCCCGCTCCCGGCAGACACCGCCTTCCTCCCGCAGGTGCTGGTCGGCATCGACGCCGTGCTCGCGATGTACCACGACCAGGGCCTGCCGGTGCTGAAGTACAGCGGCTTCGAGCAGGCGGTGAACATCAGCCTCGGCCTGCCCTTCGTGCGAGTCGCCGTCGACCACGGCACTGCGCTTCCGCTGGCGGGCACGGGGCGCGCTGACGCGAGCAGCCTGATCGCCGCCCATCGCCTCGCCTGCAGCCTCGCCCTGCATCGCCGGAACGCCCCGCCATGAGCCACCAGACCAAGAAATCGCTGGGCCAGCACTTCCTGAGCGACCCCGCCATGATCGAGAAGATCGTGCGCGCGATCGCCCCCATGCCCGGCGACCGCCTCGTGGAAATCGGCCCCGGCGCCGGCGCGATCACCCGCCCCCTGCTGCAGCGCCATCGCGCGCTGACCGTCATCGAGTTCGATCGCGACCTGATCGAGCCCTTGACTGCACTCGGGGCCGAGCTTGGCACCGAGCTGTCGATCGTCCATGCCGACGTGCTGACGGTCGACTTCACAGCGCTGGCCGGAACGTCGCCGATCCGACTGGTCGGCAACCTGCCCTACAACATCTCCTCGCCGATTCTGTTCCACGCCCTGGAACACCTGGCGGTGATCCGCGACATGCACTTCATGCTGCAGAAAGAGGTGGTGGACCGCATGGCCGCTGTGCCCGGCAGCAAGGTCTACGGCCGGCTCAGCGTGATGCTCCAGGCGCGTTGCCGGGTGACTCCGCTGTTCAAGGTGCCGCCCGGCTGCTTCCGACCGCCGCCCAAGGTCGATTCGGCCGTGGTGCGGCTGGAGCCGCGCGATCCTGCCGAAGTCGGTCTCGTCCAGCCGCGGCGTTTCGAACAGGTGGTGCGCGCGGCCTTCTCGCAGCGCCGCAAGACCTTGCGCAACGCGCTTTCGACGGTGTGCACGCTGGAGCAGATCGAAGCGGTGGGCATGGATCCCGGCGCCCGCGCCGAGGTCGTCGCGGTGTCGGAGTACGTGGCTCTCGCCAATGCTCTGGGCGCGTGAGCATCCCCGCGTGCACCGCGCGGAGCAGCGGGCACTAGAATGCCGGCCATGAGCGCGCTCAAGACCGAACCGCCCTGTGCGCAGATCCGCATCGAGGTGGAGACCCGCTACCTGCCCGACCAGTCCGAGCCCGAGGACGATCGCTTCGCCTTCGCCTACACGGTACGCATGACCCACCTGGGCGGCGCGCCCGCGCAGCTGATGGACCGGCACTGGGTCATCACCGACGCCGACGACTGCGTGGAGGAAGTGCGCGGCCCCGGCGTGGTCGGCCAGACGCCCCGGCTGGAGCCCGGCCAGAGCTTCGAGTACACCTCGGGCGCCGTGTTGCGCACGCCGGTTGGGCGGATGCACGGAAGCTACGGCTGGCAGACCGACGATGCCCGCAAGTTCCGCTCACCGATCCCGGCCTTCGTGCTCGCCATGCCGCGCGTGCTGCACTGATGGCGGTCTGGGCGATCGGCGACATCCAGGGCTGCCTGGAACCGCTGCAGAGGCTGCTGGACGCCATTCGCTTTGATCCGGCCTGCGACCGCCTGTGGTTCTGCGGCGATCTGGTCAACCGCGGCGGCGAGTCGCTGGAAGTGCTGCGTCTGATCCATAGCCTCGACATCCACAGCACGGTGGTCCTGGGCAATCACGATCTGTCGCTGCTGGCGATCGCCGCGCGCCCGGAGAACGAGCGTCGCCGCACCAATGCCGAGCTGCAGCGGGTGATCTTTGCGGACGACGGCCCGCTGCTGTTGGACTGGCTGCGCTGCCGCCCGCTGGTGCATCTGGAGCCCAGCCTCGGCTGGATGATGGTGCACGCGGGGCTTGCGCCCAAATGGACGCCCAAGATCGCCCGTGCCCGCGCGCTCGAAGTCGAGGAGCGAATGGCGGGCCCCGGCCACATCAAGCTGCTGCGCAGCATGTTCGGCAACAATCCGGCGACCTGGAGCCCCAAGCTCGACGGCATGGACCGGCTGCGGGCCATCATCAACGTCTGCACGCGCATGCGCTTCTGCTCGCCGAAGGGCACGATGAATTTCGAGCACAAGGGGCGCCCTGGCTCACAGAAGGCCGGTCTGTATCCCTGGTTCTCGGTGCCGGGCCAGGTGGAGCGCGACCTGCGCGTCGTCTGCGGCCACTGGTCCACGCTCGGCCTGTTCCAGGGCCTCGGCGTGCACGCGATCGACACCGGCTGCGTGTGGGGCGGCAAGCTCACCGCGCTGCGCCTTGATGCGGAGCTGCCACAGGTCGTGCAGGTGGCCGGAAAGATTGGCGGCAAGCCCGGGACGGACTGAGCACGCGGGCGGACCCGCGGCACTGCGGCCGGGCATACTGCAGCTTCGCCTTCAGCACCTGTGATCTTCCATGCATTCCTGCGCACTGATGCTTCCGCTCAGCTTCTCTCTTGCGCTGATCTTCAGCCCGGCAGCGGGCGCCCAAAGCACTGAAACTGACCTCAAGTCCGCCAAGCAGCCGCAGGTCGACGCGCGCTTGAGCAGCGTGCTCGACGCTACCGACGTCCGCTACACGGCCCTGGAGTCCGGTGATCTAGAGGTGCTGGCCGCCTTGCCGGACGGCCGCCGTCAGCGCGTCATCCTGCGTTCTTCCACGCACGCCTATCGGCGCGAAGAGTGGCGCGAGGTCTACAGCATCGCGCATGAGCTGCCGACCGACAGCACGCCGCCGCCGGCGCTGCTGGAGCGCCTGCTGGTCGACAACGACACCCTGGTCTTGGGCGCCTGGTCGGTGGCACGCGGCAGAGTCGCCCTGGTCACTCGACTACCGGCGCGATCCAGCCCCTTGCGCGTGGTGGAAGCGATCGACTTCGTTGCGGAAGTCGCAGACGCGCTGGAGCGCGAACTGGAAGGCGATCTGGATCAGCGCTGAGCGTCTGCGCTAGACCCGATCGAGGCGAACGCATGCCCGCGCGAGCACGGAGGTTCCACGGTTCGCCGCCCCGTGGTGGTGCTTCAGCCCAGCCATCGGCGGACACCCGGGGCGTGCGGGCGCCGTTGCAGCCCGGCTGCCTTCTGCCGAGCGGGCTGCAGAGCGTGTACAGCGCATCCCATCCTTGAGTGCCGAAGAAACCGGCAGCCGCATAAACGGAAGCCCGCGCCGGATCGCACGACGCGGGCTTCAAGCGGAACGGGACACGCATCCCTGCGCTGCGACCCGTTCCGACCGACTCTCTGGATCAATCCTCGGCGTCGGCGCGCGGCGGCGTCACCGTCACGAACTGCGTGGCCTCGCCGCGACGGATCAGCAGCATCACCGGCTCACCCGGCTTGGCATCCTTGACCGCGTCATTGAAGGCCTCCGCGCTGCCCACGGCCGTGCGGCCCACCATCAGCACGATGTCGCCCTCGGTCAGACCCGCGCGGCGACCGGCGATACCGCGAATGCCGCCAATCACCACGCCTTCGTCACTCTTGAGACCCAACTGCTCGCGCTGCTCGGCGGTGAGGTCCTCGACGTCCAAGCCGAGCGGATTGGCGGGCGTTCTGCCACCCTCGCCAGCACTGCCGCTCTGTGCAGTTGCATCGCGCGGCAGCTCACCCACGGTCACGGTCAGCACGCGCTCGCGGCCATCGCGGAAGACGGTGACATCGACGCGCGTACCCGGGCGGGTCGCACCCACCGCCGGCGGCAGGTCGCTGCTGCGGTTGATCGGGGTGTCGCCGAACTTGAGGATCACGTCGCCGCGCTGGATGCCGGCCTTCTCAGCGACGCTGTCGGCGCTGAAGCCACCGACCAGTGCGCCGCCGGGACGCGGCAGGCCAAGCGCCTGCGCAGCCTCGCGGCTGACCTCCTGGATCTGCACGCCGAGCAGGCCGCGCGAAACGAAGCCCTTGTCCTTCAGCTGATCCACGACATCCATGGCGACTTCGATCGGAATCGCGAAGGAGACGCCCATGTAGCCGCCGGTGTTGGAGAAGATCTGCGAGTTGATGCCGACGACTTCGCCGCGGATGTTGAGCAGGGGGCCGCCGGAGTTGCCGCGGTTGATCGGCACGTCCGTTTGAATGAAGGGCACGTACTGCTGGCCGGTCATCTGCGAGGCGCGACCCAGCGCGCTGACGATGCCAGCGGTGACCGAATGCTCGAATCCGAAGGGCGAGCCGATCGCCACCATCCACTGTCCCGGCTTGAGCGTCCGTGACTCGCCGATCTTGGCGGCCGGCAGGCCCGACTGGTCCAACTTCAGCAGAGCAACGTCGCTCTGCGCGTCCGAACCGACCACTTCGGCCTCCAGCTCGCGGCGATCGCGCAGACGCACGATGACCTGGTCGGCGCCGTCGATCACGTGGTGGTTGGTCAGCACGTAGCCGTCGCTGGAAATGATGAAGCCCGTGCCCATCGAGGTGCGATCCCGCGGCATTTGCGGCTGCCCGGGCTGCTCGAAAAAGCGCCGGAAGATTTCGGGCATTTCCTCTTCAGGAATGTTGTTCGGCCCCATGCGCGCGGCGGCCTCGGCGGTGCGCGTGGCTTCGATGTTCACCACCGAAGGGCCCGCCTGTTCGACCAGCTCGGTGAAGTCGGGCAGCGACTGCGCGTCGGCCGCGCGACCGGTGAGAGCCAGCACGGCGGCCAGCCAGAAAGCGTGCAGCGGGTGGGTCATGCTCATGGGCATCCGGTTCCTCATGATGGCGTGGGGGAGTCGGGAAAGCGTCGGCGGAGAGAGGCAGGAGTGCGGCCTGCGAATGCGGCATTCAAGACGTCGCCCTCGGTGCAGTCGCGGCGCGACGCAGGCGGGGCTCGGGCAATCGCTTCGCGGCACGGTTCGAGACGCGCACCGCCAGCAAAGTTCCAGCGAGCGCGCCAAGGGCCGCTGCTGGATTGCCCCACGGGCTGGCGAGCGCCGCGCCGCCGAGCATGCCGAGCAGTGGCAGCCCGTAGCCCAGCCATGCCTGTCGCAGCAGCAAGCGCGAGGGCAGCTCCACCTCAACCGCATCGCCGACGCTCCAGGACTGCCCGCGCGCAGGCGGGCGAAGCTCAAGAACCTCCGCTGCGTCGGCAAGAAAGAGACTGCAGCGACCCGCACAGCCTGAGCAGCTGGAGCAGCGTTCCGTGTAGCGCAAGCGCAGAAGGTTGGCCTCGACGTGCAGCACCACCGCGGGACGTCGCTCCACGGACAGGTTTACTGCGCGCGCGCCGGCAGCAGCGGCGGAGAGGACGGGCCCGGGGCCGTCGGGGCTTGCAGCAGCGGCGTGTAGGGCACCAGCACAAGACGACCATCCGCCTGCAGCACCGGTACGTAGCGCACCGGCAGCCCCATCTGGGCGCCGCCGTAAGCATTGCCGCCCTGGGCCACGGTCTGCGCCGCCCGCGAGATATCCGGGCGCAGATCGCGCTCGGCGACTTGGCTGGGAACCACTTCCCCGTTGCCGACAAACGCGGGGCCGCCGGCCGGAACCACCGGCTGCTGCACCGGCACAGCGACGATTGCAAGCAGTGCGACCGCCGCAGCCACCGCCGTGCCTCCCGCCCAACGCAACCAACCGTGCTTCGCGCCCGCCTGGGCTTCGCGCTCCAGCGCCGCCTGCACGCGATCGGCGAAATCGAGCGACAGCGGTGGCCCCGCCTGGCGGCGCAGGCTGTCACCGATCAAGTGGTAGTTGGACCAGGCCGACTTCAGCTCGGCATCGTCGGCCAATCGCTTCAGCAGGAAGCGCCGGCTGTCCGCGGCGAGCTCGCTGTCGCAGAGAGCCGAGACCTGCTCGCGCAGCTCGGCGTTCGGATCGAGAGACTTGTCGATGCTCATGGGCGGACTCGCTCGGCGCCCATCAGCGGGCGCAGTTTCTGGTCGATGGCATCACGGGCGCGGAAGATCCGCGAACGCACGGTGCCGATGGGGCAGCCCATGGTCTGGGCGATCTCTTCGTAGCTCAGGCCATCGACCTCGCGCAGGGTGATGGCGATCCGCAGTTCTTCGGGCAGGGCCTCAACCGTCTCGGCGACGGTGCGCTCGATCTCTTGCCGGGCCAGTTCCTGCTCCGGCGTGTCGACATCGCGCAGCCAAGTGCCGCCGTCGTACTGCACGGCATCCGAGGCGTCGACGTCGTCAGTCGGCGGCCGCCGGCCCTTCGACACCAGGTGGTTCTTGGCGGTGTTGACCGCGATCTTGTACAGCCAGGTGTAGAACTGGGCGTCACCGCGAAAGTTGCCCAGTGCGCGATAGGCGCGGATGAAGCTCTCCTGGGCGACGTCCTGGCACTCGCTCCAGTCATTGATGTAGCGCGAGATCACGCTGACCAGCTTGTGCTGGTACTTGCGAACCAGCAGATCAAAAGCGCGCTTGTCGCCGGCCTGCACCCGACGCACGAGGTCGTAGTCAATTTCGTTTTCGGCCATCCGGGGCCGCTCTCCCTGTTGTTGTTCTGTTCGCGCGGGGGTGTCGGCGCGCGGGGCGGCGGGCGCGGGCGTCTCCTGCAGGCGGAAGACGGGCGAGTGCAAGCTTTCGAAGCTGAGGACGGCGTTCATGGCAACCTGCGACCGCCGGTTTAGTGTGAAAGTTCACTCGATCGCGGCCACCATACGCGCCCGGATTGACCGCGCCCGCGCACAGTCCGGATCATACGTGACCCCTTCGCGGCCGGCGCGGCTTAGCATGCCGGCGCCCGCCCCCTGCAGGAGATTCCCATGTTCGACGGCTTGCGCTTCAAGCACTGGCGTCCCGAGCTGCGCGACGACCGCGTAGTGGTACTGACCTTCGACCGCGCCGAGGCAAGCGTCAACACGCTGGCCCGCGAGGTGCTGGAGGAACTGGAGCAGCTCGTGGAGCGCATCGCCATCGAGAAGCCCAAGGGCGTGGTGGTGATCTCGGGCAAGCCCTCGGGCTTCGTTGCCGGCGCCGACATCGCCGAGTTCAAGACCTACCACGAGCGCGGCACGGTCTTCGAATCAATCCGCTACGGCCAGAATGTGTTCCAGAAGCTGGCCGAGCTGCCCTGCCCCACGGTCGCTGCGATCCACGGTTTCTGTATGGGCGGCGGCACTGAACTCTCGCTGGCCTGCCGCTACCGCGTGGCCAGCACCGACGACAGCACCCGCATCGGCCTGCCCGAAGTGAAGCTCGGCATCTATCCGGGCTGGGGTGGCAGCGTGCGCCTGCCGCCCTTGGTCGGCGCGCCGGCGGCCTTCGACATGATGCTCACCGGCCGCGCGCTGTCGGCCTCGAACGCGCGCGCCATCGGTCTCGTCGACAAGACCTGCGAACCGGCCGTGCTGCTCGACACCGCGCTCGGTCTGTTGAGGCGCGACATCAAGCGCCCACTCAAACAGCGACTCACGGCCTGGGCCACCAACTGGTGGCCGGTGCGCCAGGCGCTGGCGCCGATGCTGGTCAAGCAGGTCGCTCGCAAGGCGCGCAAGGCGCACTACCCGGCGCCGTTCGCGCTGATCGAAACCTGGCGCCGCAGCGGTGGCCCCGTGGAATCGCGCCTGGTCGCCGAAGCCAAGTCGGTGGCCAAGCTCGCCGGCACGCCGACTGCGCAGAACCTCGTGCGTGTCTACTTTCTGCAGGAACGCTTGAAGGGCCTGGGCGGCAGGGCGCACGACATCAAGCACGTGCACGTCATCGGCGCCGGCGTGATGGGCGGCGACATCGCCGCCTGGAGCGCGCTGCGCGGCTTCGAGACCACCCTGCAGGACCGCTCGCTGGAGCAGATCCAGCCGGCCATCGCACGCGCCCACACGTTCTACGAGAAGAAGATCAAGCGCGAAGACAAGCGCGCGGGTGCCATCGCGCGTCTGCGCGCCGATGTCGAAGGCGCTGGCGTGGCCAAAGCGGATCTGGTGATCGAAGCCATCTTCGAGAACCTCGACGCGAAGCGCGCGCTGTACGCCAAGGTCGAGGAGAGCCTGCCCGAGGGCAGCCTGCTGACATCCAACACCTCGTCGATCCCCCTCACGGACCTGCGTTCAGAACTCAAGCGTCCGGCACAGTTCGCCGGCTTGCACTTCTTCAACCCGGTGGCGATGATGCCGCTGGTGGAGATCGTCCGGCACGACGGCATGGACGCCGAAACCGAGCGCCGCCTCGCCGCCTTCTGCCGCGCCATCGACAAGCTGCCGGTGCCGGTCGCGGGCACCCCGGGCTTCCTGGTCAACCGCATCCTGATGCCCTACCTGCTCGAAGCGATGACGCTGTACAGCGAAGGCGTGCCTGGCCCGGTCATCGACAAGGCGGCGCTGGCCTTCGGCATGCCGATGGGACCGATCGAACTGGCCGACACCGTGGGTCTGGATGTCGCTGCAAGCGTCGGCAAGATCATGGCCGAGTTCCTGAACCTGCCAATTCCCAGCGGGCTCGACGGCCTGCTGGCCTCGGGCAAGCGCGGCCGCAAGGACGGCCAGGGCTTCTATACCTGGGAAAATGGCCGCGCCAAAAAGCCTGAGGTGCCGAAAGACTACAAGGCACCGGAAGACCTCACCGATCGCTTGGTGCTGGCCTTCGTCAACGAGGCGGTGGCCTGCCTGCATGAGGGCGTGGTCGCCGATGCCGACCTGCTGGATGCCGGCGTGATCTTCGGCACCGGCTTCGCGCCCTTCCGCGGCGGCCCGATCCAGTACGCGCGCGCCGAGGGCGCAGCCAAACTGAAGACCCGCCTGGAACAGCTCGCCGGCCGCCACGGCCCACGCTTTAGCCCGCGGCCGGGCTGGGATGCGCTGATCGCGGGTTGATGCCCTTCGTAGCGTAGGTTGGGCCAAGCGCAGCGCGGCCCAACCTACGAATCCACGATCCACTCGACCTGCCCTCCGAACACATCCGAGATGTGGCGGAAATGACTCAGATCAGCTTGTGCAGCTTCAGGTACTGCTCCAGCTCGCGGTAGCCGCCATCGCCGCCGTAGCGCACCAGATTGCGCGCGGTGCGCAGCCATTCCAGGGTGCTGGCGGCGTACTCCTGCACGGCCTGTAGCAGGTCCTGCTGTCGCAGCGGACGTTCGACGCCGTTGTCGATGGCGTGCGCGATCACGCGCTCCTTGGCCAGATCGATCAGCCCCTCGATATCCGCGCCCGAGTAGAACGGCGTTGCCTTCGCAAGCGCGCCGACATCCAGCGCTTCCGTCGGCACACCGTCGAGCTTCAGATTGAACATGTGCACGCGCGCGACCAGGTCCGGCGGCGGCACGAACACCTGTCGGGCGAAGCGACCGCTGCGCTTCATCGCCGAGTCGACGTCCCAGGGCATGTTGCTGGCCGCCAGCACGAGCACATCGCGGTTCTGGCTGAGGACGCCGTCGAGCTGGGTCAGGAACTCGTTGACGATGCGACGGCTGTGCTCGGAACTCGCTTTGGCGCGCGCGTAGGCCAGCGCGTCCAATTCGTCGAAGAACAGCACGCAGGGCCGCTGCGCGCGCGCCCGCGCAAACACGTCGGCGAGCTGCTCCTCACTTTCGCCGAACCACATGCTCACCACCTCGGAGACGCCGACGCTGATGAAGCTGCCGCCGACTTCGCCGGCCAGGGCGCGCGCGATCAAGGTCTTGCCGCAGCCGGGCGGCCCGTACAGCATCACGCCGCCGCCGGCCGACTTGCGAAACCGGGCGAACAAGCCCGGATTGCGGAAGGGCTCGATGATCTGCAGGCGCAGTGACTTCTTGAGGTCGTCGAGGCCGGCGACATCGGCGAAACGCGCCGGGGTCTCATGCTCGACCTCGGCGGGTTCAACCGACACCTCGCGGATCTCACCGCTGGCCTCGACCAGACCGAGACGCGGTCGCGCCGGCCGTTCCGGCGTCGGCGCTTCGAGCGCTGCCAGCGTTTCGAAGCCCTCGCGACCGCGGGCCTTCGCGTAGGCATCGCGGGCGCTGTTGACGTCGCCAAGCGCCAGAAGCGCACGCGCCTGTCCCAGCAGCGGTGCGGCCGAGGCATCAGCCTGCGCGCACAGCTCGAACTGGTGGCGCGCTGATTCGAAGGCGGCCTCATCCAGCAGGGCCTGCGCATAGCGCATCCGCAGGCGCGCATCGAAGGGGGCACTGAGCAGTGCGGCTTCGAGCGTGGCGCGCTCGTTCGGCGGCGTATCCATCAGAGAAGCTCCGGGAAGCGACGCCGCTTCAAGATCGGCGGGTAGACCCAGCTGTAGAGGGCGTAGCTGATCCACGCCAGAGAGACCGCGAACAGCAGCGGCGCAGGCAGCACGCCGCGGCCCAGCGTGTTGAGGGCGATGAAGCCGCCATACAGCCCGAAGCTGCCCGCCCAGCCCCAGCGCAGGATCGGATACAGCGGGCGCATGCTCCAGTGGCTGAGATAGGCGATGTGCGCCGCCAAGCGGACGACATCGGCGTCGTTCGGGTTGCGCCGCACCAGCAGGGCAGCAGCCTCGCGGGCGGCGCCCAGCTGCATGCGTTCGGCGAGAGTGAACGCGAGGGTGCGGAGGGTGGATTCGGCCTCGGGATACAGGTCGAGCATCTTGCCGAGCGCACCCATGTCGCGCGGCGTTCGTCCTTCCGCCAGGTCCAACAGCGCCAGCGTCGACAGCACCAGCAGATCCTCGGGCGCGATCCGGGCCGCTTCACTCGCCAGCGCGCGAGCCTTGGCCAGCTGTCCGGCGCGCAGCAGCAGGAACGCGTAGTGGCAGAGCAACTCGCTGTCCTGCGGAGAGGTGCGTAGAAGTTCGAGCAAGCCTCTTTCCGCCTCGGCATGGCGCCCGTGCTCGGCAAGGATGCGCGCCCGCAGCAGACGGGCACCGGCGTGCTCGGGCGCGAGCGCCAGCACCTCCTCGGCACTGTCCAGGGCGGTGCCGCTCTCGCTCAGGAAATCCAGCCGCGCCCGCGCGTAGAGCAGGTCGAGGTCGTCAGGCGCCTCTGCCAGCCCGCGCCTCAATGCGTCGCGAGCGCGCTGCCACTGCCCGCGCTCCATCCACCGATGCGCCTCGAAGGCGAGTTCGCCGGGGGCGTTCATGCGCCCTCCGCGGTCGATCCCAGCAGGTTCTGCGCCGCCTCGCTGGTCAGCAGGCCGACCACGAAGGCGATCGCGATCGCGGCAAGCCCGAGCGGCCAGCCGTTGGGGCGGCGTGCGGCGAACAGGTCCTGCGCGCGGAACAGGTGCCGATGCCGCAGGTACAGGGCGCCGGCCAGCAACAGCGCCAGTCCCCGCATCAGGATCCGGCCGGTGCCGCTGTTGACCTCCGGAAGCGCCGCCAGCATCAGGAAGGGCAGGCCCAGGGCGAAAGCCGCAGCGAGAACGATCCAAACGCTGTCTCGCGCGAGACGCGAGCCGCGCCAGGCATTGACCGCGAAGACGATGACGCCCCCCAGGGCGCCGCCGAAGAACGCGGACATGAAGAGGGTCGTAGTCGAGTACAAGGGGCGCTCGGTGCGCACCTGCTGCAGTGAAGGTTCAAACAGGGATTCATTCATGGCGGCGGAGTATAGCGAGCCAGTTCGCGCCGACTGCCGCACCGCGGACTTCAGGATTCCGTAGCGCGGCGAGCACCGCCGCAGATCCCGCGACTTGCCTGCTGCAGACAGGACTGGCGCGCTGCCGCCACGTGCGAATCGGGCTTCGGCCGCGCTCAACAGCCCTCAAGGCAGACGACGAGCAACTGTCGCCGGGGCGCCAACTGCGAGCGCGCTGCCCGGATGGAGCCTGGATTCCGCGCTCGGGCATACAGGCCTTCTGGGGCCGCCCCCTCATTCACCGGGGGCTCACGCGCACGGAGGAATCATCGCGCCCGTAATTTCAGAAATTACTGAAACTTCGGAGATGGCGATGAACCTCCCCCCGCTTTCCCAGTCCTTCGTACTGCACTTCGGCGAGATGGGCAGCCGTTGGGGCATCAACCGCACGGTCGGGCAGATCTACGCCCTGCTCTACGTCAGCCGCGAGGCGCAGACCGCCGACGACATCGTCGAAAAGCTCGGCGTGTCGCGCAGCAACGTCAGCATGGGTCTGAAGGAGCTGCAGAGCTGGCGGCTGGTGAAACTCGAACACCACCCCGGCGACCGCCGCGACTTCTACTCGGCGCCCGAGGACGTCTGGCAGATCTTCAAGACGCTCGCGGAAGAGCGCCAGCGCCGCGAAGTCGACCCGACCCTGTCGATGCTGCGCGATGCCCTGCTCGAACCCGCGGGCGGCGTCGAGGACGCCTACGCGCAGGAGCGCATGCGCAAGATGCATGAGCTCATCGAGCAGATCACCGACTGGTTCGCCGAAGTGCGCAAGCTCTCGCCCGACACGCTGCAGAGCCTGATGGGCCTGGGCAGCAAGGTGGTCAAGCTGCTGGAGCTGAAGGAGCGCGTGCTGGGCGGCGGCCGCCGCAGCGAGCCCGAAGCGAAAGCGCCGCCTGAACCGGGTGAGCGTGCGTTGAAGGCGGTGGACTGAACAGAGCGCTGGGTCACTGCGGACTGCGAACACCTGCCCCCCCACCCCCACCTTCGCTCGGTCGCACGCGGCTGTTGGCCGACTTCTGAATGTCGCAGCTAGGCCAAGCGCGCTTTCCCAATACGGATGGAAAGCGCGAACGCTTAGATGAGTGCCAGGCCCGCCACCACAACCGCCTGCGAACACCCGGCCCTCTCCCCAACCCCTCTCCCGATGGGAGAGGGGCTCAGATCGAGAAGTTTAGGGCTTGCGGCAAGCGCGCTCTAACGAATCCCGAATTACCAATCCCGAATCCCGGCTCCAAAAATGGACACCCTCGACCCGATCCTCCTCGCCCGCATCCAGTTTGCGGCCAACATCAGCTTCCACATCCTGTTCCCCACCATCACCATCGCGCTGGGCTGGCTGCTGCTGTTCTTCAAGCTGCGCTGGCGCGCTACGGGTGATGCCAAATGGAACGCGGCCTACCGCACCTGGGTGAAGGTTTTCGCGCTGTCGTTTGCGCTGGGTGTGGTCAGCGGTATCACCATGAGCTTCCAGTTCGGCACCAACTGGCCGGGCTTCATGGAGCGCGTGGGCAACATCGCCGGCCCGCTTCTGGGCTATGAGGTGCTGACCGCATTTTTCCTGGAGGCCGCCTTCCTCGGGATCATGCTGTTTGGCCAGGGCCGCGTGTCGGATCGCGTGCATACGCTGGCCACCTTCCTGGTCGCCTTCGGCACCACGCTGTCGGCGTTCTGGATTCTGGTGCTGAACTCGTGGATGCAGACCCCGGTCGGCTTCGAGATGATCGACGGCCAAGCGCACCCGACCGACTGGGCGGCAATCGTCTTCAACCCCTCGTTTCCGTATCGCCTGAGCCACATGCTGCTGGCCTCGGGCCTGACCGTGGCCTTCCTCGTCGCTGGACTGTCGGCCTGGCGTCGGCTGCGCGGTGATGCCAGCGCCGAAGTGCAGGCCACGCTGCGCACGGGTCTGGTGCTGGGCGCGGTGCTGATCCCGCTGCAGATCCTGGCCGGCGACCTGCACGGTCTGAACACGCTGGAGCACCAGCCGGCCAAGGTCGCGGCGATGGAAGGCATCTGGGAAACCGAGCGCGGCGCGGGTCTGCGGCTGTTCGCCCTGCCCGATGAGGAGAATCGCACCAACCACTACGAGATCCAGATACCCAAGCTCGCCAGCCTGATCCTCACCCATGAGCTCGACGGTGAAGTGAAGGGCCTGAACGAATTCGAGCATCACCCGCCAGTGGCGCCGGTGTTCTGGTCGTTCCGGGTGATGGTGGGCATCGGCATGCTCATGCTGGCGGTGAGCTGGCTGGGCGTCTGGCAGCTGAAGCGCCGCGGCGAACCCGCGCGCTGGCTGCTGCGCGCGCTGGTCGGCATGACCTTCGCGGGCTGGGTGGCGACGCTGGCCGGCTGGTACGTCACCGAGATCGGCCGCCAGCCCTGGGTGGTCTACGGCGTGCTGAGCACGGCGGATGCGGCCTCGACCGTGCCGGCGCCCTTGATCGGCATCAGCCTCGGCCTGTACCTGTCGATCTATGCCGTTCTGCTGGTGGCCTACATCAGCGTGCTGTTCCACCTGATGCACAAGGCCTCGAAGGGCGAGCTGGACAGCGGCATCGGTGTCCTGCCCGAGGGCCAAGCCCACGAAGGAGTGCGCGCATGAGCGCCTGGCTGCCGGAAATCTTCCTCGCCCTGATGGGGCTCGCCATGCTGGCCTATGTCGTGCTGGACGGCTTCGACCTCGGCGTCGGCATCCTGCTGCCCGGCGGTGACGACGCGCAGAAAGACACGATGATCGCCTCGATCGGGCCCTTCTGGGACGCCAACGAAACCTGGCTGGTGCTGGGCGTGGGCATCCTGCTGATCGCGTTCCCAATGGCGCACGGGGTGATCCTGAGTTCGCTCTACCTGCCGGTGACGATCATGCTGATCGCGCTGATTCTGCGCGGCGTGGCCTTCGACTTCCGGGTCAAAGCCCGCGCGAAGCACAAGCACCTGTGGGATCGCAGCTTCTTCGTCGGCTCGGCGCTGGCCGCGCTGTCGCAGGGCTTCATGCTCGGCGCCTACATCCTGGGCTTCAAGTGGAGCGTGGCGAACTTCGCCTTCGCCAGCTTCATCGGCGTCTGTCTGCTGGCGGGCTATGCCCTGCTGGGTGCGACCTGGCTGCTGATGAAGGCCGAAGGCGAGCTGCAGCGGAAGGCGGTGCGCTGGGCGCAGCGCGCGCTGTGGCTGACCGGCATCGGCATCGGCGCGGTCTCGGTCGCCACGCCGATGGTCAGCGCGCGCATCTTCGAGAAGTGGTTCAGCCTGCCCAACTTCATCCTGCTGCTGCAGATCCCGCTGATCACCGCGGCACTGTTCTTCATCGCCCTGCGCTCGCTGAAGCGCATGCGCAGCGGCGATCTGCGCAGCCCCTGGCAGCCCTTCGTCTGCTCGGTCGGCCTGTTCGTGTTCGCCTTCCTTGGGCTGGCCTACAGCCTGTTCCCGTATCTGGTGGTCGACCGCATCACCATCCACGACGCGGCGGCGGCACCGGGCTCGCTGAT